>NZ_CBTK010000132.1 GCF_000531125.1 Candidatus Contendobacter odensis Run_B_J11 | reverse complement strand
CGACCGCGACCGTCCACTGGTGGGCGACCGTGCCGCCCTCGCCATCCATCGCTTCGACCCGCACGGTATGGGTCTGGCCGGCAGCGCCGGCGCTGGGCTGGTAACGCCAATTCGGGCCGGTTGCCGCCTCCAGTCGATCATCAATCCACCACCGATAAGTGAAGGAGGAAACCGGTTCGGCGGCTAACACCGTCACGGCGAAATCTTGGGCTTGTCCCACTGCCAGGGTCAGTGTGGCCAGTTCGGGAGTCCAACTCCAATGGGTCAATTGAGGCGGGCGAATCGCTGGCGGCGCGACGGGTTGGGCGGGCTGGTCTGGCGCCCGCGTTTCGGAGGGCTTGACAGCGACGGCCGGTCGAGTCGGCATGACTGGCGGCGGCGCGGGGGAAGGGTGAATCTCAGCGGTTTTAGCCGGTTCGCTTGATTGGGCTGGCTCGCTGGATTGAGGTGGGTTTTCCCTTCCTAAGCTCGGGCGAGGTAACTGTGGCAGCGCCGGAGGGGTTGATGAAACTAGCCACAGTTCGACGAAGTGGGTGATAGCGCCGCGCCAAGGTGCTTCCCAGGTCCACGCCAGCATCGCCAGCGCCGCCAGCAATACGCCGCCCATTGGCGCGATCCACGCTAGTTCGCCCCAGCGGCTTACAGGCACCTGAGCCAGCGCGGCGAGCAATTCCGCGACCGAGCCGTAGCGCCGATCCCGGTTTTTCGCGATGGCTTTGGCGACCAAGCGCCGGAAGGCTTTCGGCACCGGACGTTCGAACACCGGATGGTAATCACCGCGTTCGTAGAGTTGCTTGCCGATAATCTCTTGTTGGGACAGCCCCGCAAAGAACTTGCGGCCGGTAGCCATTTCGTACATCACCAAGCCCAACGCGAAAAGATCGGCGCGCCCGTCCAACGTCATGCCACCACGCAGTTGCTCGGGGGCGCCATAGGCGACCGTGCCGATGAAGTCGCCGGTGCGGGTATATTGGGCTTGCTGCTGATCCAGTAGCTTGGCGATCCCGAAATCCAACACCACCACGCGACCGGCGCCATCTTCAAGCATGATGTTGTGGGGTTTGATGTCGCGATGGATGACTGGCGGTTGTTGGGCGTGGGCGTAGGCCAACGCTTGGCCGACTTGGGTGCTGATAGCCAGCACACGGGGCAAGGGCAGCGGGCCTTCCTGTTGCAGAATTTCATGCAGGCTCCGCCCTTGAATGAATTCCATGACAAAGTAGGGGCGGCCTTGATCCTGGTCGATGTCGAACACCTGGATGACGTGTGGATGCCGTAGCCGGGCCATGACTCGCGCTTCGTTATAAAACCGCCCCAGGGCTCCGCCCCAGGGCTCCGCCCGTTTCCTTCGCCTCGATCAGTTCGGGACGCAATATCTTGAGCGCGAAAATCGAGCCCAGTTCGAGGTGGCGAACCTGGTAAACAACCCCCATGCCACCTTGTCCCAACTCGCCCATCACTTCATATTTTCCGGCAATGATCATGGTGGTCTACGCTACCAGCCCTGCTCTCCCACTGGTGGGAGAGGAATTACTTCGAAGTAGTAGGGCGGGTTAGCGCAGCGTAACCCGCCGATTCCACGATTTCCCCCCGAATGGCGGGTTACGGGCTGATGCCCTAACCCGCCCTTGTATCTTAGTGATGGTGGTGGTGAACTGCCACGACTGGAGGTTGAGTGAGCTTGAACCCACCCTGAGGGAATGACCCTGTTGCGTAGATGAAGCCCTCGAACTCGCTGTTTTTGCCTGCCCTGACCCTGAACGGTAACCGAGGACCCGCCCGGCGCGGTGATCCTGGATGCACAAGGCGAGTGGCGGCGCAGGTCGTCTGAATTCAGGAGAAGCTCCATGTACATTCTCGGTGTCAATGTCGCCAAGCAGAAACTGGATGTCAGTCTACTCAATCCGGTTACGAATGCGAGTCGCTTCAAGAGCGTGCCCAATACCCCGGACGGCTTTGTCGAGTTGCGGGTTTGGTTGGGTCGTCAAAAGGTGCCGGATTTGAGCCAGGTACATCTGATTCTGGAAGCAACCGGGGTCTACCATGAAGCGGTCGCCCTCTGGTTTGCGGCGGCCAGTGCGGTGGTGTCGGTCGTCAATCCCGCCCAGACCAAGGCCTTTGGTCAGGGCTTGGCGGTGCGCACCAAAACCGACGCCCACGACAGCCACGTGCTGGCCCGGTACGGGGCCTTGGTCAACCCACCCCGCTGGCAACCGCCAACCCCGGAGATTCGGGAATTGAACGCCCTGATCGCCCGTCTGGATGCGGTTGAAGCCGACCTGCGCCGGGAACGGAATCGGCAGGAAAAAGCGGAGGGGGTCGCGCTGCCCGCAACGGTTGCGGACTCGCTCCAGCAGCACATCACCTTTCTTTTTGGAGCAGGAGCAAACCCGCGTACAGGCGGCGATTCACGATCACATCGACCGCTATCCCGGTCTGAAACAGGATCAAGACTTGCTGCGCTCGATTCCCGCCGTGGGCGATAAAACCGCCCAGCGGTTGCTGGCAGTGCTGCACAGCCACGACTTTACCTCCGCCGATCCGGTGACTGCCTTCCTCGGTTTGGTCCCCGTCGAATGCCCATCGGGCAGCAGCCTGCATCGCCGTCCCTGTCGGTCCAAAGCCGGCGCACCTCGCGTCCGGGCAGCGCTGTACATGGCCGCAGTCGTGGCGACCCGCCATAACTCCCATATCCGCATGTTGTACCAGCGCCTGCTGGTCCGTGGCAAAGCCAAAATGGCGGCCCTCGGCGCCGCCATGCGCAAACTCGTCCAACTGGCGTTCGGCGTACTCAAACATCAACAACCGTACCACTCCGAATGGGGGCCTGCCCATTGACAATCAAGACGGTATCTACGTTTTAACGCTCCGCTTGCAACACCCCATCGGTCAGCCGCCACACCGCATCCATCCGCCCCGCCAGTTCAGGGTCATGGGTCACCACGACAAAGCTGGTGCCCAAGGCTTGGTTGAGTTCCAGCATCAGTTCAAACACGTGCTCGGCGCTGTGCCGATCCAGATTGCCGGTCGGTTCGTCGGCCAGCACACAGGCCGGTTCGGTGATCAACGCCCGCGCCACCGCCGCCCGTTGCCGTTCGCCGCCGGACAACTCACCCGGCTTGTGTTTCAAGCGTGGCCCCAGCCCGACCCGTTCCAGCAAATCCGCCGCCAGTTCCTTGGCTCTGGCGGGTGCTTCGCCGCGAATCAGCAGCGGCATCGCCACGTTCTCCAGCGCCGTGAACTCCGACAACAGATGATGAAACTGGTAAATAAAGCCTAAGCAGCGGTTGCGCAATCGGCCTCGTCCCGCGTCGCTCAGTCGGCTCAATTCCTTCCCAACAACCCACACAGAGCCGGCGGTGGGCGTATCCAGCCCGCCCAGCAAATGCAACAGGGTACTTTTGCCCGACCCGGAACTGCCGATAATCGCCAGCCGCTCGCCGCGCCGGATTTGAAAATTGACCTCCCGTAACACCTCCAACCGCTCGCTGCCCTCCCGGAATGCCTTAGCCAGTTGACGGCATTCCAAGACCACGGCTGCCGATGCTGTCGCCACCGCATTCTCACTATTCATAACGCAGCGCCTCCGCCGGTTGCGTCCGCGCCGCGCGCCAGGCCGGATAGAGCGTCGCCAGCGTCGCCAGCCCAAACGCCACCAGACCAATGGTCGTCACATCGCCCCATTGCACTTGCGACGGCAAATCGCTGATCAGATACACGTCCGGGGCCAGGAATTTGAAACCGAATACCCGTTCGATAAACGACACCGTTACATCCACGTGCGTCGCCAGCGACACCCCGCCGATCAACCCCAGCAGGGTGCCGACCAGACCGATGGTGATGCCCTGCACGATGAAAATGCCCATGATGCTGAGCGGTGTCGCGCCCAGGGTGCGCAGAATCGCAATATCGGCCTGCTTGTCGGTGACCACCATCACCAAAGCCGACACGATGTTGAACGCCGCTACCGCCACGATCAGGGTCAGAATCACAAACATTGCGGTCTTTTCGATCTGTACCGCCCGGAAAAAGCTGGCGTGATCCTGGGTCCAGTCGCGAGCCAGATAACCATCGGGCAATTGATTCGTCAGTTCGCGGGCCAAGCGTGGCGCCTGAAACAGATCATGCAATCGCAGCCGTACCCCGCTGACCGCGCCCTCGGGCAATTGAAACAACTTGCCCGCATCGGCGACATGCACCAGGGCCAGTCCCCGGTCGTACTCATACATACCGGCCTTGAACAGACCCACCACGTCGAAGCGTTTCAGCCGTGGCAACACCCCTGCCGGAGTCACGTTGGCCTGCGGCGTAATCACCGTAATTTTGTCACCCACCCCAACTCCCAGCGCGTTCGCCAACTCCTTGCCCAAGATGATGCCAAACCGACCGGGACGCAGATCGTCCAGTGATCCCTGAATCATCTTGCCGCCAATGTCCGAGACCTGTTGCTCCTCCGCCGGCAGAATGCCCTGAATTAGTGCGCCGCTGACCAGCGAGACGTTATTCAGCATCGCCTCACCCCGGATGTAGGGCGCTCCACCCTGAACTTCGGGATTGCGCCGAGCCTGTTCCCGCACCATGAGCCAATCGTCCATCAAACCATTCCAGCGGCTGATGGTCGCGTGAGCCGTCATCGCCAGGATGCGTCCACGCAGTTCCTGCTGGAAGCCATTCATCACCGACAATACGGTGATTAACGCGGTGATACCCAGCGCTATACCCAGCATGGAAGTGAGAGAAATGAAGGAAATAAAATGATTGCGGCGTTTGGCGCGGGTATAGCGCAAGCCGATGAACAATTCCAGAGGGCGGAACATGGACACGTTCTCAATTGGCGGCAACAGTCGTTACCGGAAAGCGCGTCATTATAGACAGGAGTTTCGCTTTGACTTGGAAAATAGCGGATCGCAGCGTTTGCGCCCATGCGGCGCGCTACATCTTCGGGTCAAACGGGTGTGAAAGTCTTGGCAAAGCATTGGCCGCCTAGTGAGCGGCCAACGGCAATCCATTACAAAAAGATTACGGCTTGGGTATCGCCGGAGTGGCGGGCATCGCCGGAGCGGCAGGCATAGCAGGCATCGCCGGAGTGGCGGGTTTCGCGGGGGTCGCGGGCATCGCCGGCATCGCGGGCATCGCCGGAGCAGCAGGCTTTGCTGGGGTCGCGGGCGTAGCCGGAGTGGCAGGCATGGCTGGCATGTCGCCTACAGTCACCATCGGCTTGATCATGTCAAGGGTCTTTCCCTTGATGCCGGGAACCTTGGCTAAATCATCTACCGAGGTGAAGGGACCATTGGCTTCACGATATTTCACAATGTCAGCCGCTTTTTTGGGACCGATCCCTTTCAGCGCCTTGTCCATCTGTTCAGCGGTTGCCGTGTTGATGTCAATCGCCTGCGCGAAACTGGCAACGGAGAGGAATGCCAAAACAAAGGCGAGCAGCATATTCGTCAACAACTTCATTATCAGACTCCTTTTTCGCTAGGGTTCATACTGCCGCGCAAATTAACCGGCATTAAAAGCAACCATAGAACGGGAATTCAGGAATGCAAGCGATAACGTAGCTTTTGCGAAACGAATGTCTTGGATCATGCAGGTCGGAGCCAAGGACTGATCAGGCATTGGTTTTCATAACCAAGTCGGACATCGGTTTGATGGTGTTCCAGCGCTGGCAACTGGGGCAACACCAGTGCAGCGATTTAACTACGAAACCGCAGTTGACACAGTGGTAACGGGCAGCACTATTGAGCATCTGAGTGCTAACGCAGTGCAGGGCCTTCAGATCAGCGTATTCCGCACCCTCGCCTCGCCTTAGCTTGATTTCGACCAGACGGCGTAAACCTAACAGCGTCGGATAGTCCCGCAACTCGCGTTCGAGAAACTGGAGCGCCGCTTCCTCGCCCTCCTGGCGCATCAGCCAATCCGCCAAAGCATCGGTAATCCGACCACCATGATCCCGCTGCTGAACTTCCCACAGATAGGCTACCCATTCATCAAGACGGCCTAACGCACCGTAACACTGGCCGAGCGGCGCGATCACTTCCGGGAAATAACCCCGATCCTGCTGCTCGACCACCTGCAAGGCCACAATAGCTGCCTGATAATCACTGGCCCGGATGGAAAGACGACCCAGCAACAGGCTGGCTCGAGCGCAATCGGGGTCACGCGCCAGCGCATCCAGCAACCACGCTTTCGCTGCGTCATCCTGGCGGCGCTGATTCGCCACCTCGGCCAACTCACAGCAGAAATGTGCGGTCTCGCGCTGTTTGGATTCACTGCTGATTCGCTCCAGGCGGTCACAATAGGTGATCGCCTGCTGCCAGTCCTTTTCCTGCTGAAAGATGTGAACCAGGCGAGACAACGCGACTTCGGTGTAATCGGGCTGATCCAGGAGTTCTCGAAACAGTTCCTCAGCGCGATCAAACAGACCCGCTCGCAAATAGTCCTCGCCGAGTTCAAACAGGGCACAACAGCGTTGGTTGGTCGTCAGGTTGGGACGAGCGATCAGACTGGCATGAATGTGAATCGCCCGATCCACCTCGCCACGGCGGCGGAACAGATTACCCAAGGTCAAATGGGTCTCGGCGGTATCCCGGTCAACGTCAGCCATACGAGTGAACACCTCAATAGCCTGATCGGGCTTGTCATCGATCAGATAATTCAATCCCTTGAAGTACTCGGCATTACGAATCGTCGCACCGTTCCGCTTGCCTGTGTACTCGCGTTGGGCCACCCACCAGCCGGAGGCCGCAGCAACCGGTAGCAGTAGCCACAGTAGTTCCATCATGATTTTTAAGACAAACTTCCCATCAGTGAGCATCCCGTCCGATCTTTTTAGACAGCAGGCTGATTTCCTGATCCTTGCTGGAGACCACCTGCCGCAACCGGGCCACTTGCCAGCGCAATGGCAATACGACAAACATTCCCATCAACCCGGTCAATATCACGCCCGTAGTAAAGGCGCATACCATCAAGAGCGACAGCGGCATGGTTGCCGTGCCCATCAGATAGTTAACGGTAACCGGATCGGTATGCAGCGTGGAAAACTCAATGCCTAGTACCAGTACGACCAACAGAATTGCGGTGATTAAAACAACTTTAATAAATCTAATCCAAAACATTGGTTTCCCCCGCCAGAACCACTTGAAATCGGCAAGTCCGAGCTGATCATCCGCTAAGCGTAACGATTTTGGTCACTGTCATCCGTCTATCCAAAAAAATCACACTATTATGGTAATTTTTTTGGGTAGACGGATGACCGCCCAACTGCCTACCGGATGGTAACAACAATCATAATAACCGACTGCCACCCTCGGAATAGCATTCATTAACCCGTTCGCGCAGCTCCTTGCCAGGTTTGAAGTGCGGCACATGCTTACCCGCCAGCGTCACCGCATCGCCCGTCTTGGGATTGCGACCGACCCGTGGTGGCCGGAAGTGTAACGAAAAGCTGCCAAAACCACGAATTTCAATCCGTTCACCGCTGGACAAAGACTCGCTCATCTGCTCCAGCAGCGTCTTAACAGCCTGTTCCACATCTTTATAGAGAATGTCGCTGCGCTTGCGCGAGAGAATCTCGATCAATTCTGATTTCGTCATGGAAGGTCTCCCAGTGAATGGCAACTGCAATGGCGCACACTGCAATGTCATCGTTCAAGCACTCACAGTGGCTATTCAGCGGCGAACCGGTGGGGTGGGAGAAACCACCGCGCCGGTCTACCGCTTGTAACCGTCACTCGTCCGGTGCGCTCATCTGCTCCTTGAAAATGTCGCCCAAAGTCGCGCCAGTGCTGGATCTGCGGCTGTAGTCCTGGAGTACATCGGCTTCATCCGCCATGTCCTTGGCCTTGATAGACAAGGTGATCGTGCGATTCTTGCGATCCACCCCGATAAATTTGGCTTCGACCTCGTCGCCCTCTTTCAGCAGCGCACGCGCATCGTCAACCCGCTCGCGGGACAGTTCGGAGGCGCGCAAGGTACCCTCCACTCCATTGCCTAAATCCACCATCGCGCCCTTGGCGTCCACTGAAACAATCCGGCCTGGAATAATGCAGCCTTTGACATTATCAGCGACGAAATTGGAGAACGGATCCTTATCAAGCTGCTTGATACCCAGCGAAATACGCTCGCGTTCGGGATCGACCGCCAACACCACTGCATCCACTTCCTGGCCTTTCTTGTATTGGCGCACTGCTTCCTCGCCGGTGGCGTGCCAGGAAATATCGGATAGATGCACCAACCCATCGATCCCGCCATCCAATCCGATGAAGATGCCAAAGTCGGTAATGGATTTGATCTTGCCGGAAACGCGGTCGCCCTTGGCATGACCCTGATCGAAATCTTCCCACGGATTCGCCTGGCACTGCTTCATGCCCAGCGAGATGCGGCGGCGATCCTCGTCGATGTCAAGCACCATAACCTCGGTCTCGTCGCCCAAAGCCACTACCTTGTTCGGATTGACGTTCTTGTTAGTCCAGTCCATTTCAGAAACATGAACCAAACCCTCAACCCCCTCCTCAATCTCCACAAAGCAACCATAATCAGCAATATTAGTCACTTTACCGAACACCCGGGTGCCCACTGGGTAGCGACGAGCCAAGGCGGTCCAAGGATCGTCACCCAATTGTTTCAGACCCAGCGACACCCGGTTGCGCTCGCGGTCGAACTTCAACACTTTGACCTTAACAGCATCGCCGACGCTGACGACTTCCGAGGGATGCTTGACCCGTCGCCACGCCATGTCAGTGATGTGCAGCAGACCGTCAATGCCACCCAGATCCAGAAACGCACCGTAATCGGTGAGATTCTTGACCACACCATCCACGATCTGGCCTTCCTGCAAATTCTGTAGCAGCGCCTCGCGTTCGGCGCTGTATTCCTGCTCCACCACTGCCCGACGGGACACCACGACGTTATTGCGCCGGCGATCGAGCTTGATGACCTTGAATTCCTGTTCCTTCCCTTCCAGATAGGCGGCATCGCGCACCGGGCGCACATCCACCAGCGAACCGGGCAGGAAAGCGCGGATTTCGCCGATATCCACGGTGAAACCACCCTTCACCTTACCGCTGATCAGACCCTTGATGATTTCCTCGCCTTCGAAGGCTTTTTCCAAGGCGGTCCAGACCCGGGCACGCTTGGCCTTCTCGCGGGACAGCCGGGTTTCTCCAAACCCATCTTCGAGCGCATCCAGGGCAACTTCGATCACATCGCCCACTTTCACTTCGAGAACGCCGTCCTCGCTGTAAAACTGTTCGATTGGGATCAGTCCTTCGGACTTCAGGCCGGCATTGACGACCACCGCGTCCGCCCGGATTTCGACCACCGTTCCCTGGACGATGGAACCAATCTGCATCTGCTTATCAATCAGACTCTGTTCAAACAGTTCGGCAAAACTTTCGGTCATGGGTTATAGCTCAAAAGAACCGGCGGCAAAAACCGCCACGGGTTAGTTGGATGATCAAGTTCGGCCGCACACGTCCGAACCGGTATGGGGTGACTGAATGTTCATTGCGATGGGAGCGCCCAGTCCCAGCGCTCGTCAACAGTTAAGCCTAGCATGGACGCTACCCGCGTAAAGATCTCGCCTAACACGGTTCCGGCAACCCCAGCCGATGGACGGTCAGTGCCAGCGCCCAATCACACACTTCAGCAATCTTCAAGTGGGTGGTATCCAGAATTTCCGCGTCGGCAGCGGGCCGGAGCGGGGCTATCGCCCGCTGGCTATCGCGGGTATCACGCTCGGCAATTTCGCCAGCAAGATTTTTAAGGTTAGCATCCAAGCCCTGTTGACTCAACTGCTTATGCCGCCGCTGAGCGCGTTCTTCGGCACTGGCGGTCAGAAACAGTTTGAGTTCGGCCTCCGGGAACACCACGGTGCCCATGTCCCGTCCGTCGGCGATGAGGCCGGGGGCACGGCGGAAATTCCGCTGCCGTTGCAATAACGCGGTGCGCACGGCGGGTAGTGCGGCGACTCGAGAGGCGGCATTGCCGCAATGCTCGGTACGCAGATCGGTGCCAACTTCGGTTCCATCCAGGGTGATGCGCAAGCAACCATCAGCGTTGGCGGTAAATTCCGCTTCCAGATTTGCCGCCACCATCGCCACTTGATCGGCGTCCTCCAGCGGTAAGCTGCGGCGCAATGCCGCCAGCGCAGTCAATCGGTACAAGGCGCCGCTGTCCAGCAGATGCCAGCCTAGTCGAATCGCCAGCCACTGGCAGAGGGTGCCCTTGCCCACCCCGCTGGGGCCGTCCACGGTGATGACGGGAGCCAGGATATTCATGCGGTTCCCGGTGCGGTGATCGTCAGGCCCGCATTGTGGGCAAAGGGTACGAAACCGGGAAAGGACGTGTTGACATTGGCGCAGTCACGAACCTGGATCAAGTCACTGGCGCGTAGCCCAGCCATCGCGAAACTCATGGCGATCCGGTGATCGCCGTGGCTCTCCACCGTTCCGCCAGTCAACCGTCCGCCTTGGATCTCGACGCCATCGGCGGTTGGCTTGGCTACGATACCCAGCGTGGTCAAGCCATCCGCCATGACCTGAATCCGGTCGCTTTCCTTAACCCGCAACTCTGCAGCCCCCGTCAACACGGTTTCGCCGGTGGCGCAGGCGGCAGCGATAAACAACGTCGGAAATTCGTCAATCGCCAGTGGCACCAACGCTTCGGGAATCCGAATGCCACGCAAAGGCGCGTAGCGCACCCGCAGATCGGCCACCGCTTCGCCACCCGCCCAGCGCAAATTCAGCACCTCAATATCCGCGCCCATCAACCGCAGGATATCAATCACTCCGGTGCGGGTCGGATTGACGCCGACATGTTTCAAAGTCAAATCGGAACTTGGCGCGATGCTGGCGCCCACCAGGAAGAACGCCGCTGAGGAAATATCGGCGGGCACATCAATCGCGGTTGCGGTCAATCGTCCGCCCCCGGTTACGGCAACGGTGCGCTCACCTTCACGCCGCAGCCCATAACCAAAGCCTTCCAGCATCCGTTCGGTGTGATCGCGAGTCGGCGCGGGTTCGGTCACACGAGTCACACCTTCGGCATACAGACCCGCCAGCAGCAAACAGGATTTGACCTGAGCGCTGGCGACCGACATCCGGTAATCCATGCCGACTAACCGCTGGCTGCCGTGAATCCGCAGCGGTGCCGAACCTCTTTCGGTGGTTTCAACCCACGCCCCCATTTGCGTCAGCGGCTCCGTTATCCGCCGCATTGGACGCCGGTTCAAGGAGGCGTCGCCAGTCAACACCGTATCGAACGCCTGTCCGGCCAAAATCCCGCTCATCAGCCGCATGGAGGTACCGGAGTTGCCCATGTCCAACGGGCCAATCGGCGCATGCAGTCCATGCAAACCAACGCCATGCACTGTAACTTGACCCTGTTCCGACCCGTCAATGCGCACCCCCATGGCGCGGAACGCCCGCAACGTGGCCAGGCAATCCTCGCCATCCAGAAAGCCGGTGATCATGGTCACGCCTTCAGCCAGCGCTCCGAACATAATGGCGCGATGAGAAATGGATTTATCCCCGGGAACCCGCACGCATCCATGCAGGCTACCACCGGGTTCCACAGTAAAGCTGAGATCAGTCATGGCGGGGATTCAATCAAGATAGAGGTTGTCGCGGGCGCGCTTGGCTCGCTGAAAGGTAGCGAGAATCGCGGCGCGGTCGTCACTGCGGATAGCCTCGGCCAACTGCACCAAATCGGCGCTGAACAGCGTGATCATTTCCAGCAACTGCTCGCGGTTGGCGACACAGATGTCGTGCCACATGAGCGGATCGCTGGAAGCAATGCGAGTGAAATCACGGAAACCGCCGGCGGCATAGCGGAACACCTCCGCCCGGTCGTCCAGCCGCGCCAGGGTATTCACCAGGGTATAGGCCAAGACATGCGGCAGATGGCTGGTCGCTGCCAATACGGCGTCATGATGACGCACTCCCATATCCACCACCTCCGCGCCGGTCAGTTCCCACATCCTCCGGATCAGGCGGTACGCAGTAATAGCGGTTTCCGCCAGTGGGGTCAGAATCACTCGCCGGCGCTGGAACAGGGTGGCGAACGAGGCTTCGACGCCGCTTTTCTCAGTGCCCGCAATGGGATGACCGGGGACGAAGTTCGGCGGGATCGTGCCATAAATCCGCTCGACATCGGCGATTACACTGCTCTTGGCGCTCCCTACATCGGTCAGCACACACTGGCGTGCCAAGTGCGGGGCGATAGTGCGCAATACCGCCGCAATCGCGCCCAACGGCACTGCGATTACAACGACGTCCGCCCCATCAACTGCACGGGTGGAGTCAGTATCGTAACGGTCGATAACGCCTAAGCGCACCGCAGTGCGCAGATTATCCTCGTGACGACCAGCGCCGACGATTTCGCCCACCGCGCCGGTCGTCACGAGGATAATCTGCGCACTGCGGTGCGCTTAGGCGAAATCGTCGGCGCTT
>NZ_CBTK010000131.1 GCF_000531125.1 Candidatus Contendobacter odensis Run_B_J11 | reverse complement strand
TTAAGGCGTATCATCAGCGCCAGGCGATGCTTCTGCCGCCCAGTCTTGATGAACTCATTAAGATTAATCATCCGGTAAGAGTTATAGATGATATACTCAGCCGCATAGATATCCAACCCCTTTTTCGCCAGTATAAAACCGGTGGAGCTTCCAATTACCATCCTGGTATGTTATTAAAAGTGCTGGTATATGCTTACATTAATAATATTTACAGCAGCCGTAAAATAGAAGAGGCTCTTCAACAAAACATTCATTTTATGTGGCTCAGTGGCATGAGCCAGCCTGACCATAATACGATCAATCGTTTTAGAAGCGAAAAATTAAAAGAACCCTTAAAAAAAATATTCATTCAGGTGGTTCATTTGCTTGCAGTCGAAGGATTAGTAAGCCTAAAGGAAATATACACCGATGGTACTAAGATAGAAGCCAATGCTAACCGATATACATTTGTATGGGGCAATGCTATTAAGACCAATAAAGAGAAGATGAAATTGCAGTTAGATGAGTTGTGGAAATATGCTCAAAGTATTGCAGCCAGTGAGTTAGACGATACCGACCCCAGTGATTTTGATAAAATAGATAAAGAAAAAGTAGAGCAGATCATTGCTAATATAGATGCTGCCCTAAAGGATAAGCCGGTAAGCAAACAGGTAAAACAAAAACTGGGCTATGCAAAGAAACACTGGCCTGCAGCCCTGGATAAATATGAAGAGCAGGAAAACATAATGGGTGAACATAGAAAGAGCTTTAGCAAAACAGATCCCGATGCCACCTTCATGCGCATGAAGGAAGACCACATGAAAAACGGGCAATTAAAACCAGGATATAATTTACAGGTAAGTACCAACAATCAATACATCACCCAATATAGCATCCACCAGGCTACTACAGACACTACCACTTTGTGCGAACACTTAAACCAATACAAAGACGAATATGAAACAACACCACAGGTTGTTACAGCAGATGCAGGTTATGGCTCGGAAGAAAACTACCAGTACTTAGAACAAAATAATATAAGAGCCTATGTAAAGCACAACCAGTTCGACCGGGAGCAGAACGACAACATCCAAAATAAAAAACCCTTTGCAGCAGACAAACTGCATTACAATAAAGAAGAAGATTATTATGTATGCCCCATGGGCCAGCATATGGAAAATAAAGGCACTTACAGCAAGGCCACCAGCACTGGCTTTATACAACAGCTAACAAAATACCAGGCTAAAAACTGCCATGGCTGCCCATTAAATGGAATATGCCACAAAAGCAAAGGCGATAGAATAATAGAGGTAAATCATCACCTCAATGAATTAAAACAACAAGCCAACAAAAGATTATTGAGTGAAGAGGGAATAAAAAAACGAAAACAGCGCTGCCATGATGTGGAACCAGTGTTTGCCAACATAAAAAGTAACCACGGGTTTAAACGCTTTATGCTCCGTGG
>NZ_CBTK010000130.1 GCF_000531125.1 Candidatus Contendobacter odensis Run_B_J11 | reverse complement strand
GAAATCATTAATCGACCTATTAAAAAGTGGGTCTAAATAAGGAGAGCGGGAATTGCTGCAAGATCATTGCCACCTACCAGTTCCGCTGCGAAGAACAACGCTACGCCCGTCGCGTGCCGATGGATGAGATCGAAGCCAACGGCTACAACCTGAACATCTCGCGCTACATCAGCACCGCGCAAGCTGAAATAGAGATTGATTTGCAGGTTGTCAGTATGGATATGGTGCGACTTACGCAAAACATCAAGGCGGCACGGGACAAACACAATGCGTTCCTCGAAGAACTGGGGTTGCCCGCGTTGCCGTGAACATGAGAGCGATTCACTCGCATTAGCCAACCGGATTAACGCTCAATCGTGTAAATCAAATCAACGCCAGTCCCAACCGCGCTGCTATTGGATTCCAAGGTTAGTCGTCGGCTCAGCCGGAATTTGACGTTGAAGGTATTGACTGCGTTGAACAGGCCCACTCCATAACCGACATATAAATCCGGTGATAAATACCTGCCTAGCATGAGCGAAGTTTTTTCTCTGCCGCCGCTAGACTCCAATTGCAGAGAGTCCAACCCAAAGGCATCGCCCAGGCCCTTGGTCAGTGCGTCACCGCCCAAACCTAGAGCATTAGCGGCCTTGAACAGCAGCGCGGATTCGGAACCGCCGCTTTGCGGGGATCGACCCAGCACCAGATAGGACAGAATATCGGCATCGGGCATCTTGGGTTCGGAGAACAGGGTCATCTGTGGCTGTTTCAGCGTTCCCCGAATTTGTGCGCCAGCAATAATCTGATCACTGGTGTTCTGGCTTTGCCGGGCGACCCGAAAATTCAGCCCCGGATTGTCGAGCGGGCTGCTGCTGAACAGTAATTGCCCGCGCTGAATCTGAATCTCCTCGCCGAAAATCCGATAGTTGCCCGCAACAACCTCGATGCTGCCACTGCCTCGCGGCGCCAGTTGTGGTGTCTCCTCGATCAGCAAGCTCCCGGCGAGCCTGCCCTTGAAAGCGGGCGTTTCTACTTGCACCTTGTCACCTAAAATGACTCGTACTCTGGCGTAGATCGCAAAACCTCTGGGCCGGGATGGTGCTTCATCCCCGTTGCGACCATTCACGATCACTACATCGTTAGAGGCGCTGATCGCACCGGGCCGATCACCGCCGGGTCGCAGAAAAGCCTGTGGAATGGTTAAGTCACCCTCAATCCGCACCTGCTGCTGGACGACATTCAGCTTTAGATCAGGACTGAGTTGAATTCGTAAATCGCTGGTATCGAGTGCCTGAAAATTCTGTCCCTTGATGCTTAGGCTCAACTGCGGTTTCAGCGGATCCGCCTCGCCGGACAGTTGCAATTGGCCGGAGCCGGAACGAACCGAACCGGACAATTGCAACGGTCCCTGTCCATTGCTGGCGGCGGTGAGTTGCAGATTCTGGAGCGTGATCCCCGCTTCGGGAATCGCAGCCCCAGCGTTTTCCAGGCGAATTTCACCGCGCAACGCCAGCTTGGAAAGGGGACCGGTGACGCTGATATCGGCCTTTAATTGTCCAGAGACCTTTTGCAACTGCGGCACGAACAACGACATCACGCCAAGGTCGGTGATCGCGGCATTGACTTTGCCATTGAGCTGGGCGGCAGCGAACGGATCCTGAACTTGGAGATTGGCCTGCAATTGCCCAGTCTGAGCCAGATCGAGCTTGATTTGGGTGTTGAGGATGCGCCCATTGAGATCGCTTTGCAGACTGCCGCCGTTGAGGATGAAGCGAATCGGCTGGCCGTTGGCTTCCATTTGCAAGCGACCAGGGGCGACGCTGAGATTTAGCTTGCCTTGCAACGCGCCGCCGGGTTTGCCGTTGACGGTAGCGTTACCGCTGATGCTGGTTACAAGATTCAGCCCTGGCGGCAGGAAGCTCTTGAACCGTTCCGGCGTGAGGTTGCTCAGTTGCACCTGACCCTTGAAACCGCTGGCTGCATCCCACTGGCCTTGCACGCAAACGCGGGTCGGGGCGCTGCTCAGACAGGCGGCGTCGAGATTGGCCTGCCGGTTCGAGGCGCGCACCGCCGCCGGTTTATCCAGGCTCCAGGCACCCGCAACCGTATCCTTGGCGCTTAACTGAGTGATGCGGCCTTGCCAGAGCAGAGGCGACGTTTGCAGGCTGCCGGCGAGGGCGAGCAGGAAGCGGCCCGGATCGCCGACCAGTTCCGCCTTGAGATCGTGCGCGGCTGGAGTGCCGGAACCGTCGAGGGTGAAACTCTTCCAGTTCTGGCCGCCCAGCGTCAGTCCGTCGCCGGTGATTTTTAATTGCGAACGGCTGCCGCCACCGACATCAATATTAGCTTCACCGCGCAATTGTTGAATCTGGGTATCGCCATGCCGCAGCTTTTGCACCGTAAAGTTGGCCGCTACGGCGGGACGGTCGCGGAGGCCGCTCAAAGCGCCGCTGCTGGCGATGGCTCCGCTCAGGTTGGGAACCAGTCCTTGCAGTCGCGGCGCATCCAGTTTCCAGCGCAAATCCCAGCGCTGCGCTAATGAACCCTCCGCCTCCAGTCGGGCATCTCCGACTTTCATCCGTAGCGTTTTAATCGTCAGATTTTGATCCTGAAGCGCCACCTCCGCATTGCCGATTAGTTCCTGTCCACTCAGCGTTCCGGACAGTTCCTCAATGAGCGCAGTGGCTTTTAAGATCGAGTTTTCGAGAACACCCTCGCTTTTAAGTCGCAGCTTCAATTTGCCCGGAACATCCGGCCACTGCGCGCCGGGATTGAGTCCGGTTCCAGTCAATGCCGCTTGCCAACGCACTGCCGGCAACCAAGCGACATTGGCATTGCCCTCAATCGTTCCTTCTAAAGTCTGGCCGCTCAGTTTCACCTCGCGCACCGCCTGATCCGAACCCTGGCCGTTCAACGTCCAGCGGCCCTTGGGAACGTCCGGCCCTTGCACTTCGGCGGCAAGCTGAAACTGATAATCCTGAGCCGTGCCCTTGACCGCGAATTCACCTTGGGCGCTTTCAACCTGAGCCGGACCGGTCAGCGGCCAGACCAGGGATTGCCATTGCCCGCTGGCGTCAAAGCGCAATTCAGCGAATTGCACCTCGCCCTTGGCGATCAAGGTCAGCGGCCGGTTAGCAGTGGTCAGCCGCAATTCGTCCAGTTTTAACCCTTGATCATTGCCGTTGGCGGTGAACTGCAAGGTCGCAGGGCCGAGTTCCGGCAGAGAGGTGGACATTTCGCCCTGTCCTTGAAACTGCATCAGGACGCCTTGGGCCTCGATCCGGGCCGTCAGCGGTTGACCCGCCAGTTCCGGCATGAACGGCTTGAGATCGGCCACCTTCAAAGCAGCCAGAACCGACCAGGTTGGTTTAGGAGTTAAGGGCTGGCCGATTTCGCCACTTAAATCCAGGGTGGCCGCACCGCTAATGTTCTGCGTCCATTGCAGCCGGTCGTGCAATTCGCCGCTGATTTCGCCACGCCCGCTGAACGCGCCATGATCCGGAGTGAGCAGTTGCCAATCGAGCTTGATTTGCAACGGATAAGTGCCGGTAGGATTCAGTCGGCCACTCAGGCGAACTTCGCCTTGGGGCGCCCGGATTTCCAGGGTTTCGAGGCTCAGACCATCGGCCTCGGTGCGGGCATTGAAGTTGATGGCATCGAATAGGATCGGATCAGCATTGGGCAATTGAATGCGGATGGCGCGGCCTTGGAGATCGCTGATGTTCACGGTCAGCGGCAGGCGGATATCGGGTAAGACCAGCGGTTCAGGCGCGGACGGTGTGCTATCGCCGGGCGGCAACTGCACTTCCAGGCCATTGAAATGCAGGCGGGTGATATTCAATTCACCGGAGAACAGATCGGTCGGTTGCCAGTCGAGATCGGCGCCGGCCAGCGTCAGTTGCAATGGACCGTCCTGATAACGCAGATTTTCGATCCGCAACGGCCCCAGCAACCGGCCGCTGACGGTGCCGACGCTCAATTGACCCGGCGCCGCCCGTTCGGCCAGCGCCAGCAGGCCATGCAGGCCGGTTTCGGTGGAGATCAAAAATCCCAGCGCCAGCAACGCCAGTAGCAGCACCAACAACGGCAATCCCAACAGCCAGAACCAGCGGCGTACCAAGCGAAACCCGTTTATAGCAAACAGCCCGATCCAGCGGCGCATCGAGTGAAACCCGTTCATAGCTCAGGCCCGATGCTGAAGGAGAAGCGGAAGGCATCACCTGGCGGGCGATCCAGCCCGGAGGCCAGATCGATCCGCACCGGCCCGACCGGCGAGCGCCAGCGCAGCCCGATTCCGACGCCGGTTTTTAATTCGGGCGCCGCGCCGTTGAAGGTATCGCCACTGTCCACGAAGGTGGCGAGACTCCAGCCGTCCCAGATTCTATGTTCGTATTCCAGACTGCCCACCAACAGATTTTTGCCACCAATCACCACGCCGGCGGTGTCGGTGGGGCCGATGCTGTTGAAGGCATAGCCGCGCACGCTGGTGTCGCCGCCGGTGAAAAAGCGCAGCGAGGTGGGCAATTGATCGAAACCTTCACTGATCACAGTGGCACCTACATCACCACGGGCAATGAATCGGCTAGTGTCATTCAGGGCATACACGCCTTTCAGACGCAATACGCCTTGCACGAAGTTAAGGTCCGAGAGCAGTGCCGTCGAAGCGCCGCGCAACTCAAAGCCGAACAACAGGCCACGAGTGGGATACAAACGGTCGTCGGCGTCAATCCAGGTCCAGTTCAGGCCGGGAATCAGCAACAATGAGCTGGATGTGGGTTGGTCGCCCACGCTGAATTGCTCGTATTGGTAGTTCAGGTTGTAATTCTTCAGCCACTTGCCATCTTGCTGTTGCCAGCCACCGCCCAGCGTGAACAGTTGGTAATTCTGTTGGTTGTAGTCCTGCTGGGAATAGCCAGCCGTCAGGGAATACTCATCGGTAGTCGGATCAGCGCCAGGGATTTTGTATTTGATGCCGACCAGCGATTTGATCGTGGACCATTGCAGCTCTTGCTCGGCGTGGTGACCCTGGCGATTGAGCCAGCGCTGTTCGGCGCGCAGCTTGACCCGGGCGCCGGTGTCGGTGCCGTAACCGAGACCGGCGCTGTACTTGCGTTGCTTGTTGGGTTCCAGTTCCACGTTGACCGGCGCGGTATCGGTGGCGGCGTCGGGCGGGGCGTTGACCTGAACCTGACTGAAGTAGGGAGCGCCGCTGAGGTCGCCTTGCAGCTTGAGCAGATCGCTGGCGTCGTAGGGATCGCCGGGCTTGAAGCGTGGGTAGCGGTTGAGCAGTTTAGGCGACAGGAAATCCTGCTTGAAGGTGATGGCGCCGAAGCGATAACGCGGGCCGGTATCGTAATGCAGATGAATCGTGGCTTCGTAGGCTTCAAGATCAATCCGGATCGTGCTTTCGGTAAATTGGGCGTTGAAATAACCACGCTCGGTGGCCAGCATTTCCAGCGTCCGTTTGATCTGCTCGTATTGAAGTTGATTAAGAACCTGACCCTGAGCCAGTGGCAATCGGGTTAACACCGCTTGGAACGCTGGATCCTGTTGACCTTCACCAAGGATTTGCACATCTAGCGTGGCGATGCGCAGCGCACGACCAGGCTGAATCTGGTAACGCGCTTCCCAGCCGTTGGGGGTGCGGTTCAGGGTGGACGCAATGGTGGGTTCGTAGTAGCCAAACGGTTGCAGCGCCTCGCGGATTTGGGTTTCAGCGCGGGCGTGCAACCAGCGCATCCGGCTTTCTTCCGGTGCCGCCTGATCGGCGAAGCGGTTCAGTTCCAGATGAGCCAGCACGTTGTCGCGCAGTGGCCCGTCCACACCCTCGACCGTCACGGTGAGGGTGCCGTTTTCGCGGGTTTCCGTAGCGATGATCGGCGCGATGTCTTCCTGTGCTCGCAACGGTTCGGCGACTAAAACCAGGCTACACAACAGCAGTCGGATAAGCGTCAGGTGCGGGCCGGATGAGGTCATGAATAAAGGTGGATGGTGGTTGGCAAGGGGCTTCAGCGGATGAATATAGCTTTTCTGAACCGGTTATAGTTGCGTCTGACCAGGAAATCCCACCTAGCCTTCCTTTTTCAAAGGGGGGCTAAGTGGCGTCAGCGGTGGCGGGATTGGGCGAAACGGGTGGCGTTGCCACAAACAACGGATGGAGCATCACCTAAATATTTACGGGGTGATTTTTCCCAAGCACACTGCATCGAATACCTATTTCTACTTTGTTAGATTTATCTTTTTGATTTATAACTAAAAATAAGGATAATACGATTCTGATCAAAAGACAAGGTTCATGAGGCAGAGCATGAAAGAGACACACACGGAAGCCTTAAAAAAACTCGACCGCTGACGCCGCAGTGGGGTTGCTGGCCGGGATCGGTCAGCGGTTCATGGACTTCTCTAATCGCTTCAGCGGTTATTTCCGCCAGCGGACGCGGACGGTCGAGACGGCGGCTCAGCAGTATGTCCGTGGGTTGCTCCAAGCGGAAACCAAGAACATGGAGCGGATGGAAGAGGTGATTCCCGACGCGGATCATCAGGCCTTGCAACATAGGCTGAGCGAGTCGGCCTGGTCCGAGCGCGCGGTCCTGGACCAGGTGGCCCAAGAGGCCAACCGGCTGTTGGGAGGGCATGAGGATAGCGCCTTGCTGATGGATGAAAGTGGTTTTCCGAAGAAAGGCACACCATCGGTCGGGGTGGGCCGGCAATGGTGTGGTCAGTTGGGCAAGGTGGAGAACAGTCAAGTCGGCGTCTTTGCCGCACTGAGTCGGGGGACGGACGTCACTTTGATTGACGAACGGTTGTTTTTGCCCGATGCGTGGACCACGAAGGCCGCCCGCTGTCAGGCGGCGGGGATTCCCAAGGCGCAGCAGGGCTTCCTGCGCAAAACGGACTTGGCCCTGGCGATGATCACCCACGCCCGGCAACAGGGCATTGGCTTTGCCGGGGTGGGGTTTGATGGCTTCTATGGCAATGATCCCGCCTTCCTGCGCGCCCTTGATGCGCAAGGGGAGGTCTTCGTCGGGGATATTCACCGGGACCCACGGATTGATCTGGACGATCCGCAACCCCTCGTCCCGCCTCCCGCAAGTCCACGCGGTCGGCCCCCGACGGCCCTTCAGACGCAAACCCTCGCCCTGCGGATCGACCACTGGGCGCAGCAGCCACCCGCGACCGCCTGGCAACCCGTCACCTTGCGCGAGGGCACGAAAGGCCCGTTGCGGGTGGAGATTCTGCATCAACGCGTGGGGTTGTGGGATGGCGAAGAAGCCCAGGCCCGGCCGTGGCACTTGATCGTGCGCCGGGAGATCGACACGCCGACCGAGATCAAATAGAGCCTGAGCAACGCCCCAGCGGACACGCCGGCACCCCGACGGGCGTTCATGCAAGGCCAGCGCTATTGGATTGAGCGCGCTTTGCAACAAGGCAAACAGGACGTCGGACTGGGTGACTCTCAAGTCCGGGGCTGGCGAGGCTGGCACCCTCACATGGCGCTGGTCATGATGGCGATGCTCTTCCTGTTGGAAGAGCGTCAGCTTCACCATCAGACTCGACCGTTGTTGAGTGGCCGGGATATCCGTGCGTTGTTGAACCAGGTCTTACCTCGGCGGGATATAGTCTTCCCAATTGATATCCATACATACATTATTATGCAATGGACTCTTGAAGAGC
>NZ_CBTK010000129.1 GCF_000531125.1 Candidatus Contendobacter odensis Run_B_J11 | reverse complement strand
CGCGTGATCGACCCGCTCGGTCGGCCCCTGGATGGCCACGGGCCGGTCATCGCCAGCCAGCGCCTGCCGGTCGAACGCCCTGCGGCGGCGATCATGGACCGTGCGCCCGTTACCACGCCGCTTCAGACCGGCCTCAAAGTCATCGATGCGCTCATTCCCATCGGGCGCGGCCAGCGCGAACTGATTCTCGGCGACCGGCAGACCGGCAAAACCGCCATTGCACTCGATACGATTCTCAATCAACGCGACCAGAATGTGCTGTGCGTCTATTGCGCCATTGGCCAGCGCGCGTCCGCCGTGGCCAAGGCCGTGGCCATTTTGCGGGAAAAGGGTGCGATGGAGTACACCGTGGTGGTGGTAACCGAGGGCAACGACCCGCCGGGTCTTGCCTACATCGCACCTTACGCCGCGACCAGCATCGCGGAATCCTTCATGGAAGCGGGTCGCGACGTGCTGATCGTTTACGACGACCTCACCCATCACGCCCGCGCTTATCGCGAACTCTCGCTGCTGCTGCGTCGTCCGCCCGGTCGTGAAGCCTTTCCCGGCGACATCTTCTATATCCACTCGCGGTTGCTGGAACGGGCGACGCACTTGCGCCCGGAACGCGGTGGCGGCTCCCTCACCGCCCTGCCCATCATCGAAACCGAAGCGCAGAACCTGTCCGCCTACATTCCGACCAATTTGATTTCCATCACCGATGGGCAGATCTACCTCTCGCCGTCGCTGTTCGAGTTGGGCGTACTGCCGGCGGTCGATGTCGGTCAATCAGTGTCGCGGGTCGGCGGCAAGGCGCAACGGGCGGCCTACCGGGCGGTGGCCGGCGACCTCAAGCTGGCCTATTCACAGTTTGAAGAACTCGAAACCTTTTCCCGGTTCGGTGCCCGCCTGGATGAAAACACCCGCACGATCATCGAACACGGACGGCGGATTCGCGCCTGCCTCAAACAGCCGGAATCCGCTCCGGTGTCGGTGCCTGCGCAAATCACCGTGCTGCTGGCGTTGACCGCGAACCTCTTTGACGGCGTGCCGCTGGACCAGATGACAGCCGCTGAACAGGCCGTGATCCAGGCGGCGGCGGAAATCCCGGCGGACGTGAGCGAACGATTGAATACCGCCGAAAAATTGGGCGACGCGGATCGCGAAACGATCATCAAAATCGCTCGCCAAGCGCTCGAAGGACGCTCGCCCGAATCAGACACCACCCCTGAACCGGATAAAACCCAGACTAAACCCGCGCCCAAAGGGCACCTCAAGGAGAAGAATTCATGAAAACGATACTCACCCTCGAATCCCTGGCCGAGTTGACGGCGGCTCATCAGCCACCCTGTCTGTCGCTGTACCAGCCGACGCATCGGCATCATCCCGAGAACCAACAGGACCCGATCCGGTTTCGCAATCTCTTGAAGGAGTTGGAAACCTCGCTGCTGAAGCAGCATCCGACCGTCGAGACCCAGCGGCTGCTGGAACCGTTTGAGGCCCTCGCTCATGACCCGGTGTTCTGGAACCAAACGCTGGATGGCTTGGCAGTGCTGGGCGGGTCGGGCCTGTTTCGAGTGTTCTGCGTGCAGCGGCCAGTGACGGAACGGGCTGTTGTCGCGGACAGCTTTCATACCAAACCCCTGCGCCGCTTTTTGCAAACGGTCGGTCGCTATCAGGTGCTTGGGTTAAGCCTGAGCAAGATTCAGCTCTTCGAGGGGGACCGCAACGTACTCGACGAGATTGATCTGGCTCCAGGCGTCCCGCAGACGATTACCGATGCCTTAGGCGATGAGTTGAGCGATCCGCACCAGACCGTCTCTTCCTACGGTGGCGCCGGCGCGGGGAGTACCCCCATGCACCATGGCCACGGCGGGAAGAAGGACGAGATGGACAGTGACACGGAGCGATTCTTTCGCGCCATCGACCGGGCGGTGCTTGAGCGCTATTCGCGGCCGTCCGGCCTGCCGTTACTCCTGGCGGCGTTGCCGGAGCATCACCCTCTGTTCCGTCAGGTCAGCCACAACCCGTTCCTCATGGCGGAAGGACTCATGATCAATCCCGATGTGCTGCCGATGGATGACCTTCGCGACCGCGCCTGGCAGGCAGTCGCGCCACAATATGAGGTGCAACAAACCGCATGGGCCGACGAGTTCCATGCAGCAAAGTCCCATGATCTCGGCAGTGACGACCTCGCGCAGGTCGCGCAGGCAGCGGCCGCCGGGCGGGTGGCGACGGTGCTGATCGACGCCAACCGCCAGATCGCTGGCCGACTCGATGTCGCAACGGGTCAGATCGAAAGCGCTGATTTGAGTGATCCGCAAGTTGATGACCTGCTCGACGATCTTGGCGAGCTGGTCGAGAAGATGGGCGGCCGGGCGGTCGTGATGCCGACGGCGCAGATGCCAAGCCAGACGGGACTCGCCGCCACTTACCGGTATTAACTCCATCACTGATCACCACCCCAGGAGAACACCATGCAAATCCAAATCAATACCGACCGTAATATCGAAGGTCACGAGGCATTGGCCGCTCAGGTCAGTGGCGTTGTAGAGAGCACCCTGAGCCGATTCAGCGATCACATCACGCGAGTGGAAGTTCATCTAAGTGATGAGAATAGCGACAAGAAGGGCGGCAATGACAACATGCGCTGCTTGATGGAAGCCCGCCTTGAAGGTCGCCAACCGGTCGCGGTGACTCATCAGGCCGCAACCTTGGACCAAGCCGTTGACGGCGCTGCCGACAAGTTAGCGCGTTTGATTGAGAGTACCCTCGGGCGGCTGCGTGATCACAAGAGTCGCCGGATTGAGCTGCCTCCGGAGGAGCCGAACCTCACCGATCCGTCATGAGCGATACCGCCGCGAGCCTGCGCCGCAAGATCAGCGGAGCCGGGGATCTGCAATCGGTCGTCCGCACGATGAAGGCCATGGCGGCGTCGAGCATCGGGCAATATGAGAACGCGGTGCGCGCCCTGGATGATTATGATCGGACGGTGCAACTGGGCTTGGTTGCGGGGTTCCGGCAGCGTGAACCTCTGGGCGTCACGCCGCGAGCGGAGCCGAAGGAAACCGGGGCGATTGGCGCGGTCGTGTTCGGTTCCGACCAGGGACTGGTGGGCCAATTCAACGAGGTGATGGCGGAGTTTGTCGTGAATACGCTGGGAAATTTGCCCGGACAAAAGACGGTCTGGGCGGTCGGCGAGCGCATTCAGTCGCGCCTCGCCGACACCGATCTGCGGCTAAAGGCGCCCTTCGTTCTACCCAATGCCATTGGCGCGATCACCTCGCTGGTGGGAGAAATTCTGATTGAGGTGGAAACGCAGCGGGAACAGGGCGCGATCGCGCAGGTTTACCTGTTTCACAACCGCCCCCAGTCCGGGGCGATTTACACCACGGTGAGCCAACGCCTGCTGCCGCTGGACGCAGCGTGGCGGCGCGATTTGGCGACCCTTCGCTGGCCGACGGGAAATTGGCCCGAGGTCATGAATGAGGGGGAGCAGACGCTGCTGGCGTTTGTTCGCGAATATCTGTTTGTCTCGCTGTTCAGGGCGTGTGCGGAATCCCTGGCCAGCGAAAACGCCAGCCGCCTGGCGGCGATGCAACGCGCGGAAAAGAATATCGACGAACTGCTGGAAGATCTGAACCGGACGTTTCACCGCCTGCGTCAGAGCAGTATCGACGAGGAACTGTTCGACGTGATTTCCGGCTTCGAGGCGTTGTCAGGGCCTTAGCGATGGAAAGGATCGAGATGAAAATTAATGTCAACGATTTCAAAGTACTGGAAGGCGAAAAGGTCAACCTCGAAAAGTGGCCGACACACGTGGAGCCGGTTTACAAGTCGAAAAAGAAATACCACAAACTCCTCGAAGAACAGGTGGAGGAGCTGAGTTCGCTGCAACGCCTGCACTACGCATCCAACCGCCATGCGGTGTTGCTGATCTTTCAGGCGATGGACGCCGCTGGAAAGGACGGTGCCATCCGGCATGTGATGTCCGGTGTCAATCCACAAGGCTGTCAGGTTTTCAGTTTCAAAGAGCCGAGTACCGAGGAACTGGAACATGATTTTCTCTGGCGCACGACCCGCCGTCTGCCGGAACGCGGGCGGATCGGCATCTTTAATCGTTCCTACTACGAGGAAGTGCTCATCGTTCGCGTGCATCCGGAGATTCTCCGCAGTCAAGGTCTGCCGGATGGGTTACTGGTGGAGCAGGCCATTTGGCAGGAGCGCTATCGTTCCATACTGGATCTGGAGGCCCATCTCCACCGCAACGGCACCCGGATTATCAAGTTCTTTCTTCACCTTTCAGAGGAAGAGCAGCGAAAGCGCTTTCTCGATCGCATCGACGAGCCCGAAAAAAACTGGAAATTTAGTATGGCCGACATTAAAGAGAGGAAATTCTGGAACCAGTACATGCAAGCCTATGAGGCGTGTCTGAGCGCAACGAGTACAGAAATTGTCCCTTGGTATGTGGTGCCCGCCGACGACAAGAAGAACGCTCGGCTGATTATTTCTCAGATTATTCTCGATACTTTTAAGGCGCTTGAAATGAGCTATCCCGAAACCGACGAAAAGCGCCAGCAGGAATTGCTGTCGATCCGCGATCAACTGATGACGGAAGGCCAAGGTAGCCACTGAACTCGGCAAATTGGGTCGGCACTGGCCCCTTGATGGAAGCTGCGCTACGAATCGCCTAAGCATCATTAATGTTTTCCAGGCGATTCATTTCACCTGAATATCCAAGAGAGAATGAAGTGGCAAAAATCGAACAGATGGAATTGGATGGACATCGCCGTGAAATCATCACTGACGTGAAAAATTTGGTCGAAAAATATCGTGCAATATTCGATTGGGATGTGCCTGAGATCGATCAAACCGTTGCGGATAAACTTATCCTGGTGGAAATGCGCAAGGCCCTGGATGCTATCGAAAAAGAATTGCTGGGCTAAACGTAACCGAACCTTGGGGTCTCGCAGGAATGCAGAGCATGAGCAAAAGACCCAGGCGTAATCACTCGGTCGAAGTAAAAATGTCCGGGGCTTGTGCGCTACCGCACGGATGCGAGCCGGGAGCGGTCGTAGACTCCAATCCATAGTGTGGCGTCATGAATGATGGGGAGCAGACGTTGCTGGCGTTCGTCCGCGAATACCTGTTTGTCTCGCTGTTCAGAGCGTGCGCGGAATCCCTCGCCAGCGAAAACACCAGTCGTTTGGCGGCGATGCGACGCGCTGAAAAGAATATCGACGAACTGCTGGAGGACCTGAACCGGACCTTTCACCGCCTGCGTCAGAGCAGTATCGACGAGGAACTGTTCGACGTTGTCTCCGGCTTCGAGGCATTATCGGGCCAGGCTCGTCGAGTCATCACCGACAAAAAAGCTGCCACCGACTGACTCTAATGGAGAGTACTCCCGTGCAACGATCGATCAACCGCTGGCATCAACGGCTTCTGCGGGCGGTGTTGCTCGGTTCGCTGTGCAGTGTACTGACCGTGCCGGTCATCGCTCAGGAACCCGTCGGCCCCGTCAGCGAACCCCAGAAAGGACTCACGCCCGGCAAAGAAGAACTCTCACTGGCGCCCGCGAAGGTGGACGTCAAGCCCGTCGCGCGCGATGAAGAAATCCGCAAGCGTCTTCAGAGTGTCTTGGATGCCACCGGCTGGTTCACCGATCCACACGTCCGGGTCGAGGAAGGGGTGGTTTTTCTCAACGGTCAGACGGAAACCGATGAGCTGAAGAAATGGGCCGGCGATCTGGCGCGCAACACTCAGGACGTCGTCGCCGTGGCCAACCGGACGGAAGTGTTCAAGCCGTCAGCATGGGACTACCGTCCGGCATGGAGCGGACTGTTGGAATTATGGCGCGACCTGATCCGCTCGCTGCCCTTTTTCGTCTTTGGCCTGTTCGTCCTGGCGCTGTCGGTGGGGGCCGGGATGCTGGCCACACGCGGCGTGCTGGCGTTCCTTGGCCGTCGGATTCGCGCGAAACTGTTGCGCAACGTGCTCGCTCGCGGGGCGGGCGTACTCATGTTCCTGTTTGGCTTCTATGTCGTGCTCAGGGTCTCTGGCCTGACCCAATTAGCGCTGACCGTGGTCGGCGGCACCGGACTGATCGGTCTGGTCGTGGGCATCGCCTTCCGGGATATCACCGAGAATTTCCTGTCCAGCATTTTCCTCAGTATGCAGCAGCCGTTTGAGACGGGCGACCTGGTCGAAGTGGCCAGCGTGACCGGCTACGTGCAGCAGTTGAACGTGCGGACGACCATCTTGATGACCCTCGACGGCAATCTCATCCAGATCCCGAACGCCAGCGTTTACAAGAGCACCATCCGCAACTTCACGACCAACCCCAATCGGCGTGAAGTCTTTGAGGTCGGCATCGGCTACGATGATTCGATTAACGACGCCCAGGAGATTGCCCGGAAAGTCCTGGCGGAGCACCCCGCCGTATTGAACGACCCCGAGCCTGCGGTGCTGGTGGACAGTCTGGGGAGGTCGACCGTTAACCTGCGCGTCTACTTCTGGCTCAATGGCCACGAAAACAGTTGGTTGAAGGTACGGTCTTCGGTGATTCGGCTCGTGAAACTCGCTTTTCAGAAACAGGGCATCTCCATGCCCGACGAGGCCCGTGAGGTGGTCTTTCCGCAGGGTATCCCCGTCACCCTGCTCGACGCGACACCGGCCGATGCGCTCGGTGCGATGCCGGAAAAACGACGCTCGACGGAATCGCCGCCCGCAGATCTCGATGCGGTGTCCACGAAAGCGGAGGCCGGCCTCTATAGTGAGGCCGTCGTCATCGAAGAACAGGCCCGGCAGGTACAACCTTTGAAGGATGGGGAGAATCTCTTGCCGGGTACGCCCAACTCGGCGGTCTCAGAAAAACCGACGCAAGAACCCACAGCATCACGAAAAGGTGACCGGGAATGATCACGAAACTCCGCCATTGGTGGCAAGAGATGCAGTCGAGCTTCTGGTTCCTCCCGGCCGTGATGGTTCTGGATGCCGTGGTGCTCGCCACCCTTCTGATCATCCTGGACGCGAGCGTCGATCTACAGGTGGTCGAGCGGTGGCCGTTGCTCTTCGGCGCCGGTGCGGCCGGCGCCCGCGGCCTGCTCACGGCTGTCGCCAGCTCGATGGTCACAGTGGCCGGGGTGGTGTTCTCCATTACCATCGTGGCGCTCTCGCTGACCTCCAGCCAGTACACGTCGCGCGTCCTGCGCAATTTTATGCGCGACCGAGTCAACCAGGTGGTGCTCGGTATCTTCGTTGGCATCTTCGCCTACTGCCTGGTGGTGCTGCGGACGATTCGTGGGGGCGACGAAGGGGCGTTCATCCCACCGCTGGCGGTGCTGACCGGCCTGATCCTGGCGTTCGTCGGGATTGCCGTGCTGATCTACTTCATTCACCACATTTCGAAGTCCATCCAGGCCTCGTTCATTATTGCCACGGCCGCACAGGAGACCCTCGCGGCCGTGGATCAGTTGTTTTCCCAGGAACTGGGTGAAAGTGCCGAAGAAGATACAGATGGATACCTCGTGAAATCTTTCGCGGAGCAGGCGTGGTCTGCCGTCCCGGCCCGCAAGACCGGCTACATCGAGAGTATCGACTCGGACGCGCTCCTGAATTTAGCGCGGAAGTACCAGACCATCGTGCGTATGGAACACGGCATCGGCGAGTTCATCGTCGAGGGGACATCGCTGATTTCGGTGGCCAAGCGGGGCGGCGTGGACGACGCAACGACGGACGAACTGAACGGGGTCTATGTCATCGGTCGTCAGCGTGTGGTGGAACAGGATGCGGCCTTCGGCATTCGGCAGATCGTGGACATCGCCATGAAAGCGCTGTCGCCCGGCGTCAACGACACCACGACCGCGGTGATCTGCGTGGATTATCTGACCGCGATCCTGGCCCGGTTGGCAACGCGCCGGATTACGGCCTCCCACTGGATGGACGACCAGAGAGAGCTGCGGGTGATGGCTCGTGGCCCGAGCTTCGAAAGCTTGTTGAACGAAGCCTTCGACCAGATCCGGCAGAATGCCGAAAGCAATGTCGCTATCCTGTTGCGGATGCTCGGCTCGCTGCAAACCATTGCCGTTCTGACCTCCAGCCTCAACCGGCGGTGGTTGCTCCAACAAAAAGTGGAAGAGATCGCCGAAGCGGCCGAACGCACCATCGTGTCCCCGCACGACCGGGTCCGGTTTGAGCGCCGGCTGGCGCGGGTACGCGAAGCCCTCGAAACCGGGCCGGTTTTATCGATGCATGAAAAACCCCTGTACATGACAAAAAAATAAATGTAAATGCTCATTAACTGCGGGCGCAGCCAAATTCAGGATGCGGCGGCTTGGCGAATGAAGTCCGCAAGACGAGGGATCACGTTCAAGCCAGACCCCTGATCCTTGAGGTACTCCCAAAAGGAAAGTCCGTGTTTACGGCAGGTTTTCTTGAGACTGAGGAAGGTATCCCGACATCGTCGCCCCTCCTCGCTGCGCATCTCCGCGCTGATCTTGCGTTTTTTAACCCTATCCCGAATGTCGTTCTCGCTGCGGTTGTTGTGGAGGGGTCATTCGGGACGTTCCAACACCCGCAGCAGTTCCAGTGGGTTGCGGTGCAGACCGCGCAGGACGTGATTGAGCGGTTCGCAGGTGGTTTCCGTGGTGCAGAGTGCCACGAAATCGGCGGTGATCTGCGTTTTCGTGGCCTCGGTGGGCTGTTGTCGATAGACTTTGAGATCGCGATACAGGTACCTGATCGGCTGTCGAACCCCGGTGATCGCACGCCGGTCGGTCTCGTTCAACGGCAGTAGATTGCTGTAAAGGTCGCTCGGCATGGACCCCACACAGGCCATGCACAAACAGGTCAAACGGTCCAGCATCATCGCTGACTAAACCGATGTCCAGGTTAAAACCTTAGGTGGTCAAACCGCCGATCAAGACCCTCTCGGTCGCCAAAGCGACCGAGAGGGGGCTATCGACGAGCTTTCGCCGTCAGCACTTTCGCTTGGAAGGCTCCTAACAACCACATATAGTAGGTAATTTGACATTACTTACTCTATATGTAGTGTTAAAGCGAAAGTCCTGGCCGTAAATAGGCGATCCACGCCTCGGCATCGGTCAACACCACCGGGTGGGCGGCCAGCCAGTCTGCCCAACCCTTCATGCCTCCAGCGGACGTTCCAGTACCACCCGAAAGGCGTCCGCGCCGCCGCTCAGAAAGGCTTGGGCCGAGCCCCAGAGATAGAGCCGGAAACGCCGGTAGAGTGTCTCGCCGTTTGGATGAATGCAGCAATGATCTCATTAAACAACTCACGCTTTAAGCGATAACAATTACGAATCACGTCGTTGGCCCGCAATCGTTGCAATTGCACAGAGCCACCGATCACTGCAAACACAGGATTGCGAATTGCGGTGGGTTGGCGGACCTGACAATGCTCAATGTGGCAAAGTGGTTTGAGCGTCCGATGGTACTGCTCGATTTGCCAGTGTTGGTCATGGAGTTTGAGAAACACGGCATGATCAAAAGTCGCCCATGCCTCGTCATTCGGCGGATACAAGGCATAATGGCGTGGCTGGTTTTTTAACCACGTCCGAAAGACCTTGATCGTGCCCAATCCTCGTAAATAGACGAGCAAGCCGTCGTCGGGGATCGTGAGTTGCTGAACCTGGGACCATTGCCTTTTTTCGATAAAAACCAGACGGTTACTTTCCAGTGCAAAGAGAAATCCCTGACGATGGTTTTTAATCATCTTGAGATTATCTTGGCTACTGTACCCACTATCTCCAGTCACAAAGGCCGGTTCCAGACCCCACGCCAACACTTCAACCCGCATCTCTTGAAAATAATCGTTTTTCGTCTTGTTTTCGGCTTTATCGTAAATTCGGTAGTTAACCGGTTGATGCAGCCCTTTCAAGGTGCTCAGTTGATGGTTGACGTAACCGTCTGATTCTCTGTTACCCAACTCGGCCTAACATCGGGTTTGGCTAAGAAGAGGGTTCGAGGTTAAATTCAACTTATTGATTTTCAATGTTGTATTTTTACACCTTGAAAGGGCTGCCGGTTGATATTGGCCTTGCGGATCAGTGTAATACAACGTAATCAGATTGATTCCTTTGACCACCCCATGATGTTTTCCCGACCAAAAATGGCCTACGAAGGCGGTGAGATGGTGATAAGGTTTATCTAATACGCTGTCGTCGACACTGACCGTACCCCCCTTCAAATGCAGATCCGGGCGGATTTCATTGAATAAATCGTGGGGGGTATCGTCTTCACGGAGTAAGAACCGATTGACACTGTCATGACTGATATTCATCACTTCCCCCAGGTGACAGCAGGTTGGTGAGTGCGGTGTGCTTAGTATAAAAGATGCATACGTCGCCAAAAAACAACGTGCTGTGGGTGGGCGACTGATTGCTCTCATCAACGGAAACATCCCTGGCTAAGGTTCAGCTTGCTGAGCACATTATATAATGCTTGTCAATGCGTAAGTTCTAATATATTATCTCACAGCTTATAAAATACAATTAGGCCTACTAAAATGACTGATTATACAAATAATATATTGCAGCGTGGTCTGAATAATATTCAACCTCCTTTTTTAAAATTTATACGTTCGCAGACAACATCCAGTCTATTTCTTCTGGTCGCTACTATTATGGCCCTGTGGTGGGCAAATTCAGATTATTCTTCTACCTATCAGAATCTAATACATATACCGATTGGTATTTTTCTGGGCGATATCGAGCTGCAAGCTTCGCTTAAACACATTATTAATGATGGTTTGATGGTCATATTCTTTTTCCTCATCGGACTTGAAATCAAACGTGAAGTACTCGCTGGGAATCTCGCTATATCAGAAAACCGACGCATGTTGATTCTATGTGCTGTCGGTGGAATGATTTGTCCAGCTGTAATCTATTCCATGTTCAACTGGTCATTGGATTCACAGATTGGATGGGGCATCCCGATGGCAACAGATACAGCATTTGCTTTAGGTGTGCTCAGCCTGGTTAGAAAACACATTCCCACTAGTTTGTTAGCTTTTATCGTTGGTCTTGCTATTGTCGACGATATCGGCGCCATACTGGTCATTGCATTTTTCTATACACAGGATATATCTTTAATATTTCTATTAATCTCATTTACTCTGATCACATTTTTGGCAGTTTCTAATTATGCAGGTGTCCGCCAGCCCATTTTCTATATTATCGTAGGAGTTGCCGCTTGGTGGACGATGCTTAAATCCGGCGTTCATCCTACTTTTGCTGGCGTCGCGATTGCTTTGACGATACCCGCACGACCAACGTTAGCACCTGGTAAATTACTAGATAAAGCGAAAACTAAAATTAACTCAATGCAAAATAATAAATATCAAGTCGATGTTCTCGGTAGTCGTCAGGATCATGAACAAGTGCTAGAGATACGTGATTATGCGGAACGCGCCAGCACACCGCTGCGTCGCTGGGAAGATGCGCTGGACTTACCCGTCGCATTATTTGTCTTGCCACTTTTTGCTCTGGCTAATGCCGGCGTAGCATTTAGCTTAAGCTCATTTATCGAAAGTCTTCAACATCCGACTGGATTGGGAATTGTTACTGGACTTGTAGTTGGTAAATTAACGGGCATTTCAGGCGCATGCTGGCTTGGGCTGCGATACAAAATTGGGTGTTTACCAGATGGCATTAATCTTCACCACGTAATAGGTGTTTCACTGATAGCCGGTATTGGCTTTACCATGTCCACGTTCATAGCCACGCTAGGGTTTGATACGCAACCAGTGCATCTCCATAGCGCTAAAATATCGATTTTGTTCGCCTCAGTTATTTCTGCAATTCTTGGTGTATTATATATCCGGTTTGTTTCTACAAAAAAAACATAACAAAACACTCAATTCGACGCCAAAGCGACCGCCCAGGGCTATCGACGAACTTTCGCCGTCAATAGGTGATCCACGCCTCGGCATCGGTCAACACCACCGGGTGGGCGGCCAGTCTGCCCAACCCTTCATGCCTCCAGCGGACGTTCCAGCACCACCCGAAAAGCGTCCGCGCCGCCGCTCAGAAAGGCCTGGGCCGAGCCCCAGAGATAGAGCCGGAAGCGCCGGTAGAGCGTCTCGCCCCAGCGGGCGATGATGTCCTCGCGGGCGGCCTCCAGGTTCTCGGCCCAAGCCTTGCAAGTGAGGAAGTAATTGTGGCGATCGTTGTCGACCGTTAGCACCTCCAGCGGACTCTGCGCCACCGCGCGCAGGAAGTCGTGCAGGCAGAGAAAGGCATGGTCCGCCGGGAAGATATAGCGGGCGACGAAGCCGGGCTTGTCATACTTGTCCCGCGAGGCGCTGGCGTCGAGATAGACGCGCCCACCCGGTTTCAGCAACCGCTGGACCTGCCGCAGCACCGCCGGATAATCGGGCAGATGCTCCATCACGCCCAGAATGACGATGGCGTCATAGGTCTCGGGCGAGCGGTAGGCCAGAAAGTCCTGGTTCACCACCCGACAGGGCAGTTGACGCCGTTCGATCAAGTCGGTCAGGAAGGCCTCCGACTCGCGGGAGATCGTCAGTGAGGTGACCTGAATCCCGCGCGCGCCGGCCTGTTCCGTGAAGCTCCCCCAACCACCCCCGACATCCAGCACGCGATCCCCCGGCTGGAGTCGACAGGCATCGATTGCGAAATCCAGCTTGCGGCGCTGCGCCGTCTCCAGGTCTTCATCATCCCGCTCGAACACGGCCTGCGAATAACAGCGGGTCGGATCCAGGAACCGGAGATAGAAGTCGCTGGCAAAGTCGTAGTGCGCGGCGATGGCGTGCCGGTCGGTCTTGATCCTCCCGACGAACCAGGGGGCGACCCGTTGCCACAGGTCGTGCAGTGGATGACGGTCGTGCAGGCCGGGGCGCAGACTGGCGAAGCCCAGCATGTCCCCCTGGACATCCAGACTCCCGTTCATATAGGCCTCGCAGATGCGCAGCTCATCGAGCCGGCGCAGCGCGCTCAAGCCTTTGCGATCCTTCACCAGGATCTTGACCACCGGCTCGCCAGTGCCAAAGCGATAGGTACGGCCGCCCCACAGCCGAATTTCCAATGGGATTTTGATCCGGTCGCCGAAGACGTGCTTCTGAATCAGGCGAGAAAGTCGGTCAGGGGCCGAAGCCCCGGAAACGGTTGCGCATTGGCTCATCAAGGGTACTCCGAAAGACAGGATCAAGAGTCACTTGGTCACCCCGCGGCCAAGCGTCACGCGCCTGGTCTCAGCCACCAAGTGAGCGTCGTTGAATCTCACTCCATCGAGAGCTTGACCGAAGCGGCCGGGGCCGTCGGTTCGGTAGCGCACAAAAAGAAAAGGCGTCGCCTATGTGCGTTACCGAACTGACCGTTATCCATCGTGCGCATATGTTTCCCCTCAAGCGCTGGGAAATCACATTCCGCGCTGGGGTAATGACTCCATTCATTGACAGGACAGACACATGAACAAACAACAGGTCAAAGGCCGCTACGAAGAAGCCAAAGGCAAAATGAAAGAAGTCGTCGGCCATATCACCGGCAATGACGATCTGGAAGCAGAAGGAAAGCTCCAAAAGGACGCCGGCAAGGTCCAGGCAGGTGTTGGCGATGTCGAGGCGGAGATCAAGCAAGACAGCTAAGACGCGCTTTTCCGAGAAGTACACAGGCCCTGGACAGGCGGTCTCGCTGCTGGAAATCGACCTGTCTAGCGCTTGTCGAGAGTGCTCATGCAACGTCTCCTGGCATTCATCCGCCATTGATTCAGGTCGGCGACCATTCCAATCACGACCTTGTCCCAGCCTGGAATGGCCGTTCGTTTAACACGTTTTCGCGAATAGGAGTATGACCATGTCAATCGGTTTAATTTTACTCGTCATTCTGATTCTGATCCTGGTGGGGGTCATTCCAACTTGGCCGCATAGCCGCAGTTGGGGTTATGCACCCAGCGGTGTGATCGGGACCATCCTGATCATCGTCCTGGTTCTGTTCTTGCTGGGCAGAATCTAGGAACGACGACGCATTGCCGTGCATCGCAACGGCTCCTGACGAACCCATTGAGGAATCACCCATGCAAAAGAAGAATGCCTACACGCCGATGATCCTGTCAGGAATCCTGGTTGTAGCCGCCTGCCTATCGGCCAGTCTCGGACTCGCTGGCTGTCAAAAGGAGGGAGGTGCTGAGGAGGCTGGTCGCAAGATAGATCAGACCGCTAAGCGCATGGGCAATCAGCTCGAGGCGACCAAGGAGTCCATGGACAAAAAAGCGGATCGAGCCGGAAATTATATGGAAGACGCGGCGATCACCACCAAGATCAAGGCTGAAATCCTGGCGGAGTCGGCGCTGAAGGTCTTCCAGATTGACGTGACCACCACCGACGGCGTGGTGACGCTGAGCGGGACCGTCGATTCACAGCTCAGTCTCGAGCGGGCGTCTGAGGTGGCACGCAATAACCAGGGTGTGGCATCGGTGAAGAACAACCTGGTTGTCAAATAGGGGTTGGACATTTCCAGGCCGCACTCCAAGGGTACCGACGCATGATCAGAACCGGGCAGGGACGCCCGCAGGCTCAGACGACGACCGACTCAGGCACAGGACGCGAACTCACCGAGGTGCAGCCCGGTGGAGGTTCACACGATCATGCAGACCGAACAATCCCCACGCGACCCGCAACGCCTGGAGCTGCGTCAACAGATTCATCCCCTGCCGGCCGATACCCACAGGGTCAAGCGCGCGGCCATGGTGCAGAGGCGCAGGGGCGCGATCTGGACCGGATGCCCGACCGACTCGATCTCACCGTCTTCCTGTTCCCGTAGGGTGTGATCGAGGATAAACATGATCAAAACAGAGATTGAATCATCAAACTTATTACCGGCAAAGAAAAGACGACAGAAGTTGTCTTGAGGAGGTTTTAATGATCGTTACCTTTCGAACCAAAGCACACGCCGATATCATGATATTTGGCGATATCGCTATCACCTTGCTCAAGCTGATGGGACACAGCGGAACTGTGCCGAGCGCCCTCCTGGCCGACGAGGTGCCTGCCGCACTGGAGCGCTTGCGAACCGCCGTCGCGGCCCATAAGGCAATGGTCCCGAAGGCGGCAGAAGATGTTGAAGACAACGACGACGCGGACGAAAGCTCGGTCGATTTAGCGCAGCGGGCTTTCCCGTTGATCGAATTATTGGCAGCCGCTGCAACAGCAAAATGCGATGTGATGTGGGATCAGTAACGCGCTGGATAATGACGTCACACCTTTTTAGACCCTACCCTATATTGCCAATGGAGAAACCTGTCTAAAAATGACGGGTGTGCTTATGGCCGTGCATCCTTTATTTAAGACCGCACAAAGGAGCATCTAAATGGAACCGAATTCAGATAAACATGAGATGGCGGATGAGCACAATGCCCATCACGACCATCAGGAACATCATGCCCACATGGCGGCGGATTTCCGAAAACGGTTCTGGATCGCGCTGGTTCTTACTGTACCGATTCTGGTCCTCTCTCCATTACTTCAAAAGCTGGTGGGTTTACGCGATGCCTTCAGTTTTCCCGGCGACCTCTATGTTCTTTTCGGGCTCTCTTCTGCGGTCTTCTGGTATGGCGGCTGGCCGTTTCTAAAAGGACTGTACACCGAGCTTGAATCCCGCCAGCCCGGAATGATGACGCTGGTTGCTGTGGCCATTACCACTGCTTATGTTTACAGCAGTGCCGTGGTGTTCGGCTTGACTGGGAAGGTATTCTTTTGGGAGTTGGCCACCCTGGTCGATGTGATGTTGCTCGGTCATTGGATCGAGATGAAGTCGGTGATGGGCGCATCAAAGGCTCTGGAGGAATTGGCGAAACTCATGCCCTCCAACGCCCATAAGCTCATGCCCGATGGCAGTGTGAAGGACGTGCCGCTGCGCGAACTGGCGGTGAACGATACCGTCCTGATCAAACCGGGCGAGAAGATTCCCGCCGATGGCGTTATCAAAAAGGGCGAAAGCGCGGTCAATGAAGCCATGCTCACCGGCGAATCGACGCCGGTGACCAAAAAGACCGGCGGCAAGGTCATCGGCGGCGCCATCAATGGCGAAGGTTCGCTGACTATCGAGGTCAAAGGCACCGGCAAGGATTCGTTTCTTTCGCAGGTCATCGACCTGGTCAAACAGGCTCAGGAAAGCAAATCGAAGACCCAGGATCTGGCCAATACGGCGGCGATGTGGCTTACCTTCATTGCCCTGAGTGGCGGCGCGATTACCTTCTTTATCTGGTTGGGCGTCATGGGCAGGGATCTCTCCTTTGCCATCGAGCGCGCCGTGACCGTCATGGTCATCACCTGCCCGCATGCCCTGGGTCTGGCCGTGCCGCTGGTGATCGCTGTCTCCACGGCGCTGGCCGCAAGCAATGGGCTGCTGATCCGCAATCGTCCCGCTTTTGAACGTGCCAGGAACATTCAGGCCATCATATTCGATAAGACCGGCACCCTCACGGAAGGCCGCTTTGGCGTGACCGATACCCTGCTGTTAGCGCAGGACATCGACGAAGACATGCTGCATCGCTACGCGGCTTCGGTAGAAGCCCATTCCGAGCATCCTATCGCCAAGGCCATTGCCGACGCTGTCGAAAATAAATTACCCGTTGAAGATTTCAAAGGCATTGCCGGTAAAGGCGCTGAAGGTCGGGTCGAGGGCAAAGAGATCAAGGTGGTGAGTCCAGGCTTCCTGCGCGAACAGAATATCGCCATGGACGACAAGCGCGTGGAAGAACTGAAAGCACAAGGCAAAACGGTCGTCTTTGTGCTGATTGACGGACAGTTGAAAGGAGCGATTGCCCTGGCGGATATCATCCGGCCCGAATCGAAGCAGACCATCACCGCACTCAAGGCAATGGGCATCCAGTGCATGATGCTCACAGGGGACAACCAACAGGTCGCCCAATGGGTATCGGACCAGGTCGGTTTGGACGAATACTTCGCCGAGGTCCTGCCGCAAGACAAAGCCGCCAAAGTCAAAGAAGTTCAGTCCCGAGGTGTATTGGTGGCCATGACCGGCGATGGCGTGAACGATGCCCCCGCGCTGGCGCAGGCGAATCTGGGTATCGCCATCGGCGCTGGTTCGGATGTGGCGGTCGAAACCGCTGACATCATCCTGGTGCGAAGCAATCCATCGGATGTCGTCGCTCTTCTCAAGCTTTCCAAGGCCACCTATAACAAGATGATTCAAAATCTGGTATGGGCTACCGGCTATAACGCCTTTGCCATCCCGCTGGCCGCCGGTGCGCTCTACTCGCAGGGCGTGATTCTTTCTCCCGCATTGGGTGCAGCACTAATGGCCGCAAGTACGGTGATTGTGGCTATCAACGCGCGACTGCTGAGACTGAAGAAATGACCAGGCTCTTGATTAAGAGTGAACCCGACATGATGGGCGATGGACGGACTATGGGCGGTAGCGTACTGACGCTGAAAAGATAGGCCCGTATAAAGGACATTCTAGCAAATAGCCATTCTGACTCCACCGGTGAGCATTGTAGCCAGTAACGGAACCACGCATCTATTCAACCCTGAACGGAGTTTGCCATGAAACGCATGAACCTTCGCAAGAACTTGAACGCCGCCGTTTTGATAGCCGGAACGATCATGGCAGCAAGCGCACTGGCCGACACGTGGGAAGGTGGCTCCGGCATGGGTTCCGGCATGATGGGCGGCTATGGCACAGGCTGGATGGGCGGATATGGCGGGATATGGGTGCCGATCCTGCTTGTCGCCGTCGTCGCCGGCCTCGTGGGATGGATTGTCGCGCAAAAGAGTAAGTGAACCGACAGTTGAAGCTGCCGGGAAAAAAGCAGGATGAGAAATTGCCGATGTACGAACTGTATTAATCGTTTCACCACCCAACAGGAGTCAATTCATGTACGGATTCAGCACTCAGCTAATGCTACCGTTCGATACCGCCATCACGAAAGTCACCGAGGCTCTAAAAAATGAAGGCTTCGGGGTGCTCACTGATATCGATGTCAAGGCGACGCTGAAAGCCAAGCTCGATATCGAACGCCGACCGTACCGCATACTCGGCGCATGCAACCCGCCGCTCGCCCACCGCGCGATCGAGGCCGACCCCGACATCGGGTTGCTTCTGCCGTGCAACGTGGTCGTGCGCGAAGAAGTCGATGGAAGCATAACGGTCGCGTTCATGGATCCTGTGGCTGTATTGCAGTTGGTCGACAAACCGGAAGTGCATGCCCTTGGTAAGGAAGTGCTGGTACTGCTGCAGAAAGTCTGTGCGAGCCTCGAGGCGTGAAGAATATGCAGGATTGGGAAAGTCTTGGGCTGACTACACTTAAGCCATTGAGCAATCAGCTACTATAAGGAGAACGAAAGATGAATACGAAAGCTAAAGTGGCGTTGATCACGGGTGCCGGTCAGGGAATTGGCCGGGCCATTGCCTTAAGGCTGGCGAAGGATGGTGCGGACATTGCTATTGTCGATCTCAAGAAAGACAAAATGGATGCCGTCGCCCAAGAGGTGCAAGCCTTAGGCCGCAAGGCCACGGTTTTCGTTGCAAATGTAACGAGTCGCGACCAAGTCTATGCCGCAGTTGACCATGCCGAAAAGGAACTGGGCGGCTTCGACATCATGGTCAACAATGCCGGGATCGCTCAGGTCCAGCCGTTGGCCGAAGTCACGCCGCAGGAAGTGGAAACTATTTTCAAAGTAAACATCGAGGGCGTGCTCTGGGGAATCCAGGCTGCGGCCAGGAAATTCAAGGCTCGCGGACACAAGGGCAAAATCATTAATGCATCGTCGGTTGCCGGTCACAACGGTTTTGCCATGCTCGGAGTATATTCCGCCACCAAGTTCGCAATCCGCGGCCTCACTCAGGCGGCAGCGCTCGAATATGCCAGCGACGGCATCACGGTCAATGCCTACTGCCCGGGTATTGTCGGAACGGATATGTGGGTTGAGATTGACGAACGCTTTGCGAAACTGACCGGTGCGCCGAAAGGGGCGACCTACCAGAAGTATGTGGAGGGAATTGCACTGGGCCGGGCTGAGACACCGGACGATGTGGCCGCTTTCGTCTCGTATCTGGCGGGTCCGGATTCAGACTATATGACCGGACAGGCACCCATCATCGATGGTGGGATCGTTTACCGCTGATGCGCCCCGGTGTTGGCTCGACGGTGCCGCGCTCACCGGATGGCGGAATCCGAGAAGGAAGAAGTTCCAGGAGAAGCAACCGAATTGCCCAGCAAGAAAAATGCAGCGTTCGGCTAAAGCCGCCGCTGATTTTCGGCGTTAGGCCGCAGAAAAGGAGCACGAACCATGAACCGGGAAATCAAAACTATCGCTAATGGCTTGTTGGCCGTCACCGTTACTCTGCTACTCGTACCCGCAGCCTTTGCAGCAGGCCCGCAGTCGGTGGAATCGAGTGGAACCGCCTGGGGGACAGGGGCCTTTCGCTCGAACGGTGAACGCCTCTATTTCACCGCCACGAGTGAGCGCGGCAAGGCAATCACCTACACGAGCGGTCCAGCATCGGGTGGTTGGATGATGATGGAAGGGCGATTAGCATGTGTCTCATGCCACGGCCCGAATGGACAAGGCGGCAAACACAGCATGGGCATGATGCAGGTGATGGACGCCAAGGACATTCGCTGGTCAGCCTTGCAAGACGAATTCGATGCTGAAAAATTTCGTCTGGCGGTTGTGAAAGGGCAAGACCCCGATGGTACGCAGTTGAAGCAAGATATGCCGCGCTGGAATATCAGCAACGATGACTTGGACGATTTGATTTCTTTCCTCAAAACTCTGCCTTAGCATTTTGGGTATTTCTGACTAAAACCGCGACGGGTCAATTTTGCTGATTTTCATGCTGTATTCTCATGCATTTTTCTGTAATTCATAACGAGATGAGTTCATACGCATTTTTAAGGGAAAGTATGACCTTCGCATCCGAGAACGACATGTGCGAGGCCAGCACTGATGTTACCTGCTTTCTCATCGATGCATCTCGAAAACCATCAAATTGGGTTTCGTGTCTTCCCCTCCAAACCATGGTGGCTCTGGATCGCTGCTCGCCTTTTATCAAGAGGTCCGAACTAATGGATGTATGCCACTACGCCGCCGAGGAAACCCTGCACAACGGATTATCCGTGATGATCCGAGCCATTCGCCCGAATGACAAGAGCAAGATTATCGCCGCCTTTGAGCAGTTGGAGCCTCAATCCATTTATACCCGATTCTTCCAGTACAAACGAGAACTGAGCGAGGCGGAACTCCAACGTGCCACTGAAGTGGATTTTGAAAACGAGGTGGCGTTGGTCGCGACGGTCGACAAGGGAGAGCGGGAAACGATCATCGGATCCGGTCGCTATGTCGCCTATACCCCCCCAGAGGCTATTCGCAGTGCGGAGATCGCCTTTATTGTTGAAGAGGATTACCAGGGTCAGGGCATTGCGAGTCGACTGCTGCGGCATCTTACCCACATTGCCCGCGAAAAGGGGGTAAAGCGCTTTACCGCAGAGGTATTGCCTGACAATCCAGCGATGCTGGCCATGTTCTCTGGTTGCGGGTTGCCCATGGAAACGAAACGGCGAATCGATATTGTAAAGGTGATCCTGAGGCTGGATGAATGAACCATGAGTCGTCATGCGCCCCGACTTAATCCATTCCATTGCCCGCCTTATGACGTTGTTGCGGTTCAGGTGAAACTGACATTGGAGCATCGCCGATTAGTGAGGGTAAGGTATCAGTGAATAGAAATAATCTGTTATCCCAGCATCCTGGCTCATTGTTGAGCAACAACGCTGCGCTTTTGCCCAACCTACGACCTACAGTCAATAGCGTAAAACCTATGCAGAATTGGTATTAGCTTGAAAGTTCAAGCTCTGTCCTAATCAACACCTCAGTGGCTAGTTCGGTGATATTCGAGGCCGTCTATATTCCCGGCGGCCCCCACAACCGGCACTGGAGCCGGGAAATGAAGGCGCAAGCACCCGCGTAAATTCAGGAGAGAGTTCAAGATGAAAACAACTTCCGAGAGATTTGATGTGGCGATCATCGGCGCGGGCACCGCAGGACTGGCGGCGCTGCGCGAGGTGCAGCGCGCAACCAAGAACTGGGTTCTGATCAACGACGGGCCGTTCGGCACCACCTGCGCGCGGGTCGGCTGCATGCCGTCCAAGGCGCTGATCGCGGTCGCCAAGACCTTTCATCAGCGGAATTTCCTGGCGGCCGCCGGGATTGCCGGGACGGAATCGCTGAAAGCGGATCTGTCCGCCGTGCTGTGCCATGTACGCAAGCTGCGCGACACCTATGTCAGCGGCGTGCTGAAGATCACCGATGAACTGGGTGAGCGGGTGATCGCGGGCCGGGCGCGGTTCGTCCAGCCCGATACCCTGGAAGTCGGCGACCAGCAGTTGCGCGCCCGGCACATTATCATCGCCACCGGTTCGCGCCCGATCGTTCCCAAACCTTGGCGGACGTTGGGCGAGCGGGTATTGACCAGCGATACCTTGTTCGAGCAGGAGACCCTGCCGGGCCGCATCGCCGTGGTTGGACTAGGCGCGCTTGGGGTGGAGATGGCCCAGGCGCTCGCCCGACTGGGGATCGTCGTGACGGGCTTCGATGCGGCCGAACACGTTGCCGGCCTGAGCGACCCGGCGGTGAGCGCGTGCGCCATCGACATTCTGTCCGGGGAATTTCCGCTGCACCTCGGCCAGTCGGTCGAGTTGGCCCCTGAGGAAGAGGGCGCAATCTGCGTCAGCGCCGGCTCGACGCATGTGGTGGTGGACGCCGTGATCGCTTCGCTGGGGCGTCGCCTCAACCTGGACGGGTTGGGATTGGAGGAGATCGGGGTCGCGCTCGACGAACACGGCTTGCCGCCGTTTGATCCGGGCACGCTGCGCATCGCGGGCGTCGATATCTCGATCGCGGGCGACGTCAATGGGATCCGGCCGCTGCTACACGAGGCTGCTGACGAGGGTTACATCGCCGGTCACAACGCGCTACGCGCTACGCCCGAGTGCTTTTCCCGGCGCGTTCCCCTGGGCATCGTGTTTTGCGATCCCAACATCGCCACAGTGGGGTGCCGCTTCGAAGATTTGGATCAGGATCAAGTGGTTGTTGGCGAAGTCGACCTGAAAGGCCAAGGCCGGCTCCGGATGGAGGGTGCCGACTGGGGTCTGATCCGGCTTTACGCCGACGCCCGGCGGGGCAACCTGCTTGGCGTCGAGTTGTGCTGCCCACACGGCGAACATCTGGCTCATTTACTGGCTCTGGCGATCCAGCAGGGACTCACAGTGCGGGAGTTGCTGCGCATGCCGTTCTATCACCCGGTGGTGGAAGAAAGTTTGCGCAGCGCGCTACGTGATGCCTCCGGCAAGCTGTCCGACGACCCAACGCCCGACTTGGCCCGTTGCGGCCGTCTGGGCGCTGAAGCGCTCGAATGAGATAGCGCATGAAAAAAACCTGAGTACAGGACATAATTTGTAACGCCATGATTAAAAACAGTTAAGCTAGGTGCTTTTTGCAGGCACTCCAATGAAGATAACCGCCAACGACCCTGTTCACGAACTTAAAGCGGTGCTGGCCGAGCATCTGCCTTGGCAGGGTGCCCGAATCGGCTTTCTGGCGCAGTTCCCTGCGGGCCCTGTTCAAGGTGCGCAGCGTCAATTGGGCCGAACTCGCCACCGGTTTTGGTGGCGCACAGCCCAAGTGAATTCTCACTACCAGCGTCTGCAACGCTTCTTCCGCTCGTTCGAGATCAACCCGGACTTCTTGGGCGCGGCTGCTCGTGCCCCTCGTTCCGGTCGGCGATGGCCCGTGGCGGCTGACGCTGGATCGCACCCACTGGAAATTCGGCGCGGTGGACATCCACTTCCTGGTGTTGGGCATCGCCTATCGCGGTATCGCCCTGCCGGTGTTCGGGAGCGTTCTGAACAAGGCGGGCCGTTCCAACAGCACCGAGCGGATCGCTCTGATGGAGCGCTTCCTCGCGGTCTTCGGCGTGGAGCGGATCGCCGTCCTGCGGGCCGACCGCGAATTGGTGGGTGAAGCGGGGTTTCGTGGGCTGCAAGCGCAACGGATTCCCTTTCACCCGCGCATCCAATGCGACACCCTTATCCCCAATCCTTGGAACCGGATGACTCGGGTCGATGCCTTGTTGGCCTCACTCAAACCCAGCCAAGCTGGCCTGCTGCCGGGGCGGCGTCCGGTCTGGGGATGCGTCATTCACCGGTCCGCGCTGCGCTTGGATGACGGCGAACTCCTCATTATCGCGACCTCGGGTGCGCCCCAGCACGAGGCCATCGATGCCTACGCCGACCGCTGGCAGGTGGAAACCCTGTTCGGCTGTCTCAAAACACGAGGCTTCAACTTCGAGGATACCCACCTCAAAGACGCCGCTCGCTTGTCCAAGAGGATGGGCCTGCGGGCTCTGGCCTTGGCTTGGACCCACCGCACCGGCGAACCGCTTCATGACCGGGACCGGCCGATTCCCTTAAAAAAAACCCTTCAGCGACCGCTCAAGTCCCTTTTCCGCCACGGCCTCGATTTCCTTCGTAACGTCATCCTCAACCTCGCCGACAAATTCCAGGATTTCCTCTGGGCTTTGAGATTTT
>NZ_CBTK010000128.1 GCF_000531125.1 Candidatus Contendobacter odensis Run_B_J11 | reverse complement strand
CTGTTTTGTTAAGTTTCTTAATAAAAAGATTTTTAATTTTAGAAAAATAGAATGGTATCTAAAAATTCCACAACCTGCATAGGAGAGCTATAGTTGGCCCATCCCCGAATCATGGGGTTTAGCAACCCAATCAGGTTTTCTTGCTGGGCCATCTTGTTTGCCTTTACGGTTTTTCGGATTTTCCCTAAAAACGCTTTCACGTTCATCTTTGACGGCTTAATCAACATCTTTCCGTCATATTTCCTGATATTCCATCCGAGAAAGTCAAACCCTTCCTCAATGTGCGTAACCTTGGTTTTCTCAACCGAGAGTGTTAAACCCCGTTCCATTAGGAGTTTTTCAACCAAGGGCTTCACTTCATTTTCGAGCAGTTCTTTCGACTTGCCCGTGATGATGAAGTCATCCGCATATCGTACCAAGTTGACTTGGTGTGCGCCCGCAATGTGGCCGTCAGGATTCCCTTTCTTGTTCACGCCATATTTATTGCGCAGTGCGGCTTCCAATCCATCCAAGGTCAAATTTGCCAGCGTGGGCGAGAGGATGCCTCCTTGTGGCGTCCCCGCCGTTGTTGGGAAGAGTTCGTCTTTGTAGACGTAGCCTGCCTTTAGAGGACATCCGGCACAGGATATGCTTAAAAAAGGGTAACATGAGGTAGGGTGTCAACAAGACAATCACGGTCCTGACTGAGGACGGTATGGCCTATCAAGAAATTTCTGATGCGGTTTGGAGCAAAGTGGAACCTTTATTGGTGCGCTTTCGGCGGAAAAAATCGGGGGGTAGTCCACCGATGGATTTCCGGTGCCTCTTGAACGGGATGTTCTACCTGCTCAAAACGGGCTGTCAGTGGAGTCAGATCCCCGCCTGCTATGGTTCTAAAAGTACGATTCATGAACACTTCCAGAAGTGGGTACAGGCGGGGGTGTTTGCTGAGATCTTCCGGTTACAGGCTGAAGAATACCAAGCCTTACACGGGATTGAATGGGAATGGCAGGCCATGGATGGGACGTTGGTGCAAGCCCCGGTGCGGGGTCAGTTGCTCTGCTTGGCCGAGGAGGGCTTGGGGCGCAATCCGACCGACCGGGGACGAAGCGGCAGCAAAATCCATTGCCATGTCGATCAAAGCGGGATTCCGCTCGGGGTCGTCCTGGTCGGTGCCAATGTCCACGACAGCCGGTTAGTCTCCCCTACCGTGGTGGCGGATATCCTGCCGCGCCCTGCGCTGACCCCCGATCAGTCCCAGCACTTGTGCTTGGACAAGGGCTACGACTATGCCCGGGTTGAAGCCCAAGTAAAGGATCAGGGCTATATCCCGCACATTCGCCGGATCGGCGAGGAAAAAATGGCCGACGGCGCGAAGACTCAGCCCGCCCGCCGCTGGGTCGTCGAACGGACCATTGCTTGGATGAAAGGCTTTCGGGCGATTCGCACCCGCTACTTCTGCAAGGCACAAAACTACCTGGCAATGATTCAGTTCGCCTGCACGCTGATCATCGCTAGGAAGCTCGTACCCACTTGAGATAAGCAAAGTATGTGCCGGATATCCTCTTAGCCACTTCTGGAGTGTTACTTTGTCCGTGGGGACATGCTCCAGCATCCATTTGTGACTGATGTGGTCAAAGGAAACCACCACACACTACCCATCTCGAAGACTGTTCCGAAGCAGTCACCATTATCCGCCGAGGGCATCCCTTTGAAGGCCGAGTCCTTCGAGTCCTGCGGCGCACGCATCGGAACGGCCAACTCCACTTCCTGCTGATCTTGCCCGACCAGAGCCGGTCACTGATTCCGGCGGATTGGACGGACTGGGCGCGCCCGGACCCAGGCGCCCCGGCCACTCCCGATGGGCAGGGGACGCTGTTGGGCTCCTTGTCCGACTTGCTCCACACCCGTTCACTGCTCGACGCTCTCCTCAATCGTCCATCACCTTTTGAGGAGCGCCGCCATGCAAAAGAGCCTGCCCTTTCTGGAAAACCCACCGCTCAAACCGGCGATCTGGGAGCATCTCGACGACGGGCAACGCGCCGTGGTCCTCGGCAAGCTGGCACAACTGATCGCCAAGACCGCCACAGTCGAAACGAAACCGGAGGCGCCCCGCCATGAGTGATCACGGCAAAATCAGTCCAGTTCACTTGCGCCGGGCCGCCCTGGTCTATATTCGTCAATCGTCCGCAGCTCAGGTCGAGCACAACCGGGAGTCCACCGCGCGTCAATACGCGCTCGCCGACCGCGCCATCGCCCTCGGTTGGGCGCGGGACCAGGTCACCATCATCGACCAGGATCTGGGCCTGTCCGGGGCCAGCGCGGCGCAACGGTCCGGCTTTGCCCAATTGACCGCCGACGTGGCCCTGGGGCACGTCGGCATTGTCCTGGGCCTCGAAGTCTCGCGTCTGGCGCGCAATAATGCCGACTGGTATCGCCTGCTGGACCTGTGTGGAATGACCGATACCTTGATCGGCGATGCCGACGGCGTCTACCTCCGGGCCTGTTCAATGATCGCCTCGTGCTGGGACTCAAGGGCACCATGAGCGAAGCCGAACTCCATATCCTGCGGGCACGGCTCGACGGCGGCATCCGCAACAAGGCCGCCCGCGGCGAACTGCGTCGCGGGTTACCCATCGGCTTCGTCTGGGGCGATGAGGACGGCGAGGTGCGTTTCCACCCCCACGCCGCCGTGGTCGCCGCCATTCGCTCGGTCTTCGAACGTTTTGCCGAACTGGGTTCGGCGCGCCGGGTGTGGCTCTGGTTTCACGCCGAGGGCCTGAACTTTCCCCTGCGATTGAACCAAACCGACGAAATTCGCTGGACTCCGCCGACGTATACCGCGATCCACCATATCCTGACCAATCCGGTGTATGCCGGTGCCTATTGCTACGGTAAAACCCGGCGTGAGCGGTATGTCGATGCGCAGGGGCAGATCAGGCAACGGATTCGTCATCTCCCGCAAGCGGAGTGGGCTGTCCTCATCCCCGATCACCACGAAGGCTTCATCGATTGGGCCACGTATGCGGCCAATCAAACGCGGCTCGACCGCAATACCCGACCCCAACCCCACCAGGTGGGCGGCGCCTTGCGAGAAGGGGCGGCCTTGCTGCAAAGCCTCGCCACCTGCGGCCATTGCGGCCGTCGCTTACGCACGCATTATCGCGGGCGCACCAGCATCCCCGGTTATCACTGCGCCGGCAAAGACATCGTCGGCGGACGAGGGGTCTACTGCCTCAACGTGGGCGGCCTGCAAATCGACGAGGCGGTGACTCAGGCTTTTCTTCAAGCCCTCGAACCCGCGGGCATGCAAGCGGCTCTCCTCGCCGCGCAACAACTCGAAGCCGATCACGATACCGCCCTCACGCAGTGGCGGCTCGCCGTAGAACGGGCGCGCTATGAAGCCGACAAGGCCGAACGCCGCTATCGCGCCGTCGAGCCCGAAAATCGCCTGGTGGCCCGTGGTCTCGAAACCGAATGGGAGCAGCGCTTGCGGGCGCTCGATGAGGCCCAGGTCGAACTGACCCGCCGCCAACAGCAGCGCCCGGTCGCGCTAACCTCCAGCGAACGCAACGCCCTACTGGCGCTCGGTCGCGATCTCAAGCCAGTTTGGTTTGCTCCCACGACCACGCGCCGCGACCAAAAGGAACTCCTGCGCGCCCTGCTGGAAGAAGTCATCATCGCGGTCTTCCGCAACGAATACCGAGCGCATCTGACCCTGCGCTGGCGTGGCGGCCGGCTCACCGAACTCGAGGTCAGCTTGCCGCGCTCTCGACCCGCTACCGTGCGCACCGACGAAGATACCCTGGTACTCCTGCGTCGTTTGGCGGTTCACTATCCCGATGACGTCATCGCCGGCATCCTCAACCGGCAGGGGCGAACCACCGCACGAGGCCTGCGCTTTACCGCCAACCTCGTGGGTAACACCCGGCGACATTGGCACATCCCGCGCTTTGAGCCGCAGCCGGAAGGCCCGGAGGGCGAACTTCTCAGCATCCAACAAGCCGCCAACGCCCTCAACCTGGCCCCCTCCACCCTGCATCGCTGGGTCAACGAGGGCTTCGTCGCCGGCGAGCAGGTCACACCCGGTGCGCCCTGGCAGATTCGTTTGACCGATGACCTGCGGCGCCAATTTGTCGAGGAAGCGCCCGAAGGTTATGTCGTAATGCAAGAGGCCACCCAATCGCTTGGTGTATCGCGGCAAACCGTGTTGCAGCGTGTCAAGCGCGGCGAACTCGATGCCGTCCATGTCTGCTGTGGGCGCAGAAAAGGGCTGCGAATCAAGGCGGTAGATAACCACCCCGACCTATTTAACCTTTCCTCATAAACTTGGGGGTATTATGAAGCAGCATCCAAGCAACCTTTGATGTCACCTTCCAGTATCCATTGCGGACTCCAGTTTCTTGATAGTGCTGTGAAGCCTTGTTCTCTTGCGTCCGCCGTGGACCTTTCTGGTCTAAATCCATACGAGTTGTTATCCGCCGTTGTTTCCGATACCGGGTCTAGCGCGAGCAGGTGAAGTGCCTGCATCGCCCTATCCTTCATGGTCGGTATTCCAAGCGGCCTTGACTTCCCGTTGCTTTTGGGTATTAAAACCCGTCTCAGAGGTGCAGGCTTGTATCCCCGCCTCCTTATCGACAACACGGCTTGAAATTTGGCGTTCGGGGTTGACCATGTTTCTTGGTCAACTCCTGGCGTTTTCTTACCTTGGTTTTCCGTCACTCGTTTTACGGCGATGACTCTGCCACTCCACGAATGGGTTAGCAGCCATTGCAAGGCTTTCACCTTGTTCCAGCGGCCTTCCTGCGTTGCCTTCACGATACGCGCTTGCAGCCTTCTGACTTGTTGGTGACATTCAGCCCAGTTAATCCTGTGCCAACTCAACTCCAAGCCGGAGGCCGCACTTACTGTACAAGTAATCATTTGCCTGCCCTCCTGTAAAGGTTCTACCTACTCGCTCGTGATATGAGACCATAACGGAAGTCTGCGCCGTTGCCAGCTAGGGTGATGTTGCCTTTCGACTCAACCCCTATCCGTCTCATTACAAGGCAGCCTTCGCTTTCTCCGTATTCCTTTACCCGCCTTCTATCAACCTTCCTTGCGGTCGGCCTGCCATTGCTGGCGAGAAGGAAAACTTATCGGGCTTACCGTGTTTCATCTGTGTAACTGAGATGGGTTAGGCTCTGTCTATCTTCCGGTGGTCTTGTGTCCCCGTAGCTCTAGGTATGAAAGAGCTAACCTACCACTTGCCATTTTGGCTCAAGCCTATCAGCATTATTTGGCTTGTCATTCTTAACGGAATTTATCGACAGTTCACTTACGTTAGCCATACCACCCAAGCCTAGCCCCCTTCCACATTATGCTTGTAGATACGCTTCATCCTCACGGATTCAGCTTAACCCTTTCGGGTATGGGTTACTTTGTCCCGCCAGCTTCACACCGTCTCGTTACCAAGGCCGCATGTGGCGGTAGGCTACTGCTGAGGGAACAGCAGGTTCTATCAAGGATTTTACCCTAGTAGAACAATTACATAAATAACATCACGTCGCACCATACCGATGAATATGCCATCTATAACCCATTGAAGGATTGGGGCTTTAACCCTCATACGGTTTGCCACAGCCGGGGTGAATACGCCCGCGATGACGATGGGGATGGTTTCCATGAGATTCATGTCAATACCGCCGAGGGTTTCTGGTCGCTGCTGCGTTCCTGGTTGCGGCCCCATCGAGGAATCTCACAAGAGAAACTGCCGCTCTACTTGGGTTTCTTTCCGTTCGTACATAACTCCCGCATCCGGGGTAAAGGTCTGCTCAGACCCCTTTTGGAACTGCTGGTCACATAACACAGCGAACTGACCGGAATCCATATTGAGCCAAGTTTTGATAGGTTGGGGTGATAACCTATAGTGGGGTCAACCGGAGGAAACCCCATGGCCCACAAAGACTTGGTTGACCTCACTGATGATGAGCAGGGCTACCTGCATGAGGTCATCGGCAAAGGTAAAACGATGGCACGCCGGGTCGCGCGTGCCCATGTCTTACTACAAGCTGCCACTGGGGCGACCGACGCGGAGATCGCTGTGACCCTCCACCTCGGCATTGCGAGTGTGCATCGGATCCGCCAACGCTTTGTCGACGAAGGGCTAACGGCAATAGTGTTCGGCATAGCAATTGCTGTTAACTTTAGGATATAATTTTCTAATTTGTAATC
>NZ_CBTK010000127.1 GCF_000531125.1 Candidatus Contendobacter odensis Run_B_J11 | reverse complement strand
GACGGTATTGTGGCGGCGCGCGAAGGTGCGGTTCTTCGCGAGTTTGCTTTGGACCCGGTCGAACTCGTCCTGGCTCACGATCGCGGGCACGGTCGCCACCGGAATCCACTCCGCCGAGGGTGCCGCGATGGCGGTATCCTGGGGCCGGCCTATCGGAGGAGTGGCCGAGCGCCGGATACGGGCCGGACGATAGCGAGTCCGGCCCGCGTAGACCTGGCCGGTGTACAACCGGATGGGTGAGAATCCCGCGCACGGTGGCCAGGCCCCAGAAGGTCTTGCCGGTGGGCGAGGGTATCTGGCGATCCCGCAGCAGACGCGCGACCTGGAGTAGACCGACCCCCGGTTCCAGAGAGCGGGCGAAGATTTCCGAGACCGCCGCCGCCGCGCCGGGGTCCAGCGTCAACCCGCAGGGATCGCGCGGCCGATCGGGATGCGGACAGTAGCCGTAGGGCGCGTGCGTCCATGGCAACACGATCCCAGCCCGCAGTTTGGCCAAGCGGCCCGCCGCATGCGCTCGGTGATCAGCGTGCGTTCGTAGTCGGCTACCGCCCCGCGAATTTGCAGCCATAATGGGTCGTGTGGATCCTGGCTCATGGGGCGGTCCAGGAATTGGACCTGGCACCCATCCTGCTCGAATTCCTCAAGCAACAGTACCTGGTGGACATCGTTACGCGCCAGGCGATCCGGAGCGGTCAGGACTACCTGGTCGAGCCGGCGCTCCCGAATCGCATCCCGTAATCGGTCTAGGCCCGGCCGGTTGAGCCGGCTCCCGCTATAGCCGTCATCGCGGAAAATCAAGGACTCCTCAAGAGTCAGACCCTGTTCCCGCAGAGGATCGCGCAAGCGTTCCAACGGCTGCTCCAGGGTCTGCGGGTGGACTGGCTTCGGGGTGGATACCCGAACCTACACGGCCGCTCGCATCAGGGGTCTCCTTCCGGGGTGAAACGGTCGGGTCCGTCGCGTGTCGGCTCCACTCCAGCAGCCATTGGTAAGCTCGATCCCATCGCTGCTGGCCGTCCGTTGACGCCATCGTCCGCCGGCGAATCCCCCATTGTCGTTTCATGGCACCCTCCGCAGAAATGAACTTCTACCGAGGGAT
>NZ_CBTK010000126.1 GCF_000531125.1 Candidatus Contendobacter odensis Run_B_J11 | reverse complement strand
CACCTGGACATTCTTGGAAATCGAGGAGGGGTCAATATCCACATGAACACGGTCGCGCCTGATGCACTGGGCCGGCTGGAACAGCGGGTGCCGATGACCCGGTTGCGCGCCCGCGTCGCCGAGCGGCTGCTGATGGCCAAGAACACCACCGCGATGTTGACCACGTTTAACGAGATCAACATGAAGCCGGTGATGGATCTGCGCGCCCGTTACAAGGATGAGTTTGAGAAAAAGCATGGGGTGCGGCTGGGCTTTATGGGTTTCTTCGTCAAGGCAGTGGTCGAGGCGCTCAAGCGCTATCCGGCGGTCAACGGCTCGATTGACGGCAACGACATTATTTACCACAGCTACTACGACATTGGCGTCGCGGTGTCCTCACCACGCGGGCTGGTGGTGCCGATCCTGCGCGACGCTGACCAGATGAGTCTGGCCGAGATTGAGCGCACCATTGGCGGATTCGGCCAGAAAGCCAAAGACGGCTCGCTGACGGTTGAGGAGATGACCGGCGGCACCTTCACCATTACCAACGGCGGGGTGTTCGGTTCGCTGATGTCCACCCCGATCCTCAATCCGCCGCAGAGCGGCATCCTTGGGATGCACGCGACCAAGGATCGACCGGTGGCGGAGAACGGTCAGGTGGTGATCCGGCCGATGATGTATGTGGCGCATTCCTATGATCACCGCATCATTGACGGGCGCGAGGCAGTGACGTTCCTGGTCACGGTCAAGGAATGTATTGAAGACCCGGCGCGGCTGGTTCTCAGCGTCTGAACTCCTCCTCTCTCACCAAGCACTCCAGGGTATCAGCATGGCCAAGACTTACGATGTAGTCGTCATTGGCGGCGGTCCCGCCGGTTATGTGGCGGCGATCCGCTGCGCGCAGCTTGGGCTGGAAACCGCCTGCGTGGAGAAATGGATCAACTTCAAGGGCGATCCGGCGCTGGGCGGCACCTGTCTGAACGTGGGCTGTATCCCATCCAAGACCCTGCTCGAATCCTCTGAACAGTATCATCATATCAAGGACGGCATTGCCAACCACGGCATCCACGTTGAGGGGGTTCGACTGGATCTCGACCAGATGATGGCGCGCAAGGAAGACATCGTGCTGCAACTGACCAACGGCATTAGTGCCCTGTTCAAGGCCAACGGGGTGGAGTGGCTACAGGGCCACGGCAAGCTGCTGGCTAATCGGCAGGTTGAAATCACCGGCCATGACGGTGTGGTGGATGTGGTGAGCGCCGATAACGTCATCATCGCCACCGGCTCCCGGCCGATTGATATTGGCGCAGCGCCGGTAGACAACGCCGAGGGGCTGATTGTGGATTCGACCGGTGCTTTGGATTTCCGCCAGGTGCCGGCGACGCTGGGCGTGATCGGTGCCGGCGTAATCGGTCTGGAACTGGGCAGCGTATGGAGCCGGTTGGGATCCAAAGTCATTGTGCTGGAAGCGGTCGAGGATTTTCTGTCGCTAGTGGATCAGCAGATCGCCCGCGATGCCCTGCGTCAGTTCAGGAAACAGGGAATGGATATTCACATGGGTGCCCGGGTCATCGCGACCCGGAAGACCGCTAATGGCGTCGAGGTGCATTTCAAGGACAAGGACGGCGATCACGAGATCATGGTCGAAAAACTGCTGGTCTCAGTGGGGCGGCGGCCCAATACCGATGATGTTGCTGCACCCGAATCCGGTTTGCTGTTCGGCGAACGCGGCTACATCCATGTGGATGAGCATTGCGCGACCAACCTGCCGGGGGTATACGCGGTGGGTGATGTGGTGCGCGGGCCGATGCTGGCGCATAAGGGTTCCGAGGAGGGTGTCATGGTGGCCGAGATCATCGCCGGCCAGCCCGGTCATCTGAATTACGACACGATTCCGTGGGTGATCTACACCAGCCCGGAAATCGCTTGGGTGGGCAAGACCGAACAGGCGCTGAAAGCTGAGGGCATCCCGTACAAAATCGGCTCTTTCCCCTTCAGTGCCAATGGTCGTGCCAAAGCGATGGATCACGCCAACGGCATGGTCAAGCTGTTGGCTCATGCCGAAACCGACACCCTGCTGGGCTGCCATATTATCGGTCCGTTCGCATCGGAGCTGGTGCAAGAGGCAGTGCTGGCGATGGAATTCAATGCCAGCAGCGAGGATCTGGCACGGACTATCCACGGCCATCCGACTCTGTATGAGGCGATGCACGAGGCAGCTTTGTCCGTCCACGGTCGCGCTCTGCATAAGATAAACACCTGATTTTGAGTCAGCGGCGGTCATCAAAAAGGCGCGATAAGCGCCTTTTTGATGTTCTTCGAGGGTTCTTGTAGAGCGGGTCGCTCAAGACGGATGGTGGTGAACTCCCCGTTTAGCAAAGCAAAACCGTTTGTGGGTCGGGCTTCAGCCTGACTCTTTTCGCTTAAAAGATTAAAGAGTTAGGCTGAAGCCCGACCCACAGACTGCGAAATCGCTAAACCTGATGGGAATTGATATTACCCATAGTAATAATCAAAAAAGGCTTATCGGTTAAACTCGATAAGCCCTTGTTTTATCTGGTGCCGGAAAGAGGAGTCGAACCTCCGACCTGCTAATTACGAATCAGCTGCTCTACCAACTGAGCTATCCCGGCTGGGGAAATTAAGGGCATAAATTATAGCTAACTTGCCCTTGAGAAACAAGGTTGGCGTTGTTAGCTTAAAATCTGAGTGCCCGATCCACCATCAAATATCTCGTAGAAACAAGCGGATCGCGGGAAGGTGACGGCGGCTGACCTCCAGTCGGTCAGGAATATCGTGGAAGCTCAAAGCACAGCCGCCGTCCGGCGCCTTCTCCAGACCGGCTACTTGTGCCGCCATCGCCAGCGCGTTGCGATGCACCCGCACGCCCCGACTTCCGATTTCCTGTTCCAGCGTTTTCAGTGATTCCTCAATCAGCGCCTCGCCATGACGGTGACGGACCGTGACGTATTTCTGATCCGCCTGGAAATAGAACACGTCCGCCAGTGGAATCAATGCCAGTCGCTGGCCGAGACGGGCGCAGACATGAGTACGGCCCGCTTCGGTGTGTACCGCAGCCAAGTTAGACAGTTGCGCCCGATTGATGTGGCAGGCGCTGACCAGTGCTTGCTCCAGCCGTTCCAGCCGCACCGGCTTAAGTAGATAAGCGACGGCGTGAGTGTCGAAGGCTTCCAGTGCGTGTTTACTATAGGCGGTGACGAAGATGACGGCAGGCGGTTGGGGGAGCAAAGCAAGCCGGCGAGCCGTTTCCAATCCGTCCAAGCCTGGCATCTGGATATCCAGCAACACAATGTCGGGTTGTACGCTGATCGCGAGCCGTAACGCTTCCGCGCCGTTGCTGGCTTCGCCACACGGTTGGTAATCGGGAAGACGGTTGAGCAGGTCGCGCAGCCGGTCGCGAGCAGGGGGTTCATCGTCAACGATCAGCACGTTCATAACGAATTCCAGCAAAGAAAACCGATGCTACCAGCGTATAAATTTCAAACAGAAAAATTCCTCAACCGACCCACGACACAGCACGGGATGGAAGCCCATGTCACGTTTCCACCAAAAATAGGAGCGTTCGAGAGTGGCATAGCCTGAGCCTACCATCTGTTCCGGTCACCCCTCCCGATTTCGCCCATCCGATAATGGCGGGAATTCGGGATGGGGGGATTCCTGCTGCCGCACCGCAGGGTTATACCGCAGGCAGTTAGGTACGCAGGCGCACTCGAAAGCGATCTTCATCGGCGCGATCCGGCCCTCGTTCTTGAGCTGGAACAGCCGCGGCACCACCCGGTCGCGCAGGGTTTCCGGATCGAGAGTATTAACATAGATCTTGGTTCCGCCTTCGAACCCGGCGGGAGTGGATATCCGCCACTTGATCAGTACCCGCCACGGCATGGGCACATCCACATCGGGTGGCTTGTATGACCATTCCTCATTGCAGGGAATCTCGGTCCCGGTTGCGGCGTGGCAGGCATGAACCAGATCGGACATGCCGCGCAATTCGTCCGGCGAGTGGTTCCAGGGTTGGCTGCGCTCACTCTTGGAGAAGATTTCCAGAGTGGGATAACGATGGCCGAAGCCGGCATAGGCGATGGCGTGATCGTTTTCGGCCACCACCAGGTTGCGGTAGGCGGCGAAATTGACGGCGGCTTCGTTGTAGAGATTGGGGTTGACCCGGACCCGCTGCAGTTCCATTTCGTTCAGAACCCCACGCTCGTCAATAGCCACCAGTTGCTTGTGGAGATGATCGAAGGACGCACCAGCCGGCTTTAGCCAGTTCTGGAACACCGTCACATAGCGGACATAGCGGTTATTGAGATAGATGTCACGAGTGGCGTCAATGGTAAAGCGCAGGTATTGGTAGTGTTCTTCCGGGGTCAGGGTTCCAGAAGACGCCAGTTGGTTGTCGTGAGTGGCGCCGTCGACGAAATGGCGTCGGGCGACAATCACCTCATGGCCACCGCCAAAGAAGGCGTTAGCGAACTGTAACCGCTCGTCCAGGGACATCCGATCCCAGGCGGATTCATCGATCCCGGCGGCTTTCAACCGCTGTTCCGACATTCTGAGGACATGTTGGCGGCCGGCGACCGAGGCCAGATAGTGACGCTTATGCAACTCGATGGCATCCGGGAGCCGGTAACCAAAATTCTTTTGCCAGTAGTCGAAAGAAACAATCTCGAACAGGTTAGGGACACGGCGAAATTCGGCCACGGTGTCGGACAGCTCGTCCACCTGAAGATGGCGCAGGGTGGTGTATTTATTCCCAGTCTTGACCAGCCGCGCCTTCTCAGGTGGGGTATCCAGGTAGCGCCGGGCGCAAAATGCGCAGTGGGCATCCATCTGGGACGGATCGAGAGGGTTAGGTGGGGGCAAGTTTGCTCCCAGCGGCCGGTTGCCCCGTCCGGGGACAGTCCACACTTCCGTCCCAGTAAACGGGTTGACCTGCTTGATGGTCCCGTCGGCCATTCGCATCAGATAGCTGGATTCGGGAATGGTCTGCGGTAGCATGTGGATGATCACCTCATTTCATTGTGGCAAGTGTCCCCGGGTTGGGGAGTACAGATCGCTTACTCGCTGTTTAAACGATTAGATAGTTTCGTTGCCATACGCCACCTCCTGGTACTCAGTCAATCTTTAAATGATGGATATAGTCTTCTTAGTCTAATTCGTACATCTTCAGTTTTAAATTGCCAATTTGCTTTGACTATTTGTAACTACCAAGTCTTCAAAAATCTTGGCTGTGCATTCCCTCGGGATAAAATGCTGCATCTGAAAATAGGTCGCCCACGTTTTTACACCGCTACCGTAGCGCTGATCCTTGATACCGTGGTTCAACTCAAGGTCTCACTTCCCGATCATAGGCGGCAGCGGTTTTCAATCCCTCCTGTTCCAACAGCGCGGCCCGTTGTTCCCGCAAACCGCGATCCGCCGGATGGGCGTCAATCTGCTCAGACAACGTAGCAATGGCATCGTACCAGAAGCCTTCCTGGGCGTACCGAAATGGCTGCTCCCGCAGGCTGGCTTGTTTCAATTGGGCGGTAAGCGGCGCGGATGGTTGAAGCTGCTTGATCGTGCCGCTGGCAAGGGTGTCGCCGGCGCGCTGGTCGGGGTCGGCCACGGCGGCGAGTGACCATTGATACTCTACTTCCGGTTTGAGCGGGTAGTTAAGCCGCAGGGCGTGAATGCCCGGTTGGGAAGCGTTCACCTTTATCTCTATCAGCGGTTTGATCGAGTGATCATCGTTCAGGGTGAATTCCAGCGGCGCGGACAAAGCTTTGGAAATGTACCAGTACAACGTAGGTTGGGCGCGGCTGGTCAGGCCGGTGCTTTCGGGAGCCAGCACGCTGAGAATCAGCCCACTGTCCTGGGTGCCCCGACTGGCGCCGCCGACTCGGGTAGCGGGAGCGCCCAGCATCGGCGGCTTATAAACCGGGGCCTGAGTCGCAGTCAGCGGAGGAGTCACCGCAGCCGGTGGGGTGGATTGGGCTTGGATGATGGCGGGCATGGCGACCATGGACAGCGCCAGAGCTAAACCGATCAGCAGGTTGGAATGGATAGCGTTCATGGTGGGAATCTCCTGAAACAGTGGTTTTTCCAAGCATCATTGATCGTCGAAGTTCGGCGTGACGGTTGCTAACAGTGCAGGCGGCGTAGTGCTGGCAAGAGTTGGGAATTCGGAGCGACAACTGCTAACCCGGGCGGCGGCTGGTTCGTCGGGGGCGAGCGGTAACGCCCCTCGTCCTTGCACGATGAAACGGCTACGAGCGTCCAGGTCGCCCTCTCCGCAGCGCCGACTGAGTGGCGTGGCGGCGTCGAGGTAGTTGGCCGGCAGCACCGTCAGGCTACCGCTGAGGTCAGTGGTGGGGGCATTGTTTTGCACCGTGCCGTCGTTGCCAATGACTTGCGACGAGGCGTTGAGGACATCTTTTACGTCGGTGGCGTTATGCAAAAGCACGGCGGCATTGACAGTGATGTTGCCGCCTTTGCCCTGCTGAGCTTTCGCGGTGATGTTGCCGCCGTTCAGCGCAACGATGTTGGTGCTATTGAGGGTGACGTTGCCCCCCTTGCTAAATTCGTCGCCAGATACCGAGGAGCTGATTTCAGCATCGTTGATCAGCTTGAGATGGTCGGCATTGAGGGTGATATTACCGCCGGAAGCCAGTAGGGAACTGGCGAAAATACCAGCAATATCAGCAATATTGCCCCCACCGCCGCTGGCATCATCGCGAGCGTCAATCAACAGGTTCGGGGTGGTGAGGGTGATATTGCCGGCATTGCTGGTATTGGATGTCACGCTGATGACTGCATCAGATCCTATGATTGCCGCCTCCGTCACAGTAAGGTTCAAATCACCCCCGCGACCGGTGTTCATGGCGAGCGAGGCAATCTGGCCGCCTCCGGTTAAAGTCAGGTGGCCGGTGTTGAGACGAATGCTGCCGGCATCGCCGGTAGACGTTTCATAGCCACTGGTGAACAGCCCTGATAAAAAATGGAAGCCGGAAGGCGCGTCATAACCGGAACCGTCGATGATGACCGACTCGCCGGCGGTGATGTCGATGTTGCCGCCGCGTCCGGCACCCCAGATGCTGGAAGAAATCTCGGCACCACCGGTTAAGGACAAGCGAGCCGTGGTGAGGGTGATGTCACCGGCATTGCCCGCACTGCCACTTCCATAGATATCTGCGAGTACAAGCGATTGAGGACCCGCCATGGTTACGGATTCGCTGGCGGTGATGTGGATATCGCCGCCCCGCCCGGCACCGTCGCCCCAAGTGAAGGTGTTAATCGCACCACCGCCGATTAAGGTCAGGCGGGCGGTTGAGACGTGGATCTCGCCGGCATAGTGTGCAGCGGTGCTGGACAAGCCAAGAAGATCGACGTTGCCGACGAAGTCGGGGTTGATCGCGTCTATGTTTATGGACTCGGCAGCGGTGATGTTGAGATCGCCGCTGCGACCGTTGCCATCCCATACGATGGAGGTAATCGCGCCGCCCCGGGTCAAGGTCAGGCGGGTGGTGCTGAGGGTGATATTGCCGGCATCGCTGGAGTCCGATAGCGCATCGGCGATCAACCCGGAGGGTCTGAGCCTTTTAGCGTCAGCGTCAAAGTAGGCGCCTTCAATCATGACCTCCTCGGTGGCAGTGACATTGATATTACCCCCACGTCCGGTGCCAGAAGTGTTGGACTGGATGCGGCTGCCGCCGCTCAACGCGAGGCGATCCACGGCAATGCTGATGCCGCGTCCATCCTGATCACCGGTAGTGTTGGCCTGAGTCAGCGACCGGCCTTGTGCTACGAATTGCCCACCACGAATGAAGATCGCGCCGCCGCTCTGGCCGCTGGCGTCTATATCGCCCAGCTCTGCCTCGCCAACTTTTCGGCGTTCCGTCGCCGTGTGTTCCACCGAGATCGCGCCCAGCCGCGAAAAGCCCGGCATCGCTAAATCGGTATCCGTCGGCAGCACCTCGCCCGCCGAGCCGACCGCCGCCAGAGTGATCCGTCCGGCTGGAGCATAGAGGGTGGCATTGCTCAAGCTGATATCGCCGCCAATCAAGGAGAGTGTCTGCCCTTCCGGGACTGGCAGGAAACTCCCGTTGACCTCGATCTTCCCCGGCGTGTCGCCCAAAAAGCCGAAGGCCGCAACCGGCGCAACGGTCAGCACACTGTTGGCCGGACTGCGAGCGTCAAACCGGCCACCGTCGCTGAGGCGCACGTAATCCGCCGTGCTGATATGCATCGAACCGGGCACATCCAGCGTGGCGTGTTCCCCGAACAGGACTCCGGCTGGATTGAGCAGATACAGATTCGCCCCCGGAATGGTCGAGCGAATCGTGCCGTCAATCAGCGACGCCGCGCCACCCGTGACCCGGCCGATGATGTTGCTGACGGAATTGGGGCCGCTGAAGGTGGCGCTTTCGCCGGTTTTGATGGAGAACTGGCCGAAGCTGTGGAACAGGTTGCCGCCGCGTTGTTGGCCCAAGTCAGGCGTAATCTGATAATTTGGGCCTGACAGGGAACCGGCATGGCCCAACGACCCGTCCGTGGTTACTGCGCCGTGGGCGGCGAAGGCCAGCAACGTCCCCAGACTAATGAATACCCAATGCTTGGGATACAGCATGATCTTTTCCTTAATAGGTCACATCGGAAATGGCGAGATCATCATCGAAGCTGTCCGAACGCGCTGGCTTGCGGGTCTTTTCGCGTAATCCAAATCAATACGTCGGTATCCACCAGAATCAAAAGCGTGGCCTCCGCAGATGGCGGACATAGGCTGCTGGGTCTGCCATCTCTTCGCGGTCTTGCCATAAGCCGTAGAGCGGGGTGTCGCTCCAACTGATTTTACGCTTTCGTGCGGGCGGCTGATTTGTTGCTCTAAGGTCTGCATGGCGTTTCCTGCAAGTTTGTTGATGCCAGCGTAAGGTAGTTTTCCCCGCATTGAACAAGGAGGGGTGGCACGTAGCATCAGCATAGTTTGAAACCGTAGGCCAGAGAGGAGTGAGATTCCATTACAGCCAATTCCCAATGAGCAGAAACGGCGACCAATAACCGGGATGCTGATAGCGGCGATCCGACAGTAATTGCAGTTGCGCCTGTTGCAACGCCTTGGCCTTGGACTGATTCGGGTTTTGCAACTGCCGGTAGAACTCCGTTACCAGCAGCGACGACGCTTGATCGTTAATGAACCACAAGGTCGCCAAAGCACTGCGAGCACCGGCCTTGACCGCGACGCCGGCCAAACCCAGCGCGGCGCGGTCGTCACCAGCAGCGGTCTGGCAGGCGCTCAGGGTCAGCAGTTCCACCGGCTGATCGCGGTACTGGCTGAGGCTCATGAAGCGCTCCAGCCGATCCATCGTCAGCTTGTCATCGAAAGTCAGCAGGAACGTATTACGCACGTCGCTGGCGAACTGGCCGTGCGAGGCGATATGAACGATGGAATAAGCCGTTTCTTTCAATTCCTGTTGCATATTCGCCAGGCGGTAATTCTCGTTCTCCAATACCTTGCCGCCATACACGGCATGAATGGCGGCCAATTCCTTCTGCACATAGTCCAGCGGCGGAAAACCCTGTCGGGCCTCGGTCAGGCCATTCAATAGCGGTTGAATCTTCTGGCGCGGAATCGGGCGCAAATCGGTCAGGGTCAATCCCGGCGTGGTGGCGATAGCGTAGTCGCGGATGAGAAAGTTCTGGCCGTCGTGCAGGGCTGCCATAGGAATGGTACGCAACGGCCCGTCCGGCACGATCACCAGCGTCTCGATCTGCTGGGTGTCCAATCGACCTTGCAAGGGCCGAATCAGCCAGCCGTACAACTGTTGCGCCGGCGGCAGATACTCGCGGCTGGTGCGCTTTTCCAGAGAGCGCCGGAACTCGCGAACAGTGGCGATGAAAGTCTCGCGGTCTACCGGCACCGTGATCTGCTGGATGCCTTGGGGTGATTGGAGCAGCAGTTCCAGCCGGTCGGGCAGCAGGATCGGGTAAACCACCGCCGTGTGCGGCGGCGGACGATCCAGCGTGGTGATCCGTGATTGCAGCGCCGTCACGCATTCATCCTGAAAGTAATCCTTGACCTCGGCGGTTTTCAGCGCCTCCATCGTATCGCGGGCGGCCAGCAAATCGGTTTCGCGGGCGGCGGAAGGGACTTGTTGGGCGGCGCGTTGCAGCAGCAAATCGGCCAGTTCAAGGTAGACGTCGCCGACGCTGGCCGGAAATGAAATCGAACCGCCGGTTCGGCCCGGCGCGAAATCCTGGCGAATGGCCTGCAAATTCGCCACGGCCTGCTGATAAGCCAGAATTGCGCCGTCGCGGTCGCCCTGCGCCTTGAGCAAGCGGCCAATCGGCCATTGCCAGCGGTAGAGCAATTCCGGCGCCTCGACCTGCTGGGCGGCAAACACCGCTTGCCGGTACTGCGTCAGCGCCTCGGCGGGATGGCGACCCTCCTGTTGCAACTGGGCCTGATAACCGAGGGCGTAGGACAGGCTGCGCTGATCATTCAGTTGCCGGGCGAGGGTTGCGGCGGCGGTGAAGTCATCCTGCGCAGCCTGAGTGCGTTGCGAAGTCGAAACGCCAAGCAGGGTGCGGCGCAGTTGACCCATGGCGAGCAGGTGATACGCCTTGTCGTGACTGGCGGGCAGGGTTTGCACTAAACCGGTGGCCTCGGCCAGCAGTGTTTCTGCGGGGTGCGGATCGTGTTCCTTGGCAGCGAGACGGGTGGCATTAATCAGCACCGTCACGGTGAGCGCCGGGTCCTGCGCTTGCCGGGCCAGCGTCAGGCTGTCCTGATAGGCAACGCGGGCGGCGTGGGGGTCGCCCTGTTCGGCGGCCAGATTGCCGAGATGGTTCAGGCTGGCAGCGGCGATTTGCGGCGCATGGGCCTGGCGGGCCAGCGTGACGCTGCTTGCCAATGATCGGCGGGCGTCATCCGTCGCGCCGGTCAGCCACAGAATTTTGCCCAGCGCTCCGGCGACAGCCGCATTACGAACGGGGTCAGCGAGAGACTCGGCTAGCGGCTCGGCAGTGCGCACGGCAGCAAGGGCATGGCGGTAGTGGCCCAGCGCCTGATAGGCGTCAGCCAGTTGCAGCAGAGCGTCAATCTGTTGGGCGAGGTCGCCGGATTGGGTAGCAGCGGCGCTGGCGGCTTGCCCGTAGCGCACCGCTTGCTCGAACTGACCGCGTTGCAGAGCAGCGGCGGCTGGTTGATTCAAGGTTTCCTCAGTGACCGCCGACGATGCGAGCGGCACCACGGCCAGCAGGCTGACGAGCAGGAGGGAACAAAAGGTTTGGGACGTGGAGCGGGGCATTAGCGGCCTCCGAAGCGGGCCAATAGCGGATCGGATGCGGCGGTATGGAGGGCTTCCAGCGCTTTGGCCGCAGCGGGTGGGGCAGCGGGCGCGGGTTGACATTTCCCGGCGGGTGCGGGCAACGCTTCATCCGGCGCGGGTGGTAACACCCCTCGCCCTTGCACGGTGAAACGACTGCGGGCGTCCGGGTCGCCCTCTCCGCAGCGCCGACTGAGTGGCGTGGCGGCGTCGAGATAGTTGGCCGGCAACACCGTCAAGCTGCCGCTGAGGTCAGTGGTGGGGGCATTGTTTCGCACCGTGCCGTCGTTGCCGATGACTTGCGACGAGGCGTTGAGTATGTCGCCAACGTTGGCGGCGTCGTGCAGGAACACGTCAGCATTGACCAGGATATTGCCGCCTTTGCCCTGCTGGGCTTTCGCGGTGATACTGCCACCGTTCAGCGCAATGATGTTGGTGCTATTGAGGGTGACGTTGCCGCCCTTGCTCAATTCGTTGCCGAATACCGAGGAGCTGATTTCAGCACCGTTGATCAGTTTGAGATGGTCAGCGTTGACAGTGATGTTGCCGCCGGAAGCCAGCAGGGAACTGGCGACAATGTCGCCGCCGTCGATCAACAGGTTTCCGGTAGTCAGCGTGATAGTACCGGCATCGCTGGATTGCTCGTAACCCGCCGTATTCAGTCCCGATATAAAGTGGTAGCCAGTTTTAGGGTCATCGCCGTAACCCGCGATGATGACTGAATCGGTAGTGGTGACATTAAGATTACCGCCGCGCCCAACGCCATAACTGGTGGAGGTAATAACGCCGCCTCCTGTCAACGACAAGCGGGCGGTATTCAGGGTGATATTGCCGGCGTTGCCAGATCCAGCGCCGGGGCTGGTGATAGGTCCATAATTATCCGCAAGTAGATTCGAATTCGGGCCATCAATGGTAATAAATTCAGTGGCAGTAATGTTGATATCGCCGCCCCGCACGATGGCATCGCTATTGCCCCAAGTGAACGAGGAGATTGCGCCGCCGCCCATTAAGGACAAGCGGGCGGTCTTGATCGTGATATCGCCGGCGTAGTATGGAGCCGCAGTGGATAGACCCGTTATGTCCACATTACCGACATAATCCGGGTTAATCGCGTCTATCGCTATCGATTCGGTGGCGGTGATGTTCAGATTACCGGCGCGGCTATCACCGTTGTCGGTTCGCCCGACCGAGGTAATCGCGCCACCGCCGGTCAACGACAGGCGAGTGGTGCTGAGGGTGATATTACCGGCTTGGCTGGAGTCTGACAGGGCATCGGTGGTCAACCCGGAGGGTCTAAGGCTTTCCTCTCCGGCGTCGAAGTAGGCGCCGTCTATCGTCACCTCTTCGGTGGCAGTGACATTGATATCACCCCCGCGTCCGGTGCCGGAAGTGTTGGACTGGATGCGGCTGCCGCCGCTCAACGCGAGACGATCCACGGCAATGCTGATGCCGCGCCCATCCTGATCACCGGTAGTGTTGGCTTGCGTCAGCGACCGGCCTTGCGCTACGAATTGCCCACCACGAATGAAGATCGCGCCGCCGCTCTGGCCACTGGCGTCTATATCGCCCAGCTCTGCCTCGCCCACTTTTCGGCGTTCCGTCGCCGTGCGTTCCACCGAAATCGCGCCCAGCCGGGAAAAGCCCGGCATCGCTAAATCGGTATCCGTCGGCAGCACCTCGCCCGCCGAGCCGACCGCCGCCAGGTTGATCCGTCCGGCCGGGGCGTACAGCGTGGCGTTGCTCAAGCTGATATCGCCGCCGATCAAGGACAGGGTTTGCCCTTCGGGTACTTGCAGGAAACTGCCGGTTGCGGTGATCTTGCCCGGCATGTCGCCCAAAAAGCCGAAGGCCGCAACCGGCGCAACGGTCAGCACACTGTTGGCCGGACTGCGAGCGTCAAACCGGCCACCGTCGCTCAGCCGCACGTCATCCGCCGTGCTGACATGCACCGAACCGGGCACATCCAGCGTGGCATGTTCCCCGAACAGGACTCCGGCTGGATTGAGCAGATACAGATTCGCCCCCGGAATGGTCGAGCGAATCGTGCCGTCAATGAATGAAGACTGCCCGCCGGTGACACGGCCAATAATGTTATACCATTTCTCTATAGATTTAATTATAATTTTGATGCCAACTTACGATAGGGTATTGA
>NZ_CBTK010000125.1 GCF_000531125.1 Candidatus Contendobacter odensis Run_B_J11 | reverse complement strand
TGACTTAAATCGAAGAATCCATTCTGCTCTAAAGCTATTGCAACAACAAATAGCAAAAGTTCGATCCTTCTTTCAACTCCCAGATACTCGATATGCCGCTTTTCAAGAGTCCACTGCATAATGCATGTCTGGATATCAATTGGGAAGACTATACAACCTCTCTCCCGGAGTTTTGGTGTTTTAGTGACCGAATTGAAGCGTCTTCTTCTCATTAAACTCAGGAGATTGCATGATCCGTATACTGCATAAAGCCCATGCCCAGCCAGCGCGTGCCGATATGGCTGTATCCGAGTTGCCCGCTTTGCTCGCCGCCGACCACGACCACCGCGCCATGCTCTGGGTGGATTTATTCGGCGATGCTCCGACCCCCGGCAACCACGGCGAATCCAGCGTCGATCCCGCTATCAACCATCTACTGCGCGAGGTATTCGCCTTCGACCCGCTGGCAGTGGACGACGCCTTGAGCGAAACCCATGTGCCCAAAGTGGACGACTGGGCGCACTATCTTTACATCGTGCTGCATGCGGTTGTATTCAAATCGGATATTGCTCAAATTGACACCCGTGAACTGGACGTGTTTTTAGGACACAAGTTGTTAGTGACCTATCACTTTGAACCAATCCCGGCGCTGGAGCTAGTGTGGAAACAGGCGCAGCGGGATGATCGTTACTGGAAGCGTGGCGCTGATTACCTGCTCTATGAACTATACGACCGAATCGCCACCGACTACATGCCTTGCCTGGACGAGATCGAGGAGGTCACGGACCAGATTCAGGACGCAATATTCGATGCGCCAGCACCTGAACAGGTCACTCGTATTCTGCATGTCAAGCGCGCTGTCCTTCGCTTGCGCCGCATCCTTAGCCCCCAGCGCGAAGTGGTCAACAAGCTAGCCCGCGATTCCTACGGCATGGTGGATTCAAAAAACCGTGTTTACTTCCGTGATGTCTACGACCATTTTGTGCGGCTGGCAGATCTGAACGAGTCGGTACGCGACCTGGTGACCGGCGCTCTGGACAGTTACCTGTCAGTCATAGCCAATCGTACTAACGAAGTGATGAAGGTGCTGACCGTCGTTACTACGCTGTTCATGCCACTCACCTTTATCACCGGTTTTTTTGGAATGAACTTCTTTGGCGCGGCGCTGGATGTAACACAAGCGCCGCTGGGTTGGACCCTGCTGGGGTTGGCACTGCTGGGTATGGTGGCGACGCCACTGGCGATGTTTGGTTACATGCGACAGCGACGGTGGCTGTAAACGGCGGTCAGCGACTAAACCTTGATCGGCGTGACGATCATCTGGATTTCCCGCAGGTGCAGACGGCGCTGCATGGCGATGGCGGTGTGATTATGCAGCCAGGAAATCAGCCAGCTTTCGTTGTCGAAAATCAACTTGCTGCCTAGACATACACTGTTGGGATAGTCGGCGGTGACCTGGATGACCAGTTGTTCCAGCTTCGCCTCTACATCGGTGCCATACGCCGCGTAGGACGTAGCCGCCAAGCCTTGGCTGTGGCAGTAATGGACGTAATAGCGCAGCGAATTCTCGATCTGGTATTGCAACGAGCGCAGTGCGCCCCTGCCGCCGTAGCTTTCGGCGTCCACTTCACCGACGCTGACGAAGATGAAATTCTTGAAATGGCCGGTAAATACTTCGTTCAGCCATTTGAGCGCATACATACCCAAGCCGCGATTTTTGCCGACCAGAAAAATGACGGTCGGTTGTTCAAAGTTTAGCAGCGGTTCGGGCAAATCCTCGCCCCAGGTCGGACGCGGCGCGTAGAGGGCGTCAATGGTGCGTAATTGCTGACGAACCTGTTCATAGTGACGCTTGATTAACACGCACAATCCAATGATCAGTCCGGTGATCAGGAGGGTCAGCCAACCGCCCTCGGCAAATTTTTCCACCACGGTCACTACCAGGATGCCGCCGGTGACGCAGAATCCGAGCAGTGCCAGCAGCAGCCGCGATTTCCAGTTGTCCTCGTCGTAACGGCTTTCCCACCAGTGCTTACACAGACCGAGCAGCGACAGCGAGAAGGTGATGAACACGTTGATACTGTACAGCACCACCAGGACCGACACATCGCCCTGAGTCCATAGCAGTATTCCGATGGCGCCCAGCCCCATCAGAAAGATGCCATTCTGAGTGACCAGCCGACCGGACAGATTGCGGAATTGGCGCGGCACCCAGGAATCCACCGCCATATTCGCCAGCACCGTCGGGCCACCAAGAAAGCCGGTATTGGCGGCGATGAACAGCAGTCCCGCTTCCAGCAGCAGCACCACCGCCAGCAAACCGTGACTAATCACCGGGTCCAGTTGCCAACTATTGATAATGGCACCGAAAGTGACCGCGTTCAGGGTCTGATGAGCGACAGGCTGCGCATTCCAGAGCAGGTACAGCAAGATGACGCCGCCGGCAGTGAAGCTCAGCGAGCCCGCCATATACAGCATGGTGTAGGTACCAGTCCGCACCCGTGGTTCGCTCAGCATATTGACGTTGTTGGAGACCGCTTCCAGCCCCGTATAAGTGCCGCCACCCAGTGAATAGGCGCGCAGGAACAGCGAGACCGCGAATGCCCAGCCCATCTGCTCGGTCAGTTGTTGCGTCTCATGGAGGGTATCCGGGATCAGCCGTGGCAGTCCGTCAGCATGGGCGATGATGCCGTAAAGAATCAGGAAGACATGGGTCAGGAAGAAGCCAAGAAAGATCGGTAGCAGCACCTTGATCGATTCTTTCATTCCACGCAGGTTGAGTACGATCAAGATGACACCCAACGCTATTTCGGTCATGAGCTTGTAGGGTTGGGCTTCGGGTGGCAGCAGGCTGAACAGGCCGTCCACTCCAGCGGCAATAGAGATGGCGATAGTGAGGACGTAATCCACCAGCAAGGCCGATCCGGACACCAGCCCCGCGTTGGAACCCAACAACTGAGTTGCGACCTTGTAACCGCCGCCGCCGCTCGGAAACAGCTCGATCACCTGGTTGTAGGCCAAGGCGATGATAAATACGGTCAGGAAGGTAGCGACAGCCAGATACAGGCCAAAGTGGGCATGCTGACCCAGCGCCAGGAAGGCTTCTTCAGGGCCGTAGCAGGCAGAGGACAGACCATCGGCACCCAAGCCGATCCAGGCGAGGAAGGCAACCAGCGCAAGGTGCTGGCGGGTTTCGGAGTTAAGCGGGTCGTGGGGTTTGCCAACGACCGCTTCCCTGAGTTTGTCAACGAACGGCATGATGGTTTCTCGTCGTTTTTACCCCGTTCACTATACCCCACAATCCATTAGGGAGGCGTCCGGGAAAAAATGCACCACCTGCTGACTCGTTATCCAGGCAAGTGCCTGGCCTGGTCTGCCGCAGCCAAACTAAATGACAAGCCGCTGATCCATCCCTGCGGATCGAGCGGCTTGGTAGGGCAGGGTTATTGCGCGTTCTCGCAGTGGCCTGCGTCACAGAGAAGTGGTGCGCATTCGGCGCACTGCTGCCAGCCATTCGTGAGCCAGCCGCTGTCGCTCCTGCCGGGGACGGGACTGGGCCGTTGCAGCAAAATATGCCCGCATCGCTTCGAGCGCAGCCCGGGTTTGTTCCTGGGGCGCAATGTCGCAAGAGGTCTGGATCATCATGGCTCACCTTTCAAATTATGAAATCAGGGAAGGGTTCGATTGAACCTCGCCGGTTATTTACGAGAACTCAGGCTTCGGTTTTGCCTGAGTTCGCCAGGAAGTCACGAATAAAACGCCGTACTTCCCGCGAAGCCGTGGTGTCCATGTCCTGGCAGGCTTCGATGAAGGCATCGCGTAGCTTCGCTTCGATCCGAACGACCAGCTTTATTTCCTTATCCTGGTCGGACTTCTGTTTTTTCCCTTTGCCCATACATTCAATCTCCGTTTACATCGTGTATACGTCAATTATACATAGTCTACATTTTGTTGTTTGTCAAATCTGGCATAGCGCACCATCCCCTATCCGATTCAAACTTGAAGCACGTGAACGAAAAAGTGCCGGCAGAGGCTGGTTTCAGGCCACGAAAATAACAGTTTGAAGCCCGTTGCTACGGCATTGATCGAAAACAGGTAGGTGGCAAGGCGA
>NZ_CBTK010000124.1 GCF_000531125.1 Candidatus Contendobacter odensis Run_B_J11 | reverse complement strand
CTGAAACAAGTGGTTAGCCTACCATGCTGGCACCCTTTGGGAGCTTGACAAGCCTCGAAAATTCTTAACTTGTGACCGATGGGCTTAGATGAACTGTTCTGCGACGTTGATGATTTCTGTCAGTTGCTCCTACCCGCCTGGCATCGCCAACTGCTGACCGGCGGCGAGCGGAAACGGCGACGGGCCAGCCGGTTGACGCTCGGCGAGATCATGACGATTTTGATCTCCTTCCCTTCGTCCCAGTATCGCAACTTCAAGGCGTTTGACCTGCTGCATCTGCGCCGGCACTGTCGGGATGAGTTTCCCAACCTGTTGAGTTATAATCGGTTTGTGGCGCTGATTCCCACCGCCCTGATGCCGATGTGCCTCTACCGGCACACCCGCCGGGGCGAGGACACCGGGATCGCCTTCATTGATGCCACCTCCCTGGTGGTCTGCCACAACCGCCGCATCCACCGCCATAACGTGTTCAAGAAAGTGGCGCGCCGGGGCAAAACCTCCATGGACGGGTTCTACGGCTTCAAGCTCCCTCTCGTGGTCCACGACCGTGGGGAATTGCTCGCCTCCCGTATCACCCCCGGCCCTGTCGATGACCGGGAACCGGTACCCGAACTCACTCAAGGCTTGACCGGCAAACGGGTCGGGGATCGCGGCTCTATTTCCCACCCACGGTTCCAGGTTCTCTGGGAGCGGGGCTTGCACCGGATCACCAACATTCGCAAGAACAGGCACAACACGCTCATGCCCCTGGCCGATACGCTGTTGTTGCGCAAACGGGCGATTATTGAAACCATCCATAATCCACTGAAGAACATCGTGCAGATCGAGCATACCCGTCATCGTAGTCTGATCAACGCCATGGTCCACGGCCTGGCCGCCTTGGTGGCCTACACGCACCCGCCGTGCAAGCCCTCGCTCAATTTGTCCAAAAACCAGCTTAACTTGTTGACTTGTAAAAAATAATAGCCAGAATTCACGTTAATAAGAAACGGCCAGGACTTTCGCTTTCCGTCATTCCCGCGTCAGCGGAAATCCAGTAAGCCGCTGAAAAAATTGGATACCCGCTTTCGCGGGTATGACGAATTCAAGGGGCTTGGAGAAAGTCCTGACAGCATTAGACCAGCACCATACCCAACGCGGTGGCGGCCAGCAGGACACCCATCGTCGCATTGAATCCACGCAGCCGCGATCCCTGCTGCAACCAGCGTTGTAACGCGGCACCCAGCACCGCCCAACTGGTAATGCACGGGCCACCCACCACCGCAAAACACAGCGCCACCGCCAGCGTCGCCGCTGCTCGATCACCGGCATTTGCCGCAACCGGCAGTAGCCCTGGCAGAAAAGTGGAGGCCGCAGTCACTGCCATCATCCAGGCTTTGGGATTGACGAATTGAAACAAAATCGCCTCGCGGATAGTGAATGGGCGGCGCATTTCACGCGCATCCAGACTGGGGTTGGGCGCACACAGCCTCCACGATAGCCACAGCAGATAGCCCAGCCCGACGCCGCGCAGCGCCAGTTCCAGCCCCGGAAAGGCCAACAGCAGCGAAGCGACCCCAGCGCCCGCACAACCGATCAACACCGACATTCCGATCAGAATGCCTGCTATCGCCGGCGCGGCGGCGCGTAAGCCGAAATGGGCGCCAGTCACCGTCAGCATCAGATTATTCGGGCCGGGCGTGATCGTGGTGGCGAAGGCGAACAGCGCGAGCGCGGTCCAAGGCGCGAGTGAGGCAGATTCTGGCAGCATGGCGGCAGCTCCTCAAAGGTAGAAAGTGAGGGCGTACACTACGCTATCCTGCCAATACAGTGCATAGACACTTATCAACAGAGTTATCAAATCTGTATTGGACTTAACAACCTGATTGGCCTGGAGCTACCACCATGACAATGGCTATTCCTGATCGCAGTGCCGGCGTGGTTGAGGAACCGCTGCTGGGCGGTTTACCGCTGGCTGGCGAGTCCGATGCTACCTTGGTCGAACGCATCGTGGGGTGGCTGCGCCGTCGCATGGATGAGCGTCTGCTACGCCCCGGCAACCGTCTGCCTTCAATCCGTCAGTTTGCTGATCGGTATGGGGTTTCCCGCTTTACCGTAGTCGAAGCCTATGAGCGGTTGGTGGCGCAGGGTTATCTGGAATCGCGGCGTGGTTCCGGTTTCTATGTCCGCGAGCGCCGTGCCCTGACGGCGCCACCGGGAGCCGACCCGACCCCGCCGACGCTCGATGTGGTCTGGCTGGTGCGCGCCATGTTTCAGGATTTGCCGCCGGAGCGAATGCCTGGATCGGGATTGCTACCTCCCGACTGGCTGGACAGCACCCTGATCGGGCGCGGGGTACGGGCGGTAACGCGGGGTGGTGCCGCGCCGTTGCTTGGCTATGGCGAACCCCAAGGCTATCTACCGCTGCGGGGTCAATTACAAGTCAAGCTGGCTGAGATCGAGATCGCCGCTGCGCCGGAACAATTGGTACTCACTGCGGGCGTCACCCAGGCCATTGATATTATCGCTCGCCAATTCCTGCGGCCGGGGGATGCGGTGCTGGTGGATGATCCCGGCTGGTTCCTGATGTTCGGTATGTTCGCCGCGCTCGGCGCTCGACCGGTCGGAGTGCCACGCTTGGCCGACGGCCCCGATCTGGCGGTGCTGGAACAACTGCTCCAGGAGCATCGCCCGCCGCTGTATGTTACCACCTCGGTGTTGCATAACCCGACCGGTGCCTCGCTGACTGCGGCCAAGGCGTTTCAGGTACTGCGGCTGGCCGAACAGTATGGCGTTACCGTGGTTGAAGACGACATTTACGCCGACTTTTGCGGGATGCCGGCGATGCGGCTGGCGGCGCTGGATCAGCTTCATCGCGTGATCTACGTCGGCAGCTTTTCCAAAACCGTAGCGGCCAACCTGCGGGTCGGTTTCATCGCCTGTGAGCGCGAGCTGGCGCGGGCGTTGGCGGATCGCAAGCTGTTGGCGGCGCTGACCACCCCGGAATTAGGCGAGCGGGTGATCCATCAAATATTGGCGGAAGGCCATTATCGCAAGCACCTCGAACGGCTGCGTGCACGGCTGGCAGCGCAGCGCGAACCGGTATTGGCTCAACTGGAGCGGCTGGGTTTGCGGGTGTTCACCGATCCGCAGGGCGGGATGTTCGCCTGGATGGATGCCGGACGCGATAGCAATGTGCTTGCCGCCCGTGCCTACGAGCAACGGCTGCTGCTGGCGCCGGGCAGTCTGTTCTCACCCAGCCAACTGCCGTCCTCGTGGCTGCGTTTCAACCTGGCGTCATCCAGCCACCCGGATTTGCTGCGATTCCTGGAACTGGCGCTGGACCATGATCCCGGAGGTCAACCGTAGCCAGTGGGCAGATAGCTTAGAACGGGCCATACCCAACCCTGGCATCGCGCTACAATCGCGCCTTACGATACCAGCAAGGCCCTATTCCACCCATGACCATCCTCGATCCATTGAACCGCCCGCGTATCAACGACTCGGTTGCCGATAACGTGCCACCGCCGACCGGCCGCTTCAGCGCCGCCGAAATTGACGCAGTTTACAAAGTCATCGCCTTGCGCCGCGACATCCGCCACTTCTGCCCCGGCTCCATTCCTGAGGAGCAGCTATCGCGCTTGCTGGAGGCCGCCCGACAAGCACCCAGCGTTGGTTTTATGCAGCCGTGGCGCTTCATCCGCATTACTAATCCAACCTTGCGCCGATCCCTTCATGCCTTGATTGAATACGAGCGCATCCGTACCGCCCGCGCCTTGGGCGAACGTGAGGATGAGTTCATGCGCCTCAAAGTCGAAGGGGTGCTGGACTGTGCGGAAGTTCTGGTAGTCGCGCTGATGGACCGGCGCGAGCGGCATATCTTCGGTCGTCGCACTTTGCCGGAGATGGATTTGGCCTCAGTAGCCTGCGCGATTCAAAATCTGTGGCTGGCCGCACGGGCGGAAGGGGTGGGAATGGGTTGGGTATCGCTGTTCGATCCGGTCGAGCTGGCGGCGTTGCTGGGAATACCGGAGGGAGCGCGACCGATTGCGGTGCTGTGTTTAGGGCCAGTTGAACAGTTTTACGATAAACCGATGCTGGAGTCGGAAGGTTGGGCCAAACCGCAGCCACTGCGCGAGCAGGTCTGGGAGAACGGCTGGCGGGGCGAAGGCCAAATCAGCGGATAGGAACAGCGAAAATACAGCCTATTTTAATTTTGGTTCTTCGAGGGTTTCTGTGGAGCGGGATCCTGTTAGGCGATTTTCGCTTCACCTGCCCACTCCATCGTGGGGTCTCCTTGGACGGTATCCGTCGGTCATGCGGTATTATGGGGCCTGCATCACTTTGAATCACACCCGCTTGAAACCTCAGCCTTGACAGCTCTCAGGACTTTCGCCAAGCCCCTTAAAGTCGTCATAACCGCGAAAGCGGGTATCCAATTTTTTCAGTGGCTTACTGGATTCCCGCTGACGCGGGAATGACGGAAAGCGAAAGCCTTGGCTCTTCCCCCCCGCAGCGAGCGAGGGAAGTTTATTCACCTGCCCTCATCAATCCAATGCGCATTCCCCGAATTTATCTCTCCCTGCCGTTAAAAGTCGGCGCGACCGTGCTGCTGGACGACAACGCTTTCAATCACGCGGTGCGGGTGCTACGGCTCAACCCGGGTGCGCCCTTGGTGCTGTTCAACGGCGAAGGCGGGGCGTTTGCAGCGACGCTGACCGACATTGGCAAGCGCGAGGCTCAGGTGCGGATCACTGAAGCGTCCCCCGGCGAGGTGGAATCACCGTTGCGCGTCGTTCTGGCGCAAGGCATCTCGCGCGGCGAGAAGATGGATTACACCTTGCAGAAAGCCGTCGAATTGGGTGTCGTCGCCATCCAGCCGTTATTTACCGAACGCAGCGGGGTCGCGCTGAGCGGCGAACGGCTGGATCGTAAGGTGCAGCACTGGCGCGGCATCGTGATCGGCGGGTGTGAACAATGCGGTCGCAACCGGCTACCAGAAGTGCGGGAGCCGCTTACGCTGACGACGTGGCTGTTGCGGTCGGCGGAACCCGGTTTGCGCCTGCTGCTCGATCCGCTGGCCGAACGGGGCTTGCGCGGATTGGAACCGCCGACGGGAATGGTGACGCTGTTGATCGGCCCCGAAGGTGGCCTAAGTCCAGCCGAGATCGCTCAAGCCGGGACGGTGGGATTTAGCGGCATTCGACTGGGGCCACGTATCCTGCGCACCGAAACCGCCGGTATGGCTGCGCTGGCGGCGATGCAGGCATTGTGGGGCGACTGGGTTTAGTTAGCGCCGCTCCACTGTTCCTTTCAACCTTCGCCATCGCTTAAAACAGGAAATTCATGACCGAACGCCAAATCGTCCTCGACACCGAAACCACCGGCCTTGATCCCGCCCAAGGGCACCGGGTCATCGAAATCGGCTGCATCGAACTGGTAAACCGGCGGCTGACCAGCCAGCACTTCCATGTCTACCTGCAACCGGATCGCGCTATTGACGAAGAGGCGCAGCGGGTTCACGGCATTACCAGCGAATTTCTCGCCCATCAGCCGCGCTTTGCCGACATCGCGGATCAGTTCCTCAACTTCATCCGCAATGCCGAATTGATTATCCACAATGCAGCATTCGACCTGAACTTCCTCAACCACGAACTACGGCGCTGCGGGCGCGGTCATCTCACGCTGGAACAAATTTGCACGGTGACAGATACCTTATTGATGGCCCGCCAGCGTCACCCCGGTCAGCGCAACAGTCTGGACGCACTCTGCAAGCGCTACACCATCGACAACGCGCAGCGCACTCTGCACGGCGCCTTGCTGGACGCGGAAATCCTGGCCGACGTGTATCTGGTGATGACCCGTCAGCAGGATTCGCTATTCGTGCAGGAAACCGCCAGTGCGGCGGCGGAGCGACACGGCAAGGCGCGACAGACGGCGTTGTCCCGGAATCGCCCATCGTTGCCGGTGATCCGCGCCGATGTCGCAGAGCAGGCGGAACATGCCCACTATCTGGAAATGCTGGATCAGAGCAGCGGCGGGTTGTGCGTGTGGCAGCGACTGGACGCGGCGGAATCGGCCTAAACCCGGTAATACTGCCGATACCAGGCTACAAAACGGGCTACGCCGTCCTCGATGAGCGTAGCGGGCTGGTAACCGACATCCTCAACCAGCGCATCAACATCGGCATAGGTATCCGGTACGTCACCCAACTGCATCGGCAGCAGGTTCTTGGTCGCCTGAAGGCCCAGACAATTCTCCAGCACCTCGATATAACGCAGCAGTTCAATCGGCCGGTTGCTGCCGATGTTGTACAGCCGGTAGGGGGCGCGGCTGGTGGCGGGATCCGGGGTCTCGCTCGACCAGGCCGGATTCGGTGCCGCTACCTGATCCAGAACCCGCACTACCCCTTCAACGATGTCATCAACGTAAGTGAAATCCCGCCGGTGATGGCCGTAATTGAACACCTCAATCGGCTGGCCCGCCAGGATGCTGCGGGTGAACAGAAATAGCGCCATGTCGGGCCGGCCCCACGGGCCATAAACGGTGAAGAAGCGCAGCCCGGTGGTCGGCAAACCGTAGAGATGGCTGTAGGTATGAGCCATCAACTCGTTGGCTTTTTTGGTCGCTGCGTACAGGCTGACCGGATGATCCACATTGTCATGCACCGAGAACGGCATCCGGGTGTTGGCTCCATACACCGAACTGGACGAGGCGTACACCAGATGCTCGACCGCGTGATGACGGCAGGCTTCGAGGATATTCATGAAGCCGACCAGGTTGGAATCCACATAGGCATGGGGATTTTGCAACGAATAGCGCACCCCGGCCTGCGCCGCCAGATTGACCACCCGCTGCGGTCGGTGTTGGGCAAAAGTTTCGGTCAATGCCTCCCGATCTTCCAGACTGGCCCGAACGTCGGTAAAGCTGGAATATGCCTGCAAGCGAGCTAACCGTGCTTGCTTCAGCTTGACGTCGTAATAGTCGTTCAGGTTATCGAAGCCGATAACCTCGTCGCCGCGTTCCAGCAGGCGCAACGTCAGTGCCGCGCCGATGAATCCGGCGCTACCGGTAATTAAGACCTTCATAGCCGACCATCCACTTCCACCGCCGGAAACAGATACTTCACGTCGAACAGTACCGACGCCGGTTTACCCAAAGCGCGAATCTGCGCAATGCCCATCTCCCGAAACTGTCGATGCGCCACCGCCAGAATAATGGCGTCATAACGCCCCGGTATCAGTTCCGGGATCGTCTCAATGCCGTATTCATGCTGCGCTTCTCTGGCGTCCACCCACGGGTCGTACACCTCAACATGGGCGTTGTAGTCGCAGAATTCCTGCACGATGTCCACCACCCGGGTGTTGCGCAAATCCGGGCAGTTTTCCTTGAAGGTCAAGCCCAGGATAAGCACCTTGGCGTCCATCACCGCAATTCGGCGCTGGTTCATCAGCTTGACCACTCGCTGCACCACATAAGCGCCCATACCGTCATTGATCCGCCGTCCGGCCAGGATTATTTCCGGGTGATAGCCGATCTGCTGCGCCTTGTGGGTCAGGTAGTAAGGATCTACCCCAATGCAGTGGCCGCCTACCAGCCCCGGTCGGAACGGCAGAAAATTCCACTTCGAGCCAGCAGCCAGCAGCACTTCTTCGGTGTCGATACCCAGCCGGTTGAACAGCAAAGCCAATTCATTGACCAAGGCGATGTTGACATCGCGCTGGGTGTTCTCGATGACCTTGGCCGCCTCTGCAACCCGGATGCTGGTGGCCCGGTGCGTGCCGGCGGTGATGATGGAGCGATACAGTGCATCCACGAACTCGGCTACGGCGGGCGTAGAGCCGGAAGTCACCTTGCGGATGGTGGTGAGCCGATGTTCCTTGTCGCCGGGGTTAATGCGCTCCGGACTGTAGCCGGCGAAAAAATCCACATTGAAGCGCAGGCCCGATTCCCGCTCCAGGATCGGTACGCAGACTTCCTCGGTGGCGCCGGGATAGACGGTGGATTCGTAGATCACCACGGCGCCCGGTTCCAGCACGCGGCCCACGGTGGTGCTGGCGCCGATCAGCGGCCCGAAATCCGGGCGCTTATACTCGTCTACCGGAGTAGGCACCGTGACGATATACACGTTGCAAGTCGCTAAATCCTCAACATGGTGGGTATAGCGCAGATGTTCGGCCTGCCGCAGTTCCTCAGGCGTGACCTCCAGAGTGCTATCGGTGCCTGCTTGCAGTTGCCGGATGCGGGTTGCGTTGATATCCAGGCCGATAGTAGGGAATTTTTTGCCGAATTCGACCGCCAGCGGCAGTCCCACATAGCCAAGACCGACAATGCCGAGGCGGATGGTGGCGAGATCAAGCATCGGTCATGCTCCGTTCATAGTGAGAGTGGTGAATTCAGCTAGTATAGTTTAGAGAAACCAGGAGAGGGCATATCCGTTTTTTCCGCTGGATGGCGGTCAGCTATCGTAGGCCCGGACATGAAAATACAATGATTGAACACAAAATCTATAAGCCATCAGGAGAGGTCCCGAATCCATGATCCGGCTGTTCCGACATTACATTTCCCAAGCGTTATTAACGCTGCTCATTGCGGAAGCGCTCAATCTATTCTGGGCGATTTATTTTGGCCGAACCCTGCGGATGGCACAGAGCTATCAGTGGTCATGGCCACATTTCGGCGAGGTTGTCCCCAATGCGCTGCTTTTCACTGCGGTCATGATCACGATTATGGTTGCGCTGGGTCTGTACGAGCGTCATTTCTGGCGCGGTAAGGGCGATATGCTGCTACGGGTGAGCATCAGCTTTCTGCTGGGCCTGTTCGTGATGACAAGCATTTACTATCTGTTTCCCGATCTTTACCTGGGCCGGGGCGAGTTTAGCCTGACGTTCGTTATTGCCTTCGTGGGGGTGTTGCTGCTGCGTTTCGTATTTTTCCAGGCGACCGACCATGATCTGCTCAAACGTCGGGTGCTGGTGTTGGGTGTAGGTCAGCACGCTGCCCAGATTGAGGAGTTGCAGGAACATCCCGCTACTGCAGCCACGAGTTTTCGGGTCATGGGTTACGTGCGGGTTCACGAGGATGAAGCGCGGCAGGTGTCGGAAGCGCGGGCGATTCAGGTCACCGGCACTTTGTATGACCTGACCGAAAAGCTGCGCATTGACGAAATTGTGACCGCGATGGATGACCGCCGGAAGGGGTTTCCTGTTGACGAGATTCTGGAGTGCAAGATGCAGGGTGTAATGGTCAGCAATTTCCTGAATTTCTTCGAGCGGGAAAGCGGAAAAATTGAACTCGACGCCTTGCGTCCGAGCAACTTCATCTTTGCTGATGGGTTGCACGCGGCGCTGTTCAAGCGTTTCGCCAAGCGATCTTTCGATCTGATCACCAGCCTGATTTTACTGGCGCTGGCTTGGCCGATCATGCTGTTGGCCGCCTTGGCCGTCTGGATCGAATCCGGCGGGCGCGGGCCGATCCTGTATCGGCAAATCCGGGTTGGCCGCAAAGAGCAATGCTTTGAGGTGATCAAGTTCCGCAGCATGCGGGTGGATGCCGAGAAGGATGGCAAGGCCGTCTGGGCCGGGCAAAACGACAGTCGTATCACCTGGGTCGGTGCGATATTGCGCGAAACCCGCATTGACGAGTTGCCGCAGTTGTTCAATGTGCTGTGGGGCCAGATGAGCTTCGTTGGCCCGCGTCCTGAACGTCCGCAGTTTGTCGCTGATCTGGGTAAGAACATTCCCTTCTACTCGATGCGCCACATGGTCAAGCCGGGGATCACCGGCTGGGCGCAAATCTGTTACCCCTACGGCGCTTCTGAAGAGGATGCCCGCGAGAAATTGCGGTATGACCTGTACTACATCAAAAATTACAGCTTCTTCTTTGATGTAGTAATTTTGTTACAGACAGTGCATACCGTTCTCTGGGGCAAGGGGGCACACTAGCATGATGGAAGCGTCCATCAGCAATCTCGGTGTTTTTAGTTATGGAGTAGCGGCGGTCTGCTGGCTACTTCTGTTCCTGCTGCTATTGACCAGTTGGCGTGGGCGCTTGCAGGGTGGACTGATCGTGACTGCGGTGATGATCAGCATGCTGTGGGCGCTGCGAGCCGCTCATTACGCCAGCGCTGGGGCCAGTGGCCCCGACTGGTGGTATCAACTGCTGGAAGTCAGCCGTGGCGTGATGTGGCTGGTGTTTTTGGTGCAGTTGCTTGAACCGTCGCTGCGGGACAGCGGGAGCGGTCGCTGGCTGCGCTGGGTCTGGCCGGCACTGGTCGGTTACGGAGTGCTGCTGGTCGGCGTTGAGCAGTCCACGCGATTGAGCCTTCCGTTTGATCCGCCGGCGGACGCTGCCACCTTGGGACATATCGGCTTGGCGATTGGCGGTTTGGCGCTGATCGAGCAACTGTTCCGTAATACCCGACCGCACCGGCGCTGGGCGACCAAGTTCCTCTATCTGGGACTGGGCCTGATTTTCGCCTATGACTTCTTTCTATACGCCGATGCCCTGCTCTTCAAGCGGCTCGACCCGGCAGTTTGGGAAGCGCGCGGCCTGGTCAGCGCGATGGCAGTGCCGCTGATTGCCGTAGCCGCGTCCCGGAATCCAGAATGGTCGCTGGACGTGTTTGTCTCCCGCCGGATGGTGTTGCACTCGGCGGCCATTTTTGGCGCCGGAATTTATCTGCTGGCGATGGCGGGAATGGGCTATTACATCCGTGCCTACGGTGGCAACTGGGGTACAACCCTGCAACTGGCGTTTGTGGCTGGCGCCGGGGTACTGCTGTTTGTGCTGCTGTTTTCCGGACAACTTCGCGCCAAGGCGCGGGTGATACTCAGCAAGCACTTTTTCAATTACAAATACGATTATCGCGAAGAGTGGTTGAGTTTTACCCATACCCTGTCATCCGGTGAGCCGAACGAGCCGTTGCGCGAGCGCGCCATTCGTGCCGCTGCCGAGATTGTCCACAGTAACGGGGGGCTGCTCTGGACCCGGCGGGAGCCTGGTGATTTTAGCTTGGCAGCCACCTGGAACCTGAATGAACCCAGTGTTCGCTCGGAACCGGGTGATTCGCCACTGATTAGTTTTATGGAGGAGCAGCAATGGGTCATCGAACTGGATCAGTGTGAACAGGATCCTGAACTGTATGGCGATCTGGTATTGCCCGAATGGTTGCGGGAACTACACCGGGCCTGGTTGGTGATACCGCTGCTGCACGGCGAAGAACTGAAAGGGTTTCTGGTGCTGGCCGAGTCCCGCGCCCAACAACAACTCAATTGGGAAGATCGCGATCTGCTCAAGACCGCCGGTCGCCAGGTGGCCAGTTACGTCGCACTACTGGAAACCACTGAGGCGCTGTGGGAGTCCCGCCAGTTCGAGGCCTTTCACCGACTGTCCGCTTATGTGGTCCATGATCTCAAAAATATTGCTGCGCAACTGGCGCTGGTGGTGTCCAACGCCGCTCGCCACAAGGCCAATCCGGTCTTCGTTGAGGATGCCTTCAGCACGGTTGCCAATGCCACCGAAAAGATGAACCGGTTGCTGGCGCAGTTGCGCAAGGAAACCCGGATCGGTGGATCGGTGCAACCGGTGGCGTTGGCGGCAGCGGTGTGCCAGGCGATTGCCGCCCGCGCTGCCCGGCGTCCTACCCCGACCCCGCATATCGCGCCAGACGACGAGCCGTGGGTACGGGTTGATCAGGAACGCCTGATCGCGGTGCTGGAGCATCTGATCCAGAATGCCCAGGAAGCGACTCACGCCGAGGGCGTGATTGAAGTCTCTGTGTATTCCGAGAATCAAATGGCGGTGGCGGCGATCCGCGACAACGGCTGCGGGATGGACGCAAAGTTTATCCGTGAGCGGCTGTTCAAACCGTTCACCACCACCAAGGGCAACGCCGGCATGGGCATCGGGGTGTATGAAAGCCGTGAATTTGCCCAAGCGGCGGGCGGCTCGCTGACGGTCGTCAGCCAGCCGGGACAGGGTTCCACCTTCTTCTTACGCCTGCCATGGTTGGAAAATCCGGGCACGGCAGATGATGGATCGGAGGCAAATGAATGGAACCATGCAGTAGAAAGCTCCTGATTGTTGAGGACGATCCCGGTCTGCGCAATCAGTTGTGCTGGTGTTTCGACGGTTACGAAACGCTGACGGCTGCGGATCGCGAGTCAGCGCTGAACCTGTTGCAACGGCATTCACCGCCGATTGTGTTGCTGGATCTAGGCTTGCCACCGGACCCGGCCAATGCTTCGGAAGGGTTGAAAGCGCTGGAGCAGATGAAGGCGCTGGAACCCGATACCAAGGTTATCGTGGTCACCGGTAACGACGAGCGTAAAAACGCCCTGCAAGCGGTTGCGATGGGCGCCTACGATTTTTATCAGAAGCCGGTGGACGCCGACGTGCTGCGGCTGCTGGTAGATCGCGCCTATAACCTGTACGCGCTCGAACGGGAGAATCGGGAATTGCTGGCGCAACAGGCGATCATGCCATTGCGAGGCGTGATCGCCGCCAGTCCGGCGATGCTGCGGATTTGTCGGAGCGTGGAGAAGATCGCGCCGACCAGGGCGAACGTGCTGCTGTTGGGCGAGAGCGGTACCGGCAAGGAATTGCTGGCGCAAGCGCTGCATGAGTTAAGCGGGCGGGACAAGGAGACTTTTGTCGCCATCAACTGCGCCGCGATTCCCGATGCTTTACTAGAGAGCGAACTGTTTGGGCACGAGAAAGGCGCTTTTACCGGTGCGGTCAAGCAGATGCGCGGCAAGATCGAATACGCCAACGGCGGTACGCTGATGCTGGACGAGGTAGGCGACATGCCGTTGGCGTTGCAGGCCAAGCTGCTGCGATTTCTTCAGGAGCGGGTGATCGAGCGGGTCGGTGGGCGCGAGACCATCCCGGTGGACGTGCGGGTGATCTGCGCTACCCATCGCGATTTGCCGGCATTGATCATTGATGGGGCGTTCCGGCAGGATCTCTACTACCGGATCAGCGAAGTCACCATCCAGATTCCACCGCTGCGCGACCGGGAGGGCGACGTGCCGCTGATCGCCCGTATGTTGCTGAATCGCTATAGTCGGCAGTTAAAACGGTCGCAGCTAAATCTCAGTCCGGACGCGCTGAATGCACTGAAGCTGTATCCGTGGCCCGGCAATGTCCGGGAACTGGAAAATCGGCTCAAGCGGGCGGTGATCATGTGTGAGTCTGATCTGGTGAGCGCCCAGGACCTGGAGTTGGAAGCCAATGAGATGTCAGTGACGCCGCTCAATCTACGCCAGGCTCGGGAGCGGGCGGAACGGCGGGCCATTCAGGAGGCGCTAAACTACGCCGACGGCAATGTTTCCCAAACCGCTGATCTGCTGGGCATCAGCCGACCGACCATGTACGCCCTGCTCAACAGGTATGGCCTGAAGGCTTGAAGCGCGTCGGCCACATCTCTTCGCTCATTTCACTCGCATTCCCGGTTCTGCGCCGCTATCCGGGCTGAGTAGATAAATCCCGCCCCCGCCGCCAGCCGCCAGGACCATCCCCTCGGAAACACCGAAGCGCATCTTGCGCGGGGCGAGATTAGCGACCATCACGGTCAGCCGACCTGGTAAATCCTCCGGGGCATAGGCTGATTTGATCCCAGCGAACACCTGGCGGGTTTCGCCGCCGAGATCCAGCTCCAATCGCACCAGTTTGTCAGCGCCCGCTACCGCTTCCGCTTTGACGATGCGGGCTATCCGCAAATCCACCTTGGCGAAATCTTCAATCGTAATGGTTGGGCTAATCGGATCATCGGCCAAGGGTCCGACGGCTTCTTCACTGGCAGATGACTGTTCCTTGGAATCCTCAACGACTGCGGCGATCTGCGCCATTTCCACCCGCTGCATCAGCGGCTTGAATTCGGCGATGACATGGTTGCGCATCGGTTTAGCAATATCATCCCAGCACAGCGGCGGAATTTGCAGAAACTGTTCAACTTCAGCGGCGACGCCGGGCAATACCGGTTTCAGGTAAAGCGCCAGTAACCGGAACAGATTGAGTCCCATGCTGCATACGGCCTGTACCTCGGTCACAGCGCCGGTTTGTTTCGCCAGCGCCCACGGCTTTTTCTCATCAATGTACTGATTGGCGCGGTCGGCCAACGCCATGATCTCGCGCATTGCCCGCCCGAATTCGCGCTGCTCGTAGGCTTGGGCAATGGAGTCGCTGGCGACCACGAATTCGGCATAAAGCACCGGTTCCGCCACGCTGTCGGCCAGTTGACCATTGAAGCGGCGGGTAATGAAACTGGCGCAGCGACTGGCGATATTGACCACTTTGCCTACCAAGTCGCTATTAACCCGTTGTAGAAAGTCGTCAAAGTTCAAGTCGAGATCGTCAATGCCATCGCTCAGTTTGCTGGCGAAGTAGTAGCGCAGGTATTCCGGGCGCAGATGGTTGAGATAGGTGCGGGCCTTGATGAAGGTGCCGCGAGATTTCGACATTTTCTGGCCGTCTACGGTCAGGAAACCGTGGCAATGCACCGCAGTCGGTTTGCGGAAATCAGCCCCGGTCAACATCGCCGGCCAGAATAAAATATGGAAATAGGCGATGTCCTTGCCGATGAAGTGAACTACTTCAGCGCTGCTATCGGGATTCCAGAAGTCGTCAAAGTTCAGTCCGGTGCGGTCGCAGTAGTTCTGGAAACTGGCCATATAGCCAATCGGTGCATCCAGCCAAACGTAAAAATACTTGCCGGGCGCATCAGGGATTTCAAAGCCCCAATAGGGTGCATCGCGGGAAATATCCCATTCCTGCAAGCCGGCGGTAAACCATTCGTTGAGCTTATTCGCCATTTGAGTCTGAATCGAGCCGCTGGCGATCCAGGTCGCCAGCATGGCCTCGAAATCACCCAGCTTGAAGAAGAAATGCAGCGATTCTTTGAGAATCGGGGTAGCGCCGGACACCACCGAGCGGGGATTTTTCAGATCGGTGGGCGAATAAGTCGCGCCGCAGACTTCGCAACTGTCGCCGTACTGATCGGCTGCACCGCAGCGTGGACATTCGCCCTTGATAAAGCGATCCGGCAGGAACATCAGCTTTTCCGGGTCATAGGCCTGGGTGATGACCCGCTGGCTGATGTGGCCGCTTTCGTTCAGCCGGCGGTAAATCAGTTCGGCGTAATGGCGGTTTTCCGGGGAATGGGTGGAATAATAGTTGTCAAACTCAACCAGGAAATCGGTGAAATCAGCGCGATGCTCCTGCCAAACCTGTTCGATGAGCTGTTCCGGGCTGACGCCATCCTGCTCGGCACGCAACATGATCGGGGTGCCGTGCGCGTCGTCGGCGCAAAGATAGTGGCATTCATGGCCGCGCATTTTCTGAAAGCGGACCCAGATGTCGGTCTGAATATATTCAACGAGATGGCCGATGTGGATCGGGCCGTTGGCATAGGGCAGGGCGCTGGTGACGAGGATGCGGCGGGTGGGTTGGCTCATAGCGGTACGGGCAATCACAGTCGGTCGGAAAGGCCGCTAAGTTAGCAGCATTGCCGCGCCGCTGTCACCCGCTGGTCAGTACGGTTGAGGAATCCACAATGGAGATAACCAATGAAAATCAATCAGTTGTATAAGAAAAGTATAGTCATTGCCGGAATACTGCTGGTGGCAAATTCGGCCAGCGGTAATGAGAGTTCACTGGCGGAGGAAATCTGGAGCGAGAATTTTTGCGAACAGGCGGTGTCACTGGCGAAGCAGCGCGGCGAAGCGCCGGAAGCACTGAATCTGGTCAGTTGCCGGTTGCTGAACTACTATCAACCGTCCTATTGGCAGTGCGTGATCGCGGCCATGAAGTCCAATTCCAGTATAAAACTGGATGCGGCGAGGCAAAAATGTCTGGCCGAGTATTGAGTGATAACCCGGGCGGTGCAATCCGCGAACGGTTTTTCTGAACGCCTACTGTGTGCAATTCAATGAGGAATAACCGATGACAGCCGTTTCGCGTACCGATGTGGAAACCGCCCTCAAGGGCTATGTGGACCCTTATCTCGGCCAGGATCTGGTGGTCGCCAACTGCATCAAGCAGATCCGAACTGAGGAAGGCCGGATCGAGGTGGATGTGGAATTGGGCTTTCCCGCAGCGGGTTATCGGGATGCGCTGATTGCGGCGTTGCATGAATGTCTGGCGACGTTGCCGGGCGGCGCTGAAATCACTGTCCGGGTGGAGAGCAAGATCATCTCCCACGAAGTGCAGAAAGGTCTGAAGCCACTGCCGGGAGTCAAGAACATCATCGCGGTGGCGTCCGGCAAAGGCGGGGTGGGCAAATCCACCACCGCGGTCAATCTGGCGCTGGCGCTGAGCGTCGAAGGCGCACGAGTCGGGCTATTGGATGCTGACATTTACGGCCCCAGCCAGCCCCGGATGCTGGGATCGAACGAGCGCCCGGAATCGCCGGACGGCAAATCGTTGTTGCCAGTGATCAGTCACGGCATTCAATCCATGTCCATCGGCTATCTCATCGAAGAAGAAACGCCGATGGTCTGGCGCGGGCCGATGGTGACCCAGGCGCTGGAGCAATTGTTGCGCGATACCCGCTGGGACAACCTTGATTATCTGATTATTGACCTGCCGCCCGGCACCGGCGATACCCAACTGACTTTATCGCAGAAAGTGCCGGTGAGTGGCGCGATCATTGTCACCACCCCGCAGGACATCGCGCTGCTGGACGCTCGCAAAGGCTTGAAGATGTTTGAAAAGGTTGAGGTGTCGGTGCTGGGTATTGTCGAAAACATGAGCATTCACATCTGCTCCAACTGCGGCCATGAAGAATACATTTTTGGCGCGGGCGGCGGTCAGCGCATGGCCGCGCAATACAACGTACCGTTCCTTGGTTCGCTGCCGCTGGACATTCGCATCCGCGAGGAAACCGACAACGGCCAACCGACGGTGGCGGCAGAACCGGACAGCCGCATCGCCGGGCTGTATCGGGACATCGCCCGCCACGCCAGTGCCCGCCTGTCGCTGCAAGCGAAGAACTACAGCCACAAATTCCCCAGCATCGTGATTCAAAACAACTGAGACTCGCCACTATGCGGCTCAGTGATCGAGACATCGAACGCGGTCTGGACGAGGGCAGAATCCGCATTGAACCGCGCCCTGCGCCAGGCAAGATCAACGGGGTTAGCGTGGATTTGCATCTGGGCAGCCGCTTTCGGGTGTTCAACGATCATGCCGCACCCTACATCGATCTCAGCGGGCCGCGTGAGGAGGTGGATCACGCGATCAACCGGATCATGAGCAAGGAGATCAGGATCGCCGATGACGCTTCGTTTTTCATTCATCCCGGCGAACTGGCGTTGGCAGCGACCGCCGAGATCATCACGATGCCGGATGATTTGGTCGGCTGGCTGGATGGTCGCTCCAGCCTGGCTCGATTAGGGCTAATGGTGCATGTCACCGCCCACCGCATTGATCCCGGCTGGAGCGGTGCCATCGTGCTGGAATGCTACAACAGCGGCAAATTGCCGCTGGCATTGCGCCCCGGCATGGCAATCTGCGCCATCAGCTTCGAGACGCTGACCAGTCCCGCCATTCGCCCCTATTCCAAGCGGCAGGATGCCAAGTACCAACGGCAGAGCGGACCGACGCCGAGTCGGATCGGCGATGACGAACCGCTCGATAAAGGGCATTGAAACTGTGAGTTATGGAGGGAAAAAGCCATGTCTGCATCCGTATCGTTAGCACCGGAGGTTACGCCCGCTACTGCTGAGACTTTTCCAATTCGGCATCGCTGGACGGTGAACGAATTTCAGCGCATGGGAGAAACCGGCTTCCTTAATCCAGAAGCGCGGCTGGAATTAATTGCGGGGGAATTATTTGAGATGGCACCGATTGGCAGTTTTCATGCGGGAACCGTTAACATTCTTAATCGCCTGTTCATGCGATTAGTGGCTGATACAGCGATTGTTGATTCTCAGAATCCTATCGTGCTGGACGACCACTCCGAACCGCAGCCCGACATTGCATTGCTGCGTCCGCGCCCGGATTATTATCTGAAGGCGCATCCCCGCGCTGAGGATGTATTGCTGCTGATCGAAGTGTCCGATAGCACGGTGCAATTCGACCGCAAGACTAAAGTGCCGCTATACGCCCGTCACGGTATTCCCGAAGTGTGGCTGGTGGTGGGGCCGCAACGACGCCATATCGAGGTTTACCGCTATCCACAACCGGAACACGGTGGCTATCAGACCCGGTTGCATGTGGGTGAGGGTGCATTGACGCCGTTGCTATTACCAGAAGTTGAGATTCGCCTAAGCGAACTGTTCATCGACTAACGGGTAAAATTTTCCAGTCGCAACGGCTGATTCAACCACTTCCCGTCAAACAGCACCCGCTCCCCATCCAGCTTTAATCGGCCTTCCGCGAACCCGCGAATCGCCTGCGGATACAGCCGGTGTTCCTGTTCCAGCACCCGCGCCGCCAGTGTGTCGGGATCATCCGTCGGCAGCACCGGCACCCGCGCCTGCACGATCACCGGGCCACCGTCCAGTTCAGCGGTCACGAAATGAATGCTGGCACCATGCTCGGTTTCACCGGCAGCGATAGCGCGTTCATGGGTGTGCAAGCCACGAAATTTGGGTAGCAATGACGGGTGAATGTTGAGCAACCGGCCCCGGTAATGCTCAGTAAAACCGGCGGTGAGTACCCGCATGAATCCCGCCAAAATCACCAAATCCGGTTGATAGTCATCGATCCTCTCGATCAGCGCCGCTTCAAAACTGGGCCGGTCGGCGAAGTCCTGATGATCCAGTTCCAGGGCCGGGACGCCCGCTTGCCGCGCCCGTTCCAAGCCGTACACACCGGGGCGATTGCTGATGACAGCGGCCACTTCGACCGGTAATGTGCCGCCGGCAGCCTGGTCCAAAATCGCCTGCAAGTTGCTACCGCGCCCGGAAATCAACACCACCAGCCGGATCTTCCGAACCACGCTCACGGCTGGAATTCCACCAACGGTTCACCTTCACCGGCGGCGATATGGCCCAGCGGCCAGACTGTTTCGCCCGCATCCCGCAACATGGACATCGCCTGCTCCGCAGCTTCTGCGGCAACGCAGACCACCAACCCGACCCCGCAGTTGAAGGTGCGCCACATTTCCGTCTCGGCTACGCCGCCCTGTTGTTGCAGCCATTGGAACACTGCGGGCCGTTGCCAACCGGCAGTATGGATCACTGCCTTAGTATCCACCGGCAACACCCGTGGCAAATTTTCGGTCAAACCGCCACCCGTGATATGGGCGATAGCGTGGACCTCGACCTGTTCCAGCAGCTTCAGGATCGGTTTGACGTAAATGCGGGTGGAGGCCAATAACGCCGCGCCGAGCGTACTGCCAGCGAAGGGCTGATCCAGTTTTGCGCCGCTGACCGCCAGAATCTTGCGGATCAGCGAATAGCCGTTGGAATGCGGCCCGGAGGAGGCCAGACCGAGCAGTATGTCGCCGGCCCGCACCTTGGAGCCGTCAATGATCCGCGCTTTCTCGACCACGCCGACGCAGAAACCGGCCAAATCATAATCACCGTCGTGGTACATCCCCGGCATTTCGGCGGTTTCACCGCCCACCAATGCTGCGCCGGCCTGCTCGCAGCCATCGGCGATGCCCTTGATTACCTCCGCCGCCACGTCCACATCAAGCTGGCCGGTGGCGTAATAATCCAGAAAAAACAGTGGTTCAGCGCCCACCACCAGCACATCGTTGACGCACATTGCCACTAAATCAATGCCAATGGTGTCATGCCGGTTCAGTTCCAGCGCCAGCTTGAGCTTGGTCCCGACCCCATCGGTGCCGGACACCAGCACCGGGTGACGATAGCGATCCAGCGGCAGCTCAAACAATGCGCCAAAGCCACCTAAACCCCCTAGCACGCCGGGGCGTAGCGTGCGGCGGGCGTATGGCTTGATGCGATCCACCAGCCGATTGCCGGCGGCGATGTCTACTCCGGCATCGCGGTAACTGAGCGAAGAGGATGGTGGCGGTTGATCGTTCACGAATAGCGGGCCTCGACAGGTATCCGGTAAACCAGAAAATTGGAGTGGAACGGGCATCCTGCCCGTTGAAGATTCAAAGCGGTAGCGCGATAGATTCCAACGATTGTCAGGTTGCTGCCTTCACCCCAGCCAGCGCCGGGCATTGCGGAACAGCCGCAACCACGGTCCGTCTTCGCCCCAGCCGTCGGGATGCCAGGAATGCTGCGCGGTACGGAATACTCGTTCCGGGTGCGGCATCAGAATGGTGAAGCGCCCGTCGCGACTGCACAGGCCAGCAATGCCTCCCGGCGAACCGTTGGGATTGGCGGGATAGCTTGCGGTCGCTTGCCCGAAATTGTCCACAAAGCGCATCGGTACTATGCCCGCCGCCAGCGCCGTATCCGCGCCATCCTCAGTCCGAAATTCGGCTCGACCCTCGCCATGCGCCACCGCAATCGGCAAGCGCGAACCTTCCATCCCGCGCAGGAACAGCGACGGCGACGACAGCACCTCGACCAGACTCAACCGCGCTTCAAATTGCTCCACCCGATTACGCACGAACCGCGGCCAGAGTTCCGCACCGCCGATCAGTTCATGCAAATTGGACATCATCTGGCAGCCGTTGCAAATCCCCAGCCCGAAGCTGTCTGACCGAGCGAAAAACGCGGCAAACTCATCGCGGGTACGCGGATTGAACAGGATCGACTTGGCCCAACCTTCCCCCGCGCCCAGCACGTCACCGTAGGAGAAGCCACCGCAGGCAGCGAAGCCGTGGAAATCAGCCAGTGTCACCCGCCCGGCGATAAGGTCGCTCATGTGGACATCCACTGCTGCAAAACCGGCCCGATCAAACGCCGCCGCCATTTCCACCTGACCATTGACGCCCTGTTCACGCAGAATAGCGATCCGGGGCCACGCGCCATTGGCGAGGAACGGCGCGGCGATATCCTCAGCGGGATTAAACGTCAGTCGGACGTTTAGCCCCGGATCAGCCGGATCGCAGACCGTCTCAAACGCCTCGCGGGCGCACTCTGGATGATCGCGCAACGCCTGCATCTGATAGCTGGTTTCCGACCACAACCGCCGTAATTCGACGCGGCTGGCGGCAAATGCGGTCTCGCCGGCATAGCGCAAAATCAACTGATCCTCGACGTTCAGCGTCCCGATAACATGGCTGCATTCGCCCAGTCCCGCCGCGATCAGCCGATTCAGCACCCGCGCCCGATCTGCCACCCGTACCTGAATCACCGCGCCCAGTTCCTCAGCGAATAATGCTGCCAGCGGTTCTTCACCCAGATCGTCGAGCAACACGGTTACGCCACAACCACCGGCAAACATCATCTCCGCCAGCACTGCTAGCAGGCCCCCGTCGGAACGGTCGTGGTAAGCCAGCAGGCGGCCCGCTGCGTTCAATTCCTGAATCACGGCGAAGAACGCTTTGAGATCATCCGGCGCATCTACATCGGGCACGGCGGCGTCCATCGGCTGATCAACCTGCGCCAACACCGAACCTCCCAGCCGATTTTGACCCCGACCGAGATCGATCAAAATCAGATCCGTGTCCCCCCGGTTGCTGCGCAATTGCGGGGTCAAGGTCCGGCGCACATCCTGAACCGGCGCGAAGGCCGTTATGATTAGCGATAGCGGCGCAACCACGCTCTTGGCTTCACCGCCGGCTTCCCAAACCGTTTTCATCGACAGCGAATCCTTGCCCACCGGAATAGCGATACCCAGCGCTGGACAAAGCTCCATCCCGACCGCCCGCACCGTGTCGAACAAGTCAGCGTCCGCGCCGGGATGACCCGCCGCCGCCATCCAGTTGGCCGACAGCTTCACATCGCCCAACTTTTCAATGCGGGCAGCGGCAATATTGGTGAGCGCCTCACCGACCGCCATCCGCCCGGATGCAGGGGCGTTGAATACGGCCAGCGGCGTGCGTTCGCCCATCGCCATTGCTTCACCCGTCTCGGTGTCGAAGCTGGTGGCAGTGACCGCGACATCACTCACTGGCACCTGCCACGGCCCGACCATTTGATCGCGGCAGACCAGCCCGGTCACGCTGCGGTCGCCAATCGTGATCAGAAAGCTCTTGTCGGCCACCGCTGGGAAACGCAGTACCCGCGCCACCGCTTCGGCGAGATGCAAGGGTTCGGTTCCCTCGCCATCGGCCCTCGCCCCTACTAAACCCTCTCCCGCCAGAAAAGGGGGACACTGAATCTGATGCGTCACGTCACGCAGCATTTTCGGCGGCTTGCCGAACAGCACATTCATTGGCAAAGCGACCGGTTGATGGGCAAATTGTCGGTCGCTGATCCTCAGTTCCGGGTCCGCCGTCGCCACGCCGATCACCGCATAGGGGCAGCGTTCCCGCTCGCACAGCGCTTTGAATGCCTCCAACCCTTCGGCAGCAATCGCCAGCACATAACGCTCCTGCGCCTCGTTGCACCAAATCTGCATCGGCGACATGCCAGGATCGTCGTTCGGCACCTCGCGCAACTCGAAGCACCCGCCCCGCCCCGCGCCGTGGACGATTTCCGGCACTGCGTTGGACAATCCGCCGGCGCCTACATCATGAACCGAGAGAATAGGGTTGTTCTCGCCGAGCGCTACACAGCGGTCAATGACCTCCTGGGCACGGCGTTGCATTTCCGGGTTGCCGCGCTGCACCGAGGCGAAATCCAAATCCTGGTGCGAACTGCCCGCTGCCATGCTCGACGCCGCGCCGCCACCCAGACCGATCAGCATCGCTGGCCCGCCCAGAACCACAATCGCGGTTCCCGGCGGCAGTTCGGCTTTATCGACATGCGGTTCACGGATGTTGCCCAACCCACCGGCGATCATGATCGGTTTGTGGTAGCCGCGCCGCTGCCCGTCGGGATCGTCCTGCTCGAAGCTGCGGAAATAGCCGGCCAGATTGGGGCGGCCAAATTCGTTGTTGAACGCCGCCGCGCCGAGGGGTCCTTCCAGCATGATGTCCAGCGCTGAAGCGATGCGGTTGGGCTTGCCGTACTCTCGCTCCCACGGCTGGATAAAACCGGGAATCCGCAGATTCGAGACCGAAAAGCCGCACAGCCCGGCTTTGGGCTTGGCGCCGCGTCCGGTAGCGCCCTCATCGCGGATTTCGCCGCCGGAGCCGGTGGCGGCACCGGGGAACGGCGAAATCGCAGTCGGGTGGTTATGCGTCTCCACCTTCATCAGGATAGGCACCGCTTCCGGGTGGTAGCGATACTGGCCGTCGGCGGGATCAGGGAAGAAGCGTCCAGCGGAGAAGCCGCACATTACCGCCGCGTTGTCGTGGTAGGCCGACAGCACATCGTCGGGATGGCAGGCATAGGTGTTGCGGATCATGGCGAACAGCGACCGATCCTGCTTCACCCCGTCTACGATCCAATCGGCGTTGAAAATCTTGTGCCGACAGTGCTCGGAATTGGCCTGCGCAAACATCATCAGCTCTACGTCAGTGGGATTGCGCTCCAGCCGGGTAAAACTGTCCAGCAGGTAATCTACTTCGTCCTCCGACAGTGCCAGCCCCAATTCACGGTTGGCGATCACCAATGCCGTCCGCCCGCCACTCAGCATCTGGATGGTGGTCAGTGGGGCCGGATCGGCGCGGGCAAACAGCACCGTGAGATCATCGTCAGGCGATAAAACCGCCTCGGTCATCCGGTCGTGCACCAGCGGTTGCAGCGCCGCCCGATCATCGGCGTTCAACGGTTCTGCCGATTCCAGGTACCAGGCTACACCGCGTTCAATCCGGCGGACATGCTGCAAGCCGCAGTTGCGGGCGATGTCAGTGGCTTTGGACGACCACGGGGAAAGGGTTCCGGGACGGGGAACGACTAAAAAGGTGGGTTCGCTGATCAGATGCCGTTGCTCAGCGCTAGGCCCGTAGTGCAGCAACCGATCCAGCACCTCGCGGTCGTGGGTGATCAACCGACCCTCGACGAAATGAATGAACTCGGCGTAGGCGTCGGTCACTATCGGAACTTGCTGCCGCAATAGAGCCAGCAGCTTCTCCAGACGGAATGGCGACAGGGCGGGGCTTCCACGGAAACGCAGCATCGCAAGCACTCTCCTGGATCGGGCAGGTAAACGCGAATAATAGCAGCAATTGTCGGGAGGTCGGGTTGGAATAAGCCGTGAGGGCCGGCGGGTCTCCCGGTGCTTGAAGAGGTCTTTCTATTTCCCGATCCGCAATGGACCGCCCAAGCCGTGTTGATCGAGGAACGCATGGGCGCGGTCGCGAATGGCGGCAGTGCTATTGAGAGTCATTACCTCGGTTAATAAGGCTTGAGCTTCGACATAAGGGATACTGCGGATCATCCACTTGATCTTGAGCAGGCCGCCCAGATTCATGCTCAGACTGTCCACCCCCATCGCCATCAGCAACAGAGCTGCCGCCGGATCGCCAGCCATCTCCCCGCAGACGCTCACCGGTCGGCCCGCAGCCTGGACTCGTTCGATTACATGATGGATCGCTTTGAGTACTGCCGGATGCAGCGAATCGTACAGCTTGGCCACCCGGTCGTTGTTGCGATCCACTGCCAGCAGATACTGGGTCAGATCATTGCTGCCGATGGAGGCGAAATCCACCCTCTGGATCAGGGCATCAATCTGGAAAACCGCCGACGGCACTTCCACCATGATTCCAATCTTCGGGGTCGTTACCGCCACCCCCTCTTCCTGCAATTCCGCCTGGGCGCTGCGCAGCAGCTCCAATGCCTCACTCAGCTCGCTGACACTGCTGATCATTGGAAACAGAATGGAAAGATTCGGATAGGCCGCCCCGGCCCGCAACATCGCCCGCAACTGAGTCTTGAACAGATCGGGCTGATCCAGGCTGATGCGGATGCCGCGCCAGCCCAGAAAAGGATTTTGCTCAATGATCGGAAAATACGGCAGTGGCTTGTCGCCGCCGATATCCAGGGTGCGCAGCACCACCGGATGCGGGTCCATGATCCGTAACACCCGGGTGTAAAGCGTGGTCTGCTCCTCTTCTCCGGGGAAACGGTCGCGGAGGAAGAAATGCAGTTCCGAGCGGTACAGCCCTACCCCGTGTACCCCGCTATTGCGGGCGGCAGCGATATCGGCGAACAACCCGGAATTGGCATGAAGTTCCAGCCGGTGGCCATCCGGGGTTTCCGCCGGTAAGTCGCGCAGGTGTTGCAAGCCACGCGACAGCTTGGCTTCTTCGGCGATCAGCTTCAGATATTCCTGACGCAACGCCGGGCTGGGCTGGATGCAGACCCGCACCGTGTAGCCGTCTACCGCGACCTCGCGACCGTTCAGCCGGCCCGGCGGCAGATTGCTGACTCCGAATACCGCTGGAATGCCCAACCCACGCGCCAGCAGAGCGACATGCGAAGCGCCAGTGCCGCGCACCGATACCAGCCCCTTGAGTTTTTCAGTGGGTACGTCCAGCAATTGGGAAACGCTGATCTCGTCACCCATCAGGATCGTTTCGTCGGGATAATGGCGGTTGAACGACTGTTCTTCCTGCAACCGGTTCAACAGGCGCTGGCCGAGATCGAGGATGTCGGCAGCACGCTCCCGCAGATAAGGGTCATCCATCTCGGTGAAGATGTTGGCGTATTCCAGCACCGTGGCGCGCAGTGCGCCCGGCGCCCAGTTGCCAGCGTAAATCCGCTCCAGGGTGCCATTCACCAGGCTATCGCTGCCCAGCAGCAGGGCGTAAGCGTCGAACAGCGCCCGGTCACCCGCTGACAGCAGGAGACGCATCCGCTCGCTGAGCCGTTGCAGTTCGGCCAGCTCCGCTGCAACTGCCTGGCGGAAGCGCGAGGCCTCGGCGTCAGGATTCTCGATGTCCTTGTCCGGCACCCGATCCAGCGCGGCGGCTGGAAACACCACCACCGCCTCACCAAGCGCCAGCCCATGGGCGCTGGCCACACCCTCCAAAAACAGCGTACCCGACAGCACGTCATCGTCGAGCCGATCCAGCGCCTGGCGGATTTCCGCCTGATTGATACAAGCCGCCAACTGTGTGGCCAGCGTGACCAGGAACGATTCTTCGTCGGCAGTGTATTTACGCTGCTCGCGTTGTTGCGCCACCAACACCCCCAGCACCTTGCGGCGGCGGAGGATAGGGACGCCAATGAAACCGTGAAAAGGCGCCTCGCCGGTGGCGGCGATGTAGCGGAAGGCGGGATGAGCGGGGGCGTTCTCGACATTGATCGGTTCGACCCGACCCGCAGCCAGTCCGGTTAAACCCTGGCCCAGTTTCAAGCGTACCTTGCCGACTGCGCTCGGCCGCAGGCCGTCGGTAGCCATCAGGACATGCTCGCCCCGCACCGGGTCAGTGATGTACACCGAGCAGACGTCAGTGTGAAGCGCCGCCTTGACCTCGGCGACGATCAGGTTGAGCGCCTCGTTCAGGTCGCGGGTCGCGTTTATGTCCTGCACGATGCGCCGCAGGATATCCAGCATGGAACCGGCCTCGGTTGAAGGCGAAGAAAGAAAGGGCGCGCTCAGCGCTGGAAAAACCGGCGCGGGTGCGGCGTAGGCGGACGGGGCAAGCACGGATCGTCCATGACCGACGCAACGACCGACGACTCTCGCGTCGGCGCGGCGACTCCGGTCAGCGGATCAATGACTCCGCTGCGCCGTGCTGAAACCACCATCCGAGTAATCACCGGATGCTTGCGGACTTCCGTCCGCCGTAGTAGCAGGACAGCCGTCGGTTTGACCTCTGGTGGCGGGTGGGCGGGTTCTAGTGGCCTGGCCGTAGCGATAGTTACATCCATGGTTACGTCCGCCTGGTGTGACTGGATCGGCGCCGACGAACGGTCGGGCCGGGGTGTTCTCTCCCTGAAGGTCCGCTGGGACCGGCGGCAAGGAAGCAGTAGCGGTGCCAGTTCACGCAGGGCACGCCAATAGACATGGCGCTTGAACGGTACTACGGCTCGCAGCGGATACCAGTAATCCACCCACTGCCAGTGATCGAATTCAGGCCGTTCGGTAGAATCCAGCCGTACCGTGTCCTCGCCGCCCACCATCCGCAGCAGGAACCAGACCTGTTTCTGGCCGATACACGTCTGCTGGTTGCCTTGCCGGATCAGGCTTTTAGGCAAACGATAGCGCAACCAGCCCCTGGTGCAACCAATGACTTGCACATGTTCCGGCCGCAGACCGATCTCTTCGGCCAGCTCACGAAACATGGCCTGCTCGGGCGATTCATCCCGTCGGATGCCGCCTTGGGGAAACTGCCAGGAATATTGCCCGATCCGTTTCGCCCAGAACAAACGCCCATCGGCATTGCACAGGATGATGCCGACGTTTGGCCGATAACCCTCCGAATCAATCACGGTGAAAACCAATACCTTGCAATAAATTATTCATCCTATTTTTTCATAACGAACCGCGTTTCGCCATGGTGGATATGCGAACCGCCGCCATCCACTGCTTGATCCCTCTAAAACTCGTGCTGATCTCGCTATTATTAGAGCTGGCGCGGCGCCTGATCAGAATGATGATGCATCGCCTCCGTCGCCAAGCTTCCACTCCCCTTTTGCCACTTCAAGGAGCCTTCGATGCGTCGCCTGCTGTCTCTGTTCATGCTGCTGACGCTGCTGCTGTCCGCCAGCGCCCATGCTTTCGAGGATATGCCGCTCGCCGTGGCGGCAGCCCAATATCTGCAACTGATCCGCGATGGGCGCGACGCCGCCGGTCAACCGGCCGCTGCCCTGTTGCAATTGGCCGAGCAGCAAGCCGCGCAACGCAATTGGTCCGTAGCTATTAATCATTATGAAACAGCCATCGTTGCTGGCGCGGATCAAGGCGCAGTTTGGCTCAGCCTCGGCCAGGCTTGGCAAAATGCGGCGCAAGACTCAACCAAGGAGCGCTCCCGTCAGGCTGCCTGGAACGCCTATCAGGCGGCGCGGATCCCTTATGAACGTGCGCGCGCGCTGTTCCGGCTGGGCGAGTTATACGACCAGGATCAGGAACCGAAAAAAGCCCTCGCTGCTTTTCGCGAAGGGCTGGAACTGGAGGATAACCCCCGGATCGCCAAGCGTTACCAGGAATTGGCGGACGCCAACACCTTCCAGATCAAGGGCGTTGATGTTGAATCGGATAGCGCCACCCCGAAAATCTGTCTGAAATTCTCCGATGATCTTACCAAGGACCGGCGGATGCATTTGGAGGATTATCTGGTCATCGAACCGGCTATTCAGAGGGTCGTCAGCGCCCAGGAACAGCAGTTGTGCGTGGAGGGCGTCCGCCATGGCCAGAGCTACCGAATCACCGCACGGGCCGGCGTCCCGTCGGCGACCGGTGAGAAAACCCGCATTAGCCAGGATTTCACCGTTAAGGTTGAAGATCGTAAGGCGACTCTGGGATTCCGGGGCGCCAGCTATGTATTGCCGAAAGCCAGTGGTCAGCAACTGCCGCTGATCAGCGTCAATATGGATCAGGCGCGAGTGCGGCTATTGCGCATTAATGACCGCAACCTGCTGCAACAAATCGCGAATCGCCGTCTGAGCAACCCACTGGACGGTTACGATATCAACCAGGTCGCCAAACAGTCCGGTGAACTGCTGTGGGAAGGCGCTCTGACTCTGGCAAGCGGCGAGCGCAATCAGGACATCGTTACCGCTATTCCCATCAGTGAGATTTTGCGCGACCCGCAACCGGGCATTTACATCGTGGCCGCCGAACCGATCAAGGAAGATCCGGACAGTTACCAGAACCGGGCGACACAATGGCTAGTCGTATCCGATATCGGCCTGTTCACCCTGCGCGGCAACGATGGACTGCATGTCTTCGCCCGCTCGCTGGCCGGGGCTAAACCGCTGGCCGGAGTGGATCTGCGGCTGTATGCCCGCAACAACGGCGAATTGGCTAAGGTCACTACCGACCGTCAGGGCTATGCCCGTCTCGATCCGGGTCTGTTGCGCGGCGGCGGTGGGCGCGAACCGGCGTTGCTGATGGCTTACGGCAGCGGCGATTACAATTTTCTCGATTTGACCAAACCCGCTTTTGACCTTAGTGATCGAGGCGTGGAAGGTCGGGCCGCGCCGGGAGCAGTAGACGCTTTCCTCTATACCGAGCGCGGGGTTTACCGACCCGGCGAAACGGTGGAACTGATGGCGCTGGTTCGCGACAGTCGCGGTTACGCCCTGCCCGACGCCCCTTTGACGCTAAAGCTGTTCCGCCCCGATGAGGTGGAAGCCGAACAGCCCAAACCGGGTAAACCGGCACTGGGTGGCTATCACGTCCAATTGCCGCTGGCGCTGAATGCCCGCACCGGGGCGTGGACGGTCAAGGCGTATACCGATCCCAAGGGCGAGCCGGTCGGGCAAGTGAGTTTTCAGGTTGAAGACTTTGTGCCGCAGCGGTTGAAACTGGAACTGAGTACGGCGGCGGCGGCGCTGAAACCGGGCGAATCGGCGACTGTGGATATCAATGGCCGATTCCTGTATGGCGCGCCAGCGGCCAATCTCAAGGCTGAAGCCGAAATCGTGCTGAACGAAGACGCCAACCCTTATCCGGCGTATCCGGGCTACCGTTTTGGGCTGGCGCAGGATAGTTGGACCGCACAACGTTTCCCGGTGGCGCTGGCTGGCACCGACGCCCAGGGTAAAGCTCAGGCGCAGGTGATGTTAAGCGAGACGCCGGACACGACGCGGCCATTGCAAGCGCGGGTGCGAGTGTCGCTGTTTGAACCCGGCGGGCGTCCAGTCACTCGCAGTCTGAATCTGCCCTACCGCGCTCAGCCGTTCGCTATCGGCATCAAGCCGCGTTTCAGCGATGACGGCATCTCTATCGGTCAGGAGGCCGAATTCGAGGTGATCGCGCTTGATCCATTAGGCCAGCCACAGGCTAAAAACGGGCTGCGTGCGGAACTGGTGCGCGAGGAGTATCAGTATTACTGGTATCACGGCGACAACCATTGGAATTACAAAATGGTGATCCGCGACAGCGCACCAGTGTCCAGCCAAACCCTCAACGTCGCTGCCGGACCAGCGACCACGGTGACGCAGCGCATCGCGGAGTGGGGCCGTTACCGGCTGGATGTGATCGACCCGAATAGCGGAGTAGCCTCCAGTGTGCGTTTCAATGTGGGCTGGTTTGAAACTCCGAGCGAGGGTGATACCCCGGATCAGATGAAGGTGACGCTGGATCAGCCGCGCTATCAGGCCGGTGCAACCGCCAAGGTCTTCATCCGGGCGCCGTTTGCCGGCGAAGTGCTGCTGAACGTAGTCGGCGACCGGCTGTGGTTGAGCAAATCGGTGAGCGCCTCGGCGGAGGGAACGACCGTAGAGTTGCCGATTCCTGCCGAATGGGGGCCGGGAGTTTACATCGCCGCGACTGCGTTCCGCCCAGCGGACAGCACCGCTCAACGCGGGCCGGGACGGGCGATTGGCGTTGCTTGGGTAGGACTGGACCCTGCGCCGCGCACCCTGAATGTTGCGTTTAACGCGCCGACCGAGTGGAAGCCGCGCCAAACGGTGGAATTGCCGGTGACGGTGAGTGGCCTTGAATCCGGCCAACCGGCGTATCTGACCGTGGCTGCGGTGGACGAGGGCATTTTGCAACTGACCGATTTCACCACGCCCAACCCGGTGCAGTACTTCCTCGGCAAGCGCCGGCTGGGAATGCAATTGCTCGATTTATACGGCAAATTGATCGAAACCGGCGGGCGACCGGGACAACTCAAGGTCGGCGGCGATGCCGATAGTCGGCAACTCGATGGTTCCGGGGTGCGGACGGTAAAGACCTTGGCGCTGTTTTCCGGGCCAGTGGCACTGGACGCCAGCGGTCAGGCCAAGATTCCGCTGGCACTGCCCGACTTCAATGGGCAATTGCGACTGATGGCGGTAGCCTGGGATCGCAATCGGCTCGGTCGGGCCGAAGCCGCGCCACTGGTGCGTGATCCGCTGGTGGCGCGGGTGTATCTGCCGCGTTTCCTGGCTCCCGAAGATGAAAGCCAGGTCAGCGTGATGGTGCAGAATCTGAGCGCCCCACCCGGCGATTATCACCTCCGGCTTAGTGCCGACGGCGCGGTAGCGGTGAGCGAACCGGCGGCATTCACCTTCACTGTAGCCGATTCCACGGTGCAGAATTCCGAGAAGCGGACCTTTACCCTGCGCGGGCTGAAACCGGGCGTCGGCCAGGTACGCCTGCATCTGGACGGGCCGAACGGTTTTCAACTGCTGCGTGAATCCGAAATTGGCGTCCGTCCGGCGCAAACGATCACTAACACCCGCACTGCGCGGCGGTTGAATCCCGGCGAATTGTTGCGAATTAGCGATGAGTTGTTGACCGAATATCTGCCAGGAACCGGGCGCGCCAAATTGAGTTTTTCCAGCCGGCCCGCGCTCAACGTGCCCGAACTGCTGGCGGAACTGGATCGCTATCCCTACGGCTGTCTGGAGCAGACCACCAGCCGCGCCCTACCGTTGCTGTACTTCAATCAAGTGGCTGAGGCTTGGGTGGGTCAGAACGCCACCGAAGCCGAATTACGGGCGCGGGTGCAGGAGGCGATCCAGCGTATTTTGACTTTGCAGGATGCCGGCGGCGGCTTCGGGCTGTGGAGTCCCAGCAGCGCCGTTGAAAACTGGCTGTCAGCCTACGCCATGGATTTCCTGGTCCGCGCCCGCCAGGAGCAGTATTTCGCGCCCGAATCAGCGTACCAACACGGACTGACGTATTTGCAGGAGCAGTTGAATCAGGACAAGTTCGGCGAACAGGAACTGGGCTGGCGGGCCTATGCGCTGTACGTGCTGGCGCGGGTGCAAAAAGCGGCTATCGGTGATCTGCGCTACCTGCACGATAACCATTTGCAGAAATTGCCAACGGCATTGGCGCAGGCGCAATTAGGGGCATCATTGGCCCGTTATGGCGAATTGGGCCGGGCCAAGGAGGCGTTCACCGCCGCGCTGAATCGCTCGGACCCGGTGTGGGTGCGTTATGGTAGCCCGCTGCGCGACCGGGCGGCGCTGCTGGCGTTGCTGGCCGAATCGGGATTATTGCCGGAGCGGATGCCACTGTTAGCCGAGCAAGTCGCCGCTGAGTTCAACCAGCGCCGTTACACCAGCACTCAGGAACAGGCGTGGCTATTGCTGGCCGCTCATGCATTGCTGAAACAATCCGGTCAATTGCGGCTGGCAGTAGACGGGCAGGTGACCACCGCCGATCCGTTCTATCTGTCGCCGACGGTCGCGCAGTTGAATAAGGGGCTGACGGTGAATAATCAGGGCGATCAGCCGGCGTGGGCGGTGATGAATCTGAGCGGCGTTCCGGTCGCATCGCAACCGCCGGCGCAGAATGGCTTCACCATTAGCCGCCGCTATTACACTCGCAGCGGAAAGGCAGTAGATCCGGCTCTGCTTCGTCAAAACGATTTGCTGGTAGTGGTGATTACCGGCGAGGCGCAAGGCCATGAAGAGCAGCAGGCTTTAGTGGTGGATTTATTGCCAGCGGGATTGGAAATCGAGAACGCCCGACTGGCGCATAACGCCTCCACCACTGAAATTGCTTGGTTACCAGAATTGACCGAACTGCTGCATAGCGAATTCCGCGATGATCGTTTTGTGGCGGCCCTGGATCTGGATGCGGACAAAACGCGGAAATTTACGCTGGCTTATCTGGTGCGGGCAGTAACGCCGGGCGTTTATCAGCAACCAGCGGTGTATGTGGAGGATATGTACAAGCCGTGGCAATTTGGGCGCGGGGCGATGGGGACGGTGAGGGTGGAGTGATTCAGCGCAATCCGGGCAGCCGGGTGGCGCATGTCTTGTCGCTACGGTCGCCCGGCCAGCGCCGCCCGCATCCGCTCTAACCCTTCCGTCAGCATGGATCGCGGGCAACCGAAATTCAGCCGCACGAAGCCCTCGCCACCGGGTCCGAACGCAGCGCCATCGTTCAATGCCACCCCCGCCTGTTCGAGGAAAAACTGATGTGGATTGCCGGGAAGATTCGCGCCCCGGCAATCCAGCCAAGCCAGATAAGTAGCTTCCGGGACGGTGGAACTGATACCGGGCAAATGATGGCTAACATATTCCACCAGGTAATCCCGGTTCGCCGTGAGATAATCGAGCAGCGCCCGCAGCCAGTCGTCGCCATGACGGTACGCCGCCAGTGCGGCGCTCAGGCTGAGAATGTTGGCATCCGGCACGATGCCGCGCATGGCCTGCTTGAAGCGTCGCCGCAGTTCAGAATTTGGAATGACCGCGAAACTGGCCCCCAAGCCGGCGATGTTAAAGGTCTTGCTGGGCGCCATCAGGGTGATGCAGCGCTGGGCGATGTCTGGCGCCAGTGCGGCCAGCGGGGTATGCCGGCGTCCATCCAGCAGCAAATCGCAGTGAATCTCATCCGAGCAGATCGTGAGATCGTGGCGTTCGCACAGAGTTGCCAACCGGCTCAGTTCATCCACGCTAAACGCCCGCCCGACCGGGTTGTGCGGGTGACAGAGGATGAACAACCGGGTGCGCGAACCCATCGCCGCCGCGAAGGCAGTATCGTCGAAGCTGTAGTGCAACCGGCCATCGCGACGTTCGGCGCATAACTCGGCAGTAACCAGTCGCCGATCCTGATGTTCCGGCGCAGTCAGAAACGGTGGATACACCGGCGTCTGCACCAGCACCTCATCGCCCGGTTCGCCGACCGCCCGGCAGACCACATTCAGCCCGCTCACCAGCCCCGGCAGATACACGATCTGCTCCGGGGCGACCGCCCAGCCGTACCGTTCCTCCATTCGCGCACACAGGATTTCCGTCAATTCCTCCGGTGGCGCTCCATAGCCAAATACGCCATGCGTCACCCGCTCGTGCAATGCCGCCAGCACCGGTTCCGGCGCGGCAAAATCCATGTCCGCCACCCACAGTGGCAACGCAGCGCCGTAACGCTGCCATTTCAGGCTGTCGGTGCCGCGCCGGATCGGCGAATGATCGAAGTCGTAAGGCATGAGGATAAATTCCTGCTAGTGATAATCAATTGAAATAAAAAAGAAAGTCGGATGCTAAAAAATAACTTGCGCATTGAAAATGGGCATTACGATCTAAAATCAGGCACTTAGGAAATCAATACTTCGGACAGTTTTGGTGATCACAATCAACAGGTTAGCCTTCATAGGCTGAATTAAATCAAAGTCAGGGGTTCGCCTGAGTTGGATAAAATAACTCGTTGATTTTGCTTGACCTATAACGAATGCTTGAAGCTCTGATTTTTCAAGAGGTTCCATGCACCGATGTATTTTCCGTTCACGAGGCCGAAACTAAAAACTGTCCGAACCATTGGAAATAGAAGTTATAAACAATTACTGGACATTTTTAGTATTCGCTTTGGAGATACGCTTTAGCTCGGCATAACACCGAAAATACCTATCCGTCAGTTGTCCACCCAGTCGATCATTTAGTGAATCAATGTCATCTTCAATGCGTCCTTCTTTAACCAAAATATGCAACTGGCTAAGGCAATTTGCGGCATATAAAATACCGCCTAAAGTTGATAGATCAGGTTGATGATCGACATCAATCTGATCTTGCAATGCATCCAGTACCGTAGTAGGAAACCGCCAATTTTCTGCAATCTGCACCGATAGTTTCCTGGTTTTAACCGAGAGCATTTTGTAGAATGTTGTTGATTCTGGGACTTCCCGGTGTTTACGAAGCTGATCCATGGTCCGTATTGTAACAATCATGCCGATATTCACTGCGATTCCAGCCAAATAGGCATCAAAAGGATCATAGCGATTTTTTGCCAATAAAGAACAGGCGTATGCACAATACTCCGATTGTGACCACAGGTGGTTTTTGGCAAGATGACCAAAATAGCCATCTTGTACATTAAAGATAGGTTTCATAACAACATTGGCAATCAGCCGCTTCAGTCCAGACTGACCCAACATGACGACTGCTCGTTGCAGGCTATTTATTTTCTGATTTGTCTGGTAATAAAAAGGGCTGTTTGCGAGTCTGATTACTTCACCGACCAATACGGGGTCATGGCCGATCTGCTCCGCTAAATACTTGCCTGAAGTGTCGTCATTTTTTAATGAACTTAATAGTTGTGGAACCACCGCTGGCAATCGAGGCAACATCTTCTCATTAAGACCGGTAGATGCCAGTAACTCGTCAAGTTGTTTCAGAACAGCCTGTTCAAATCTGCCAGGTTTTACATCAGTAAAAGCGTCAACACCCAGAACCAATCGAATAAAAGTTTCATCGAGATCGAAGTCAGTAATCTGCGTTTTTTCTTGTTCAATGCCGAGCGAAACTTCAACGATTTGCGCGGGATGCTGCGAAGTCAATTCTGGAGATTCCGGTGGTTTTCTCCCCGTAAAAAATCGGATCAGTGCTTTCCACATCGTGTTTTTGCTCCACAACCAAGGACTATCGGATAAAACCTAATAATCTTAAAGGGTCGCTCGAACTTTGTCCTTACTCACTTCCCCGAAGTCTCATCGCCATCTTGGCAATCTTACACATCAACGCTCATGACTGCTTCCTCTATCGCTCTCCCATCGTTGCGCCAGGCTCTCATCTACTGGTTGAAACTCGGCTTCATCAGTTTCGGAGGACCCGCCGGGCAGATCAGTCTGATGCACCAGGAGCTGGTTGAGCGGCGGCGCTGGATCTCCGAGCGGCGTTTTATGCATGCACTGAACTACTGCATGATGCTGCCTGGCCCGGAAGCTCAGCAACTCGCTACCTATCTGGGTTGGCTGTTGCATGGAACCTGGGGCGGCATCCTTGCCGGCGCGCTATTTGTGCTGCCGTCCCTGTTCATCCTCATTGCGCTGAGCTGGATTTATATGGCGTTCGGCCAGACGCCAGTGGTCGCAGGGGTACTCTACGGCGTCAAGCCGGCGGTCACTGCTCTGGTTGCTTTGGCCGCCTGGCGAATCGGATCCCGCACCCTGCACCATCCGGCTTTGTGGATGATTGCTGTCGCCGCGTTCCTGGCTCTGACGCTATTCGCTGTACCCTTCCCCGCCATCATTCTTGGCGCCGGGCTGATGGGCTTACTCGGTGGGTGGCTGGCTCCCGTTGTGTTCCAGCCAAGTGGCGGTCATGCCAAAACGGTAACGTCCCACGATTCCGCATTGATCGACGAGCACACACCGCCACCGCCGCATACCCACTTTTCTTGGCCACGCCTGCTGCGGTTCATCGGGATCGGCCTGCTACTCTGGGGTGGGCTGCTGGGTCTGCTGGCGGCGCTGTTCGGCGGGCATGGCACGCTCACCCAAATGGGCGTTTTTTTCACCAAGGCGGCGCTGCTGACCTTTGGTGGTGCTTACGCTGTTTTGCCCTATGTTTATCAGGGCGCGGTTGGGCATTATCAATGGCTGAGCGCCGCGCAGATGGTGGATGGATTGGCGCTGGGCGAAACCACGCCGGGACCGCTGATCATCGTGGTAGCGTTTGTAGGTTTCGTCGGCGGTTGGGGTCGGGAGCTGTTCGGGCCGGAGGCGCTGGCGTTGGCCGGGATCTTTGGCGCAACGGTGGCGACCGTGTTCACCTTCCTGCCGTCGTTCCTGTTCATCCTGATCGGCGGGCCGCTGATCGAGTCTACTCACGGCAATCTCAAGTTCACTGCGCCGCTGATCGGGATTACTGCCGCCGTAGTCGGCGTGATCGGCAACCTCGCGCTGTTCTTCGCCTGGCACACGCTGTGGCCCGCAGGGTGGAAAGGGTCATTCGAGGGGTCGGCTGCGCTGATCGGTATCGTCGCTTTTGGGGTGCTATACCGGCAACGCGCCGGTGTTATTCCGGTCATTGGCGGCTGCGCGGTAGCGGGATTGGGTTATAAGCTACTGACTGGTTTCTAGCAGGACATACCCATGCAACGCAGCGATCTCCTGGCCTTTCTGGTTTCCCTCGGTGTCATCGGCCTGCTGATCTGGGGGCTGGTGTACTTTATTAACCATTGGTGGGCGCAGCTGCCCACGGCGGTAGCCCTGATCGTCTGCATCCTGCTGGCGGTCATGGTGATCGGCTATCCGATCTATGCTTTGGCGCGCTGGTCGGATCGCTATTTGGCGCGGGTGCGGGAAGCCCCCAAGAATTCGGGCGCTTCCAAAGTCGATCAATAGAATCGGTCAATGGTTCAGACACTTGCCCTGATTTAATGCCGTGAATTCGGCGGGGCCGGCGGCAGATGGAAATCGGGAAAGCGCTCCTTATCCCGATCCGGGCTTTCCAGGCCGCCCATAATCTCCTCGGCCAGCCGGGCGAAGTCAGCCGGTTCGTTGCCCAGCAGGCTTTCGTACAACGTCGCGTCCCAGCACTCGATGCGATGGGCGTAGGCCAGCAGAATCACGCTGTCGTGGATGCTGGCGTAATCCAGCAGCCGCCGAGGCAACAGCAGCCGGCCACTGCTATCAAGTTCCAGCTCGGTAGCGCCCCGGTGGAAATAACGGACGAACTCACGGTTTTTCTTGACGAACAGGTTCAGCCGGTTAATTTCAGTAGTGACCCGTTGCCATTCATTCAGTGGATACAACAGCAGATGTTGCTCAAAACCCCGGTTGATTACGAAACGGCCTTCTGCTTCAACCGGGATTTGTTTTCTCAGCGCGGCCGGCAGCGCAATTCGCGCCTTGGAATCGAGTCTGCATTCAAATTCGCCGAGAAAGTTCGCCATGGCTTCAGATGAACACCCAATAAACGTAACAGCTATTTAAGGATAAGACCATGAATACTCTGCTCAATCGCTGGTTACCGCTAGTGTTGGTCGGGCTGATAACCTGGGCCGTACCGCCGATGGCATCGGCGCAACCGAGCGCCAACAAAGACAAGATCGCTCTGGTTATGAAAGCGCTCTCCAACCCGTTCTTCTCCAATAGGACTTTCGCTTAGAGTTCCAAACCCCTTATGATCTGATATAATGATCAAATGACAATCACAAAGCAACAGTATGTAGAGTACGTCATCAGTACTCCGATGAACTATACCGGTACGAATCGAGCGGCTCATTTAGAGAAAGTCAGCCATGACGCCATTAATGATTATTTGCGGCGTGAAAAGCACACTGCACATACGTTATGGGAATGAGCTGAACCACTGATTAATAATAGTAGTGAATCCTACCTGGTTTTAGACGACCGTGTTCAGGATAAAAACTATTCCAAAAAAATTGAAATGGTGAAACTTAAATATAGTGGAAACACACACAGTTTAATCAAAGGTATCCTCCTGTAAATTTTCCTGTGATTCGCACGACGGGTTGGGTGAGTACAACGCACACCTCTCAGCAAGATCAAAGAGTTAGATGAAGCCGATGTTCTAGCCCAGGCCGCAAATCATCGCCATCACAGGAAAATTTACAGGAGGAAAGGTATGGTCCTGTAAATTTTCCTGTGATGGCGAGGGTTAGCAGCGTCAGGCTAAGGCGTTGACTGCATCTAACCTATTGATCCAACCAAATGATATTCATTTTACCTGCCTGCCCCACAATTCCGATCACAGGAAAATTTACAGGAGGAAATAATTTGCTACCTCATTTTTATAGGCTTCTACTGTCTTTAAAAACGTATCAAAACAATGGACTGAACTATTTTTAACCCGGTTCATCCATCCGGTAATTCTCTGCTTACCGCGACAGCGATCTATGTTGTTATCAAATAGATTTGTTCACTCATTTTTCAATTGATATGCTTGTTTAAGAAGAGGGGAGTGCTGGAATAATTTTTCTAAAGTTTCCTGGTCTTTTAACTCTAAATTATCAGGTCTTTTACGCAAAATCCACATCACCTCTTCTAACTCTTTATATTGCTCTTTCGGTAAGGTCTTCCGCAGGCGCGCCAACTCTTTTTTGCGTAATTCATCCAACCTCTTTCCATATAATTTAGCGACATGAAATCGATCGACTACGATCTGGACTTTTTTCCCAAAAACTTCTTTCGCTGCATTGATAAAACGTAACTACTCAGGTACTCAGTAGTCGTGTTCGTAATCACGGTGAATACGACTACTGAGAGGCACAGAAAGGGATAAAGGGTTGACCGGAGAACGCCTCCCGGATGGCACCGAACACATTCACTGCGTTCTTGCGAGCGGTTGAGAGATACCCCCGAATCCGCGCAAAGTTTTTCGCGCCCTCCAGCGTCCTGAATCCGCCCGAGGTCTTTTGTTTGACCTTGATCATGCGCACATCCCGTTCCGCCTGGTTATTGTCAACCGGGACGCGGAAGTCCGCCATGAACGCCAAGGTTTGTGGCTTAAAATCCCGCAGCCGATTAAGCAGATTGAGGGGTGGCGTCTGGGCCGGGCGGCCTCGCTGTTTCGGCTTTTTCCCGGCAGTAAGCGGGGGTAGACGCAGGGCAATCGCGCTATGGGGTAGCCGGACTGGGTGGGCCGAAGAGCAGACGTAACCGGTAGGCATCGTTGAGGGCGGCGCGGAGTTTGCGGCGGCGGATGCTATCGCGTGGAGGGCCATTATGGCGCAGCATGTTCAGGGCGACACGGCGGATCAGGGCCAGGTTTTCCGGGGCGTGATCGCGGCGGGTTCGGCAGGCATCCTCGCCGAATTGCACGTCCAACACCCAGTGCGGGGCATTCTCAATGGCCCA
>NZ_CBTK010000123.1 GCF_000531125.1 Candidatus Contendobacter odensis Run_B_J11 | reverse complement strand
GGCAAGGCGAAGATGTGAGGATTGCGAGGCTTGAAAAATCGCGGGGTTGATGGCGCAGGCTTAAATTGGTTAAAAAATAACCAACATTAACATTCAAAACCTGCGTCACGGGGGTAATTTTTTGCTATAGCAACCTTAAACCGGTTGTGGAGGTCGCCCGGGGAGCCGGCCCGTCTGCTCATCACCGGCAAGATCCCGGTGCTACACGAATTCCACAATTCAAACAGGAGCGCTATAGCAAATTTTTATAACATCATCTAGTTGTGCTATTTCAGAATCAACCCACTGAAACCGCTAAAAATATCTACTTCTCTACAAACGCCCGCTCAATGACATAATCCCCCGGTTCACCGATATGGGGTGAAATGGAAAAACCCCGCGCATCCAGCAGCGCACGAATTTCCTTGAGCATGGCCGGGCTACCACAGATCATGACCCGATCATGTTCAGGATCAAGCACCGGCAAACCAATATCAGTAAACAGCCTGCCGTTCTCGATCAAATTCGTCAGCCGCCCTTGATGATGGAAGGGTTCGCGTGTCACGGTGGGATAGTAGATCAACTGCTTTTGCACCATATCACCCAAAAATTCATGCGCCGGCAGCTCATGAGTAATGAAATCGGCATAAGCCAGTTCACTGACCCGGCGCACTCCATGGACCAGTACGATCTTCTCAAATCGCTCATAGGTTTCCGGATCTTGAATAATGCTTAAGAACGGCGCCAACCCAGTACCGGTGCCAAGCAGATACAGATAGCGACCCGGCTTCAAATCCGCTAACACCAGCGTACCGACCGGTTTACGGCTAACCAACACCGTATCGTCCGCCTTCAGATGTTGCAAATGGGATGTCAGTGGACCATTGGGCACCTTAATACTAAGAAATTCCAGGTACTCCTCATGGTTGGCGCTCGCGATGCTGTACGCTCTCACCAGCGGTCGCCCGCCCACTTCGAGTCCAATCATAACGAAATGGCCGTTATGAAAACGAAGACCGGGATTGCGGGTGGTTCTGAAGCTAAATAGTGTATCGTTCCAGTGGCGAACACTTAAAACCCGCTCAGTGTGATAAGCAGACATCCCTCTTTTCCTCAAGCTGTACTATGAAATAGATCGTTAATGTACGCGAAGCCTGCTAAACATTTAAAGAATCTAAAAAATTATTTTTATTCTTTTTTATTATATAGGTTTCCCTAGGCGACACGCCTGGTGAATAAAATCAAAGGCTTTCTTCCTGTACACTTTCCCGTAACCGGAAGATAGCGCTCTAAATGAAAAGAGGATTGCTATAGATGAGGAGATCAAACGCATGGCCGAGTTATTGACCCGGGCGGTCGCGCCGGGCGAAGTGATTTTCCGGGCGGGTGATCCGTCCGACTGCGCCTATGTCGTAGCTGCCGGGCACGTCGAAATTCATACGGGCCATGGTGCTGATGCGCGCTGTATCGCCGTACTCGGTGCCGGTCAGTTGCTAGGCGAAATGGGCATACTCGACAACACCCCTCGCGCCGCGACTGCTATCGCTCGTGGGGCGAGCCTGCTGACCGTGATTGCACGCAGCCAATTGATTGCCCGGCTCACCTCGGCTGACCCGATCATGAGTTTACTGCTCACAGTATTGCTTAATCGCTTGCGCGGCCAGTTGCAGGTAAATCAGGACGATGCCGTCAGCGCCGCTGTGGTGCCGGAGGCGGTGCTGGAACGCATCCGACTGGAAAATGAATTGAAGTCCGGTCTTGGCTCCGGTGAAATGCGCCTGTTCCTGCAACCCATTGCCGACATGGCGAGTCGGCGCATTATTGGCTTCGAGTCGCTGATCCGCTGGCAACACCCGGAACGCGGCATGATCAGGCCCGATCTGTTTATCAGAGTGGCCGAAGAGTCCGGCATCATTGTGCCGCTCGGTCGCTGGATCTTGCGGGAGGCGTGTTTAGCTGCCTTACGGCTCGAAAATGAGGCCAATCACGCGGAGGTCAGCGGTTGCGGCGCGTTTGTCAGCGTCAACGTGTCCGCCGGCCAGTTTCATGATCCGGATTTTATCCCGGTACTGGCTGCCATTTTGCGCGAGACCGGGGTCAATCCCTCCCGCCTGAAGCTGGAAATCACCGAAAGCGTTTTCAGCGATGCCGCCGCCGCGAAAGCGTGGATTGAGGCTTGCAAACAGCTTGGGGTCCGCATTGCGCTCGATGATTTCGGTACCGGCTACTCGTCGTTGAGCTATCTGCATGAATTCAGCATTGACACTCTGAAAATTGACCAGAGTTTTGTCCGGCGGATGCTACAAGACTCCCGCAGCGAACACATCGTTGCGGCGATCATCCAGTTGGGCAAGGGACTGGGGATGGACATCATCACCGAAGGTATTGAAACCGAACCGCAATTCAGCCGATTGGCACAGATGGGCTGCGATTACGCCCAAGGCTACCTCATTGCCCGGCCGGCCCACATTGACAGCTACTTTTCAGAACTACACTGAGTCCTGAATGAAATAGGAGAAGGGAATGTTGAATGCCGCCATTGTCGCTACTGGCTTTACCAGCGCCGTTTTCCTGATCAGTCACTTGGGCCTGTCGAGCGCCGCCGTGCGGGGCTGGCTGGTCCAACGGATCGGGGAAAAAGGGTTTCAGGGGCTGTATGCGCTGATCGCACTGCTAACGCTGGGGACCATGATCGCCGCCTACATCCAGGCGTCACATTTTCTCTATTTATGGCCACCCGGCCCAGGGGTACGCCATTTACCCTTGCTGATGATGCCAGTAGCGTTACTGCTGGTCGTCGGCGGGATGATGATCCCAAACCCTTCGGCGGTAGGAATGGAGAACCAGCTTGATCAACCAGAACCGGCTCGCGGAGTGTTACGCATCACCCGCCACCCGGTGATGTGGGGCGTGATGCTGTGGGCAGCAGTTCATATCCTTGCCAACGGTGATTTGGCCTCGCTGCTGTTTTTCGGCGGGTTGCTGCTGACTGCGTTGCTGGGTTCGTTGCACCTCGACCGGCGGATGGCGGCTGAACAGGGCGAGCGCTGGCGGCGTTTCACCGCCGTCACCTCCTATGTGCCTTTTGCGGCCGTGTTGAGTGGGCGCCAGACAGTGCATTGGACCGAGTTGCGCCGGCCAGCGGTGTGGGGGCTGGGAGCCTTCATAGGGCTACTGCTACTTCACCCGTACCTGTTCGGAGTTCGGCCTTACTGAGGCTGCGAAAACAGGAGGCCGGTCGGGATGACTCTCAGAAAGTTGCATCGTGAAAATGGACCCTAATCCTTTGCCGGAAACCGTTGCATTACGCCGCCGTTATGCGGATCTGTTCGACTTTGCGCCGGTGGGCTATTTTGTACTCGCCAGCGACGGAACCATCCTGGAGGTCAACCCCGCTGGCGTAGCTCTACTCGGCCAAGATCGCTGCAATCTGATCGACCGGCGGTTTGAGCGATTTATCTCCGCAGCCACTCGACCCCGTTTCAACACTTTTCTCGGCCAGGTCTTGTCCAGCGCGTCCAGGGAGACCTGCAAAATCGTTCTCGCCACCCAAGGATTACCGCGCCGTTACCTGCATCTTGCCGGCGCTGCGGTCGCCTCGGCCACCGGTCAACGCTGCCACGTTGCGGTGATGCATTCTACTGAACGCTATCTGGCTGAAGACAAGGCGCCCACTGCGTCCCAGTTTCTGCGATCCGTCGTCGATTCCCTGCCGGTTCATCTTGCGATTCTCGACGAACGGGGAGTGATCCTGGCGGTGAATGCGCGCTGGAAGCAATTCGCCGATGAGAACGGTTTAGGCGATGCCAACTACGGCCTGAATCAGAACTATCTGGCGATCTGCGATGCCGCGCAAGGTTCCAGGAGCGCGGAAGCCAAGGCGACGGCAGCGGGGATTCGGGCGGTGCTGGCGTGGGCGACCGATCAGTTCATTTTGGAATATCCGTGCCATGCTCCGGATCGCCGCCGCTGGTTTCTGTTGCGAGTCACCCCATTTCTGGGGCCTGGTTCGGCGCGGGCCATCGTGCTACATGTGGATATCACCGAACGCAAGCAGGCCGAAGAGCTATTGCAGGCGTCATCCCAGCGCCTTAAAGCGCTCTCGCGGCGATTGCTGTTAGTGCAAGAGGAGGAGCGTCGCACCCTGGCCCGCGAGCTGCACGATGACTTCGGCCAGCAACTCACCGCCCTCAAGCTTAATCTGGGCCTGTTGAACAACAGATCGCTGGATACGGTGGGACATCGCCGCATCGCCGACTGCCTTGAGATCGTGAACCATACGCTTGAACGGGTGCGGGATACCGCGCTCAATCTACGGCCCTCGATACTCGATGATCTGGGGCTGTCTGCGGCGTTGCACTGGTATGCACGCCGCCAGGCGGAGCGCGCGGGTTGCGTGATCGAGGTGCGGGATTGTGTCCCGCCGTTGTCCCCGGACCTGGAAACTGCGGTATTCCGGATCGTGCAGGAGGCGGTCAACAACGCCATCCGACACAGCGCGGCGCGAACGATTGATATCGCCGTCGAGATCAGCCATCAGCGGCTCTTACTGGTGATCCGCGATGACGGCACGGGGTTTGCGCCGGAAGAGAAGCCCACCGAAGACCGAAGAGGCATGGGGTTGATGAATATGCGCGAGCGGGTAGAACTACTCGGCGGTCAGTTCGCACTCACGAGCTGGCAGGGTGGAGGAACCGTCATCGAGGCTGAGATACCGTTGCCGGAGGTGTTTCCTTGAATGAGATCAAGGTATTGCTGGCGGATGACCATACCCTGGTGCGGGCGGGTCTGCGTGCCCTGATTGAAGGGTTCGAGGGATTTTGCGTCGTCGCTGAGACTGGAGATGGCCGCGAGGCCGTGCGTCTGATCCGCCAATTGCAACCGGATATCGCACTGATTGACATCAGTATGCCGGGATTGAACGGACTGGACGCGACGGCGCTGATCAGCCGGGAAACACCGGACACTCGAGTGATCATCCTGTCCATGCACACTGCCGAAACCTACGTGCTGGAGGCGATCCGGGCTGGCGCCTCCGGTTATGTGGTCAAGGACTCCGCCGTGGACGAGATGGAACGGGCGCTGCGCGCGATCCAGAAAGGCGAACGCTGGCTCAGCCCGTCGGTATCGCGCCACCTGTTGGACGAGTATCTGCGTCTGGTGCGGGGTCAGCCGATGGCTGGGAGTGGAATGGAGGCGTTAACCCCGCGCCAGCGGGAAATTTTGCAACTGATCGCCGAGGGTCATTCGACCCGCGAAATCGCCGACCGTCTGTCCATCAGCGTTAAAACGGTCGAGACCCACCGCGCCCAGATTATGGAGCGCCTGAATATCCGCGACGTGGCCGGTCTCACCCGCTTTGCGTTGCGCACCGGTCTCATCGATCCCGAACGCTGACCGACTTCTTGCTTGGCTCCCCCTCCCCTCTGCGGCTGTCCATTCCACACATCTCTAACCGGTTGATTCAGCATGGAGATCGGCGGCCAATTGCATTCCCCAAGCGAGGTCGCGGGCGCGCTGCAAGCCGATCCAGAGGGCCTGAGGGCCGGGGGGACCATCGCACTTGCGCCCCAAATAGCCGCTGAGGCGGGCGATCCAACCGAGCATGGCCGACAGCGGGGGTGGGGTGGCCGGCGGGGGTCGGCGGTGAATCGCGACGTAGACCGCCTGCCCTTCGGCCGGATCCAGGACGGCATCGCCGGGCAGGGCGGGGGTGACCCGACCCAATACGGTCAGGTACTGAATCCGCCAGGCGATGATGAAGTACAAGGCTAAGGCGGGTTCTAAACGGTCCAGGGTGCTGAGCGGCAAGGCTTCCACCCGGCAGCCGGTTTTCAAAATTCGGAAAAAAACCTCGATATTCCAGCGCGCGCCATACCCCTGGATCCATTCGACCGCTTGGGCGAGGGTGTCGGCTGCACAGTGGGTCAACAACCGCCCGTCGAGCGGTTCAACCCCGGCCGGCGGGGATTCTTCCCGCGCTCGCAGCGCGGTCACCGTCACCGGTGCGCCGTCCTTGGGATGCAGGGTGACCCGCTCGGCCCGCACCGTCAGCACCACCGGTCGGCTCGACCGGTTCGGCCGGGCCGGGAGGGTGAAGCTGACCTCGCCCGGCACGGGCGCCTGTGCCAGCCGGTCCCAGAGGGTATCACCTTCGGCCAGTTTGCGATCTTGGGCCGCGCGGATCAGCCCGTCCATCTGCGGATGGCGTCGCGTCCGAACCATGAACTCGTGGATGTCGCACTCCCGGTCGGCGACGTAGACCCAGCGGGTGTCGGGCAAGGGGGTGGCCCATTCGGCGCAGCGCTCGAAGCCTTCGAGCCCGCGCATGCTCTCCTTGGCTTCGATGGGCCCATGGGGCTTGTCTTCACCGAAGGTTTCCCGGTCGCGGGTCCACCGCCAGGCATCCAGCACCCCCAGCGGCACCCCGTCCGGTGTCACCGCCAACGTCGGATGCACGTACAACCCGTGCTGTCGGAGATCACTCAATGGCCCCAGTCCGGCAATGCCCGGCTGGGGGGTGTAATTTAGCTCCGTGCTGTCCTGGACGCACAACACCACGGGCTGGCCGCGCATCCACTCGATGCTACAGTCCCAGTGCGGCGTCAACACCGCTTCCCAATCAACGTCCTCGTGCGCCAATAACCGATACGCCGCCTGCGTCTCCGCCCAGCCCCCGCTGGCGACGGGAATGCTGGCGCCGGGTTGCGCCCTCAAGCGTTCCGCTACTCGGGCCAACCGTCGGTTCAACCGCGCGTCCCCCAAGTTCGCTCCGCCCAACTCACTGCTACCGTCTCCGTCATCCCGTCCGTCTCATGCTGCTTGATTACCCCTTCAGATGCGGGCAGCAGTCCTTAGAATCAGCCCTTTCAAGGTGTAAAAATACAACATTGAAAATCAATAAGTTGAATTTAACCTCGAACTCTCTTCTTAGCCAAACCCGATGTTAGGCCGAGTCGGGTAACAGAGAATCAGACGGTTACGTCAACCATCAACTGAGCACCTTGAAAGGGCTGGTCCTTAGAATCAAGATGTGTGGAATCGACAGCCTTGAAAGGGCTGGGTGCTCTCCACCTCGATCAGCAGCGTATCGTCCTCTTCCATTCGACTCGACAACACCCGAACCTCGGGTCTATCCAACGGCACAGCCAGAGTGATCGGCATCGTCAAAGGTCCAGTCAGCGGGAATTTCCAGCAGCTTTCCATCACTCGACTCCCGATGCTACACCCCTACATCTTGGGGTCTCCACGGGAAGTCTCATAGAGCCGTCGCTCTTTGAGTGGTCGTTGGCTGCCCTTGGCATCGTGGACATGCGTACCGGGGTGGACGAAGACGCCGTTCAACCTGCCGACCGAACAGCGATCAATGTCTCAGCGTAATAAACTCACCATACCCATAAAAATGATCAATAAAATGACCGCGCTGATGACAACGCATTCCACGCTCTGGACTCTGGATAGTGACCCGATCATTTCCTGCTCGGTCAATTTCTACCTCATCGACTTCAACATTAGGAATATCCAAAAGCATATTAAAAGCGTTCTTTAACTCGTCTAATGATTTATCCATCATAGAATTCTCACTTGATGTTGGTAACTGGTTGATACTCTTATGCTTTAATACCCCTTGAACTCTGTACAGGACAAAAATAACCTATTGAAAAATATATAGAAAAATTCAAAATTTTTCCTCCTGTAAATTTTCCTGTGATCGGAACTGTGCGGCAGGCAGTTAAAATGAACATCACCTATTGAGATCAATGGGTTGGATTCAGTCAACGCCCTAGCCTGACGCTACCAACCCTCGCCATCACAGGAAAATTTACAGTACCAAAAAGTCTACGGAAACCAGATATCCACCAGTAGCTAAATTCAGCGAATTTCTAATCAATCAATGGGCTAGACAGTTTTTAGGGGGATTTAGGGCTTGTGCTAAAAACTAAGCACTGCGAATAGTTCTCAAGTTCGCCAACCTTCACAAGAGTTCTCAGTGAACCATTATCATTGAATTTCCAAAAATAAACCACGCCCGGAAACGACATGAGACTGCCCAAAAAAGTTCGGAATGGTTTTCTGGTGATCGCCATTCAGTTTTCCTGCATCGCTTGCACCCCGGTGTGGCTGAAATATGATCAGGCTGCCAAAGAACTGCAATTGAATCGCGTTGTGATGACCACAGCGGATTTTAATATCGTTGTATACCAGAACCCGTCGCTGGACTCAAATCATAAACGACTTCATGTCTATCTGGATGGAGATGGCTCTCCTTGGGGGCGCAGCGGTTCAATGATCAACGATGATCCAACGCCACGTCAGCATCTGGTTTTACAACTGATGTCCTTGGATCCCTCGCCTTCGGTTCTCATCGGCAGGCCTTGTTATCATGGTTTTAACCGTGACCCGTCTTGTCATCCACTCCTTTGGACTCATGCAAGATATTCTGAAAAAGTTGTATCGGCGATTAGCACAGTGTTGGAAAGTATATTAATGGAAAACAACGCATCAGAAGCCGTGCTAATCGGTTATAGCGGAGGTGGAACCTTAGCACAGTTATTGGCCGAAAGAATTCTGAAAACTCGCGCCGTTATAACCTTGGCCGGGAATCTTGATCTGACGGCATGGGCGCGATTGCACGGCTACAGTTTATTAGAAGGTTCTCTTAATCCAGCAGAAATGTCCGCGTTGCCTGGACATATTTTACAAATCCACTATATCGGCCGCTTCGACACTAACATCCCCCTTTCACTGGCGGAATCTTGTCTAGCGTCGAACAAAAAATGCGCAGAAATACGAATTCTGGAAGGGGTCGATCATTATAACGGTTGGCTTGAACAATGGCCTAACATTCTGATAAATATTAATAAACAACTTGGTATCTAATAGCCCACCTACACTAACACTGCCAGCGCCGATCATGAATATCTCCGACCTAGTTTTTACAGGTTTGACCTTGATTATGCCAACTCCCGCCAAGACCATTATCTAGGAACAAAAAAGAAATCCCCAGCTTCATGGCCGGCATTTCTGATAGCCGCGTACTGCGGTACTTGTGAAAACCGTATCTTCGATGCCTCGAAAGAGACTTTCTTACCTGTGTTCTGATAGAGCTTCAGACCTTCGACAATATCATGGTTATTTTCCAACATATCAAGCAAGGCTTTGCTGAATAGGGAATGGCCATCACCGCCACCATCCAATACTGGCGCCAGACCACCCGAAGTCAATACCGTGCGTGATCGCTTGCTGGAAATCTGCTTAAACGCCTGTAGACGTTTTTCCTCTGATAGTCCTGCTGCGAGGTTGGGCACGGAAGACAGAGTCATTGCTCCAGAATAACAGGAATCAGCAATGACCAGAACTCCCTTGGCACTCATCACATTCAACAAATCGGTAATATCAAAAGTTGATATCCAATTGGCCGTATTACTTTCCTCAGCATCCACTGGCTGCCAATAGCCACGCATATTTACCCGGTCGAGAGTGCCATGACCAGCATAATAAATCAACAGATTGTCCTTGTCTGTCATATCTTCACGTAACTTGTTAATCGCTGAAAGTATTTGATAACGATTTGCGTTGAGTAACAGAGTGTTTCTGAAACCATAATGGTCATGAAGCACCTTAGCAATAGCATTGGCATCATTGACCGGTGTATCCAATTTCTGGAGGTGCAGGTAGTCTTCGTTGCCGATAATTAACGCATGATAATTACCAAAATCTATTTGATGGATTGCCGATGCAGTGATAGCTAGCGATGCGGTCTCTGCGGATTCTACTGCCACATTAGCTTCTACAGATTCTGGCACAAATATTATTCGCAGAGACCCCGTTCGTGCTTTTTTATCAACTGCAATAATTTCTACCGGCTGGCTACTATCAGCGATCTGAATTTCGCCACGAAATAGACCTTGAGCATCAACAGTTAATGGCTGGTTGTTTAGCGATAAGCGAGTAATGGCTGTTGACGCAATGACTCTTCCAACAATGGTGCGGGACTGATTAGAGCGAGTCTTAATAATCGGTGCTTCAATGCTACGGGTTGCCTTCAACGGAGGTTCGATCAGTTCAATCTGCGGGATGGTGCCCCTATCCGTCGCTTGTAAAGACTGCACCTGTACTGGACTCGTGGGGGGTTGGCTCTCCAAGGTGATGACCTCCGGCATTCCGGCCGCTTTACGGTACCAGTTCAGCGCGCTAACCGGGTCGTGGTTGACTCCGAGACCGCGCTCATAGAGAAATCCAAGACTAATTTGTGCCCGGTTGCTTCCTTGATCGGCCGCTTTACGGTACCAATGGGCGGCAGTTGCATAGTCAGGTGGCAATCCCATACCTTTTTCAAAAATTTCGCCGACATAGACTTGGGCGAGCGTATCGCCTTTTTCAGCAAGCGGCAGCCAGACCTTGAGGGATGTGGCGTAATTGGCCCGATCATAGGCGACATACTCACCACCACGAATCTCACAATCCAAGGCTGAAGTGCGCACGGCTCGCCGGGCGGTGAGATAGGTTTTGGTTGCGCCCAGTTTACGCAGTTGGCCGGGTAACAGGCAATCGACCACCATGAATGAATTGGGATCGCCTGTTGCTGCACCGGCCATCTGTGCAGAACTGCTCTTTATTACTGAAGGGTTGTCCACACAGGCTGCGCCAACAAACGCTATACAGAGTAGGAGCAACACCGTTTGAAAATTGCGCACGATGGCTTTGGACTTGGTGTAGTTTATTAGAAACATTTTTGATTCTTCGACGGTTGGTGTGGACTGAAGCGAGACTGAGCAACACTCGTCGCTTAAAGTTGACAAAATTACGAGAACCGTAACCCATCCATGTGAATACCTTGATCGCGCCAATCCACTCGATCCAAACGCATTTCTTTAATCCCCAAGATCGACTCAAAAACTTCAGATTCTGTCATCGGAGTTACCCCTTCATTTCATCGTAGCTTTAACTATAGCAATCATTTACAGGTTGTGGAATTTTTCAACACACCCTTCTGAAAAATTTATA
>NZ_CBTK010000122.1 GCF_000531125.1 Candidatus Contendobacter odensis Run_B_J11 | reverse complement strand
GGCTCAAAAAAAACAAATCCTGATGTAAATATATATGGTGGTGATGAAAACTACCTGGAGATCAATGGATATACCTTAAAGTTAGGACGAAATTTTACCCCTGCAGAAGTGCAGTCTGGCAGCAGCAGCGGCAGCAACAACAGCCGCATCGTTCGCGGTGGCTTGAGCAGTCGCAGCGGCAGCATTAGCGGTGCTAATAACAGTGTCAGCAGCGGCCTTGGCGGCATCGGCAACGGCCTTGGCGGCAACGGCGGCCGCAGCCGCAGTAGCGTCACTCCCGGTCGCAGCGGACGTTGCGTCGGCGGTGGTAGTCAATGCATCGGTTCCCGACAGCAATACATCAATGCCTCTGGATGACACGATCAGGGTAATGCCAGTGGACAAACCGGCGCGAATGCCCTCAAAGCCACTGGCTGCACCTCTTTCTCCACCCACGGTGATGTCATCCAGCGCATTGAATTGCTTATCCCGGTTTACATCAAACGAGACTTCCACCGTGCGCCCGCCCGTCACCAGATCCACCACCATTAGCCACGCAGTACCCGCCGACGGTACGCAGAGATCATCCAATACTCGCGGAACTCGGGTGATAAAGATCGCCCGCCCCACACTTAGGGTCGGACTATCCGTCACTCGCTCGCCATCAGCAGGTAAATCCATATACCAACCCCGTTTCGCCCCGCTCCCGCTCCATACCACCGAGGTTTGCGACACCAAGCGCCAATTGTTGCCGGCAGTCGTTGTTTGCCCTTTGACCGTTTGCGCCTGCAACCCGCTACGGTTGGTTGCGGTGATGGCAGACCCTCCTTGCCACGCATTGCTGTTCAATACGGCGGTGTCCCAGATCCCGTAGAGGCTCTGACGCGGGGTGGCGCTCGCGTTGTGGTCGCCCTCCTCAAAGTATTTTCCGGTGCCGAACACGATGATATAGCCACCATTGGGATGCTTGCCGATTTCGGGCGGCGCCGTGATCGGCTGAATGTTGCCGGCGGCATCCCTGGCTTTGAACAGGGGATTGCTAAAGGCGACCGTGTTATTCGTCAGATCAAATTTCCACAGGTTGCCCAGCAGATCGCCGGCATAGGCGGCCACGACATTTTTGCTGGCGTCGGCCAGCAGGACGGGGGCCGCCAGTCCGTTGGAGACACTGGAGTTAGTGGCAATCTTTGCGATCAGGGTACCGTCCGCTACGTTGACCACAAACAGGAAGGCTTTGCCGCTCGTGCTGTTGTAGCCGTTACCGAAGACCGCGACCCAAGTACCGTTCTGCAAGCGCCCCATCGCGACCTGACCGATCTGACCCACCGGGTAACCCATATCATTGGTATCGGTGAATTCCCACAGCACATTACTGGCGCTGAAGTTGTCCGGGTCGGTCACATCCAACGCGAACACTGAACGTCCACCTGCACCGGTGGCGCCAATCAGAATGGACTTCCAAACGCCACCGATTTGGACATCGCCAACATAGGGTGAACCATCCACGAAGTACTGGTGCGTATAGTTGGAGGCCGTCAGATTGGGAAGATTGGGAAACACCACTTTCGGTATAAAGGCAAACTTCTCCTGACCGGCCGTTGTATTTGAACATGGCGGCTCAGCATCAGGGTCATTATTTTTAACACATGTAGCATCAAAGGCGTGCAACATGCCGTCGTTAGCGCCCACATACAGCATCTTGGTTCGGTTTTTTTTCGCCTCACGAAATGTGGTATACCCCGACATCGCTTGGTACCCAAAGTCAAGAGGGGCCCCTACATAAAAGGGGCTGGAATTAACGATATCGCCGAGCAGTTTAGTGCGCGTGCGGAGCGTGCCAACAGGTTTCTCGTTGCTTTGATCACCACGAATCCAGTTCAGTCGCTTTTGGCCTTCAGCCACAGTAACGGTATCAGTGCTCCGTAAATCGGTTTTCTGGCCGGTATCCAAATTTTCCCATAAAAACTCCTTACCGACATTACCCACCAGGGTGTAAATCTTCCGGCCACTTGTGGTGGCTGTTATTGTGCCGTTGTCAGCTTGCGGCGCTGGAATCTTACCGGCAGTATTGGTATTCCACAGGTCCGTATCACTGACAGTACCGTCAGCATTGAATTGCTTAGCGGCCACTTGACCACTCCAGTCCTCGCTATTGAACATGGATTGATAAATAGCGGTATCGACATCAAGACGGGTTGAGTTGGCGGCCAGCGCGGCGGCGGAACTCTCCTTGCGGGCCACAATGGTTTCAAGCATGGTCGACAACTGCGTGGCAAAGGTATCGGGGTCGGTGGCGCTGAAAAACCCCCCACGACCATTGACAGCGGCGTGGAGCAGGTCATCAATATTTTGGGATGTACCCGTATCGGATGGTTGTGGCCAAGTGATCGTCGTGTTACCACCAATGGCGGCAAAGGCGGTAGTGGGATCCACCGACCCGTTCACGCCGAGACCCACTCCGAAAGTCACCATGTGCTGCCAGAATGCGGGATCAGCAGTATTGATCGGCACCCGGTTGGCGAGATCCGTGCGTAGATCGCGCTTCCAGTAATACATGGCGACGTCCGCCAATGTATTGGTCCAGTTATCGGTAAAGGGCGAGACCGCCGAATAGGTGAAGGATTGAGCAAGTACGGGAGGATGTGCGGGTTCAGTAATGGTGGGACCTGCGGTTCCATCATTATTGGCGCGTGCGTTAGTAGTACCCGCCTGATCACCATTCCAATACCCATCGGTCATCAGGATGGTGTAGCTCTGGCGACAGGTGTAATCGGTGCCGCCCGTCTGACCGGGCGTACTGCTCCAGGGGCCTCTGTCATCGGTGCGGCTGAAATATAGACCAGCAGCATCCAGTGCGAGGCGCAGCGGCGTGCCTTGTGCTGGAATATCACGATTGTATAGCTGATCAAAAAATGCTTCGCGGTTGGTGCTCGTGAAGGGGCGAACACCCGTGATTACCGCTTTTGCATTGACTCCGTCAATACTGGTGGATCCTTTGTTAATAGTGCCAAAACCCACACGCAACTTCTCGCTTTGGTTGACGAAAGCTTTACCGACACCCGCCCGGGCAGCGAGAATGCGCGAGCGGTAATAGGTGTACCAGTTGGCAAAGTTCTGGATTTCCTGAGCGTAGGTGCAAACGCCGCCGGTGCAATCGGTGCGGCTGGTTCGACCATCCCCAGAGTAAGTTGGGGTGGCCGATTTGATTTCTGTCTTGGTGTAATTGGTTCGCGTCCACTGGTTGCCACCATTGTAAGTGAAATAAGTGGCTGGCCAGAAAGTACTGCTCGGAGTTGAGCTATTACAGCCAGTGGCATTACAATTTCGCCAGTTTGGCCCAGCAGTGGGAATATTGGCAGTTAAACTACGACAGCCGGCGCCAGTATTTTCTGGATTATGGTAGGGACAAGTCGTGCTTGCATTAGCATATGAAGAGCCGTCATATTTCTTCCACGGCGTATAGGTGATGGCAGGATTATAGTAAATCTTATTGAACGCCGAGGAACGCGCCAATGCTGTGTAGGAACTCGTGTCGCTTGTTGTGACAACATTATTAGTATAGTCGTCAGCACCATAAACACCACTGACTCGAGGAAATACATAGACAATAGAGCCATTGGTTTGACCCCAGTAAGTGTAATCATCCGGCATGATTTCAAACATCATTGATCCGGAGTCATCCAGAATAAACATGATATTTGGATCAACACCCGCTGTTGTAAGGAACAGCGGCCCCGGTGCAATGGTGCCCGCCCGGGCGTTTCCTCCAATGCCTAATATAATAAACATCATCATTAATAATGTCATAACTGCTGGCATTACCATAGAATTCATCTTGGAGAAAAAAGTTTGGTTTTTCATAACTGGCTCCAACGGGTGTTCATGATCATGATAGTGACCTTGCACCACACAACTTTTAAATGGGTGGCCCATTGTTAAAAATGCGGAGATTCTGGATGATATTGCCGCTGGCTGTGAATTTGACATATTGACCCACTTTGAGATCCGTGATGTTCATCGCCTGCTGGGTCTCGCTGGACGCATTTTTAATTTCAGCCTGTGGGGCAAGGGTATATCGAGCGCCATCAATTTCGATGGCTCGCCCCACCACATCTACAGCGGTAATTTGACCGACAACACTAAATACCTCCTCCGCGTGCAACGGCGTAGCGACCAGCAGCGCTACAACCAACAAGCACACCCACACCGACCCACGGCAAGTATCAAAACGCTGAATGAATCGCATGTCGAAATCCTCCAAAAGAATGACTCTGTAAAACTGCTTTTTCCCATCGGCATGTCTCGCACCCCGATGGCTTGAATAAGTTGTTCTGCACACGCACATCGACTCACCGCCCTTTTTCACCAAGGGCTAATCTGCCTAAATATTCGGCCGATACAAAGTCTGCAAAATCACCACTGCGTCCGCCGTCCCCCCCACACCACGGGCAGTCACCCGATAAAGGGTCACCGGAACCGTTACCTTGGGTCCGAGCGCAGCGCTCGTCTCATCTACAATAGACATAGCGATCGGCTGTTCGATCACATAACGCGGCGGCGCATTCAGCGTCGGATCCAGTGCGCCGTTATACGGTAGGGATTGCGCCCAGTCATAATTCATCCAAAATGTGCCAGGATCCGTGGCCGGCGGGACAAACGTCGTAGGAAGTGTTACCGCTGCCGGTCCAGAACTATCCAGACTTTGTTCACCCGATCGCAGTGCCGCTTCAGTCGCCTGAAACGCCAGATTTCGCTGGCGCGCATTGCCCGCCATGCTTTCCTGCTGAGTAGTGCCTTGCATGGCTGTAACACCAATCAAGGTCATCACCAGCAGAAAAACCAAGGCAATAATCAGCGCCGAACCCCGTTGCGGGACCGATCCAGCCGCGTATCGAGTCATAATGCGAGTCAATTTAAACATGGCGATTCTCTAGCTACGGACGCGCAAACGGTTACGAATGCCCACTGTCGTGGAAAAGATTTGCCGCAGGCATCGATCATTAGGACAAATAACACTTGGGTGTGTAGAGTACGTTCCCGATGTCAGGTTACCGCCCCCATCCACCACCTCGGGGGGAAACATTAATTGCTGAGGCGTCGGGACAAGGTTATCGGCAAGACTCACCAGCAACAGATTCACCCGGACACTCAGTACATTATTCCAATTAGCGATGTTATTTGCATTTAAATACCGATCCACGACACCGTCTGGAGGGTTCGTTGTATCCTCTCCATACAGGATTTGCATATCCTGAACCCCTTCCACCAACTCCTGCGCCGCCATCGAAGCCGTCGTCGTAGCGCCGGTTACCTGCATTTGCAATCGGTACAAGGAATAGGTCGTTCCCGAAGTACTCACTCCCACATAATAAGCACTGGGAATAAAATCCGTCATGATGGCATTGGTAGCATACGAATACGGCGATCCAGCACAAGGATTGAGAGCATCGGAGGCCATCGTAGAACCCCATCCTGACATACAATTCCCCGGCGCTCCCGCACCACCTCCGACCGACACCGTCGTACCTGCTAAACCCGTTACCTGAAAGATCGAAGTCTGCTGGGCATCACAGATGACCAGAATGCTGCCTGTCCCCAGATTGCCCACTCCAGCCAGCGTCAATGTAGGAGGTGCTGCTGATGGATCAACCGCATTAATTGAATAACCCCCCCCTCCACCCCCGATTAAAATCGTGGCATCAGTCCCGTTAACGCGATCTCCTGAGCCGGTGCCGAAGGATATATTTGGATCTGGAAAAACCTGATTGCCTTCAAGACCCATCACAGAATTCGCACCAAAATTCGTCCACCAAGTTGCGGCATTATTCGTCAACACATTGGCCAGCCAATGTGCAGCAATCGGAAAGACCGGGTTGGGATTGATTCTGGGGCATCCTGTAAAGCTCGCCATGCGAATATCCCGAGACATCGCTTCCAGCGCGAACCGTCCATTCTCCTGAAGACGGGATAGCGCATCATAGTTTCGATAGGTCTGCTTGCTACTGATGAACAGTTGAATTACGCCCGCAATCAGAAACAGGCTGATCACCAGCGCCACCAGAATCTCTACCAGCGACAGACCGCGCTGACGCCGGACGAAGAGGGATGGGAACTGACGGATGTGGTTCATAGGTCGGTCGTCATTGCGAACTGTTGAAGAGGGTCTTGCCCACGGCTGTCATCCCATAACACCGTGACAGTAAAAATATTACCAGCGCCGCGCACAATGGTGCCTCTTCCCAAAGGCAAGGCACAGGCCAGGGCATTTCCCCAGGCGGCAATATCCTGAGCAGCAACGGTTCCTGCTAAAGCCACGCTACTCTGACAAGTCCGCGTGACCGAACCGGTGTAGCTATTATTAAGAAGCGCCGCCTGCCGGTTCACTCGCATCCGATCCGCAATGTCATACGCAAGACTGGTGGCCTGTGACCGCAAATAAGCACTGTGGTTAAACCGCACTGAAGTCGCTTGCAACCCCGCCAGTCCCAGCAAACCGATGGACAGCACCACCACCGTCACTAGAATCTCAATCAGGGTGAAGCCCTGCTGACGGATCGGGATTAAACCGATCCCGCTGTTCATCACGGACATGTCGTACTCTCCTTCACCACACGGAACCGACCCACAAGGGAAATACAAATAGCCTGATTAACCGTATCCAGCGTATACGAAAGCTGCTCCTGCGGACTGGCCGAAATAATGTCACCCGTAGGACGGTAGCGAATATTCGCCGGGCCGCTAAACGTCGGATCGCCCGCCAGTGCTCCCCACACTCGTAACACTTGGCCAACCGTTACCGAAGCATCCGTCGCAGACGTATCCACAAACACAATCCAGCCGCCCTTCCAATCCGTTCCACTGCATCCCGTCCCATTGGTCGAAGGGCATAACGAAACTCGCCGCCCGCGTTTGACCGTCTCACTGCGAGCCAGATTAAGCGCGCTGATCATCTCATTTGCCTGCGTAGCAGCGCGGTTATTGCGCATCATCCCCTGGAATGACGGCACCCCAATCGCCATTACGATTGCCGCAATCGCCACAGTGATGATCAGTTCAATCAAGGTAAAACCACGTTGTTTGTTCATGCTTTGTACCCTGCTAAAAATCTGCAACCCACTACCCACCGCTCACGATCCAACGGTAGCCTTTTCCCGACGAATGGTCAGCAACTCGTCTCCGCGAGCCGCGCCCGTCCCAAACTATTAATAATGATCGAACGAGCCTTGGGTGTTGCACACAGCGTCAGCGTCCCTGCCTGAAATCCACCGGTCACCAACTGGCTCATCCCGCCCGCCACATAAGAAATATAAGACTGAACAGTCGAATTTCCGGTCAAAGTCAAATTACCCTCCATTGCCGCCTTGACCCGCAGCACCTGCTCGCCTACATCTACGACCGCATTGTCGTTCGGATCCACAAACACAATCCAACCTTGCTGATAACCGCCGCTGGTCGCGCAATTCGCCCCATCCGCGCTCTTGCACAGCGTCACCCGCCGCCCTCTCTTAATCGCTTCCGACCGCGCCAGATTCATCGCCGTCACCAACTCATTCACCTGCGTCGCCAAGCGATTGTCCCGTATCATGCCCTGGAACGACGGTACGCCGATGGCCAGCACAATCGCTACAATCGCTACGGTAATAATCAGCTCAATGAGAGTAAAACCACGTTGTCTGTTCATGGCTCGCACCTTAAAAGGCTTGCTCGTACACTTTCACGCTGTTCAAGGTCCAACGGTCATAATTTCTCGACGAACGGTCAGCAAAGGTATTCAAGAAGCGAAAATCCTGTCACTTTTACTCACTCCCCGGCGATTCACCCTCCGCCGCTCACCCGGTAAGCTCTCATGTCCATTATTCGCAACGTATTGTCATCCCGTTCCCGTTTGATCCCAGTGGCACTGGCCGCACTGCTCGCCGCCGGTTGCAGCACTGCCAAGAGCGATCCACCGGTCGCTGCTCCTGCCGGTAGTCGCGAGAATGGAATGCTGATCCTCACTCAAGCCGACAACAACCGATCTGCCGAGGTCAAGAGGGGCGAACAGATCACGGTACGGCTGCCAGAAAATCCCAGCACCGGGTTTGGCTGGGCGATTGATGAAAGCGACCGTCAGCGGCTGGCGCTGGACAGCACCGCATTCGCCGAAACGACCGAAGCCTATGTGGGCGCCAGAGGTCAACGGAGTTTCACCTTCACCGCTCGGCAGGCGGGTACCGTCGCCCTCAAACTCAAATACTGGCGATTTTGGGAAGGCGACACCTCGGTGACCGAACGCTACACCGTTAACCTGCTCATCCGCGATTGATTCGCAACCCGCGAAGCCAAGAGAACCACTCGTTCGGTCGGATCAAGATCGGACTTACCACGCTGAACTCGTCAATAATTTATTGATCTGCAAGGGCAGAGATCTCACTACAAGCTGGATCAACGGGCCAAAATCTGTTTTGGAATACCCGCTCCACAGAAACTCTCGAAGAACCGAAAATTTAACAGCCCTGCCCTTTTTCAAAGGGGAGGGCAAAACAGGATGAACCGCCTTTGCGACACCGGGGCGGTTTTTTGGTGGGGTGGGATAGGGCGTATACTGAAATCGTCACTATCAGGACTTTCGCCAAGCCCCTTAAATTCGTCATACCCGCGAAAGCGGGTATCCAATTTTTTCAGTGGCTTACTGGATTCCCGCTTACGCGGGAATGACGGAAAGCGAAAGTCCTGACTATAAAGGAGACCACCATGTCGACGGCACAACCGACGCTTGACGATGTTTGGCGCTTGTTTCAAGAGACCGACCGGAAGTTTCAGGACACCGAGCGGTTGCTGAAAGAGCAATCGCAGCAGACCGACCGGAAGTTTCAGGACACCGAGCGGTTGCTGAAAGAGCAATCGCAAGCGACGGAAAAGAAAATCAACGCCCTCGAAAAGCTGTTCACCAGCCAATGGGGCAAGCTGATGGAATCACTGGTGGAGGGCGATCGGGTCAATCTGCTGATCCAACGGGGCATCCCCATCGCCGACACCACCACCCGCCTGAAAGGCAAACAGCCCGGTGGCGGAAACTATGAATTTGACCTCATCGCCCACAACGACGAAGCGGTCGTGGTGGTGGAAGTCAAAACCACGCTGCGGCCGGATGACGTGAAAAACTTCCTGGACAAACTGGATCACCTGAAAGCATGGATCCCCCGCTACGCCCAGAACCGGATTTATGGCGCGATGGCGTGGCTGACGGCGGATGCCGGCGCCGAAGCGATGGTCGAGAACCGGGGACTGTTCAGCATTCGAGCGACGGGGGATTCGGCCTCGATCCAAAATGACCCGGCCTTTGCGCCGCGAGCGTGGTAGCCGGGCAGCTTCGTAGATACCGTCTTGTTGTGGAAGGAACTTTAAAAGTTTATGCCACTGCTCGTCGGCCAACTGGGCGTTCGACATAACCTTTAATACTGTTTGGTTGAGTAATTTTTTATGCATACTATAAGAGACACTAAAGTGTCAACAGAGCCTAAGTTGAGGGTCTACAGCGATGCACAGTATGGAATTCAGCACGGCGAGCCATTCTGCTCTGAACGAGCGCACTCAGCATCTTTTACGGACGCTGGTTGAACGCTACATTCGCGATGGGCAGCCGGTTGGATCGCGGACTTTGGCCCGCGATGCGGGCCTGGATTTGAGTCCAGCCACGATCCGTAATGTGATGGCGGATCTGGAGGAACTCGGCTATCTGCGGGCGCCGCACACCTCGGCAGGGCGGGTGCCGACTGCCCGTGGCTACCGATTTTTCATTGATGCGCTGCTGCATCTCAAGCCGCTGGACGCTCAGGAAATCGAAATCCTGCGCCGACGCATCGGCCAGCCGGTACGCGATGGCGCAGACTTGGCGCGCTCGGTATCGGACCTGCTATCGGGTTTTACCCAACTGGCCGGGGTGGTCATGCTGCCGCGCCGTCAAGTCGCGACGTTGCGCCAAGTCGAGTTTCTGCCCCTGTCCGAGAGCCGGGTACTGGTGATCCTGGTGTTGAACACTCAGGAGGTGCAGAACCGCATCATTCAGACCCGCCGTCCCTATAGCGCCAGCGAATTACAGCAGGCCGCGAATTATCTGAACGCGCAGTTCACCGGTAAGGACATTCAACAAGTACGCGAAGCCTTGCTGCGGGATTTGCGCGAAACCCGCGATAACCTCAACCGGCTGATGCAGACCGTGGTTGAGATGGCCGAGCAGACCTTTGCGACCGAACCGGTCGGCGAGGATTATGTCGTCGCCGGTCAAACCCATTTGATGCAATACGCTGATCTCTCTGATCTCGACAAGCTGCGCCAATTGTTCGAAGCCTTTAACCACAAAGGCGACTTGCTACACCTGTTCGACCAGTGCCTGCAAGCCGATGGCGTCCAGATTTTCATCGGCGAGGAATCCGGCTTTGAGGCGCTGGAAGAATGCAGCATAGTGACTGCGCCTTATACCGTGGAAGGCCAGGTGCTGGGAGTTCTAGGCGTCATCGGTCCGACCCGAATGGCTTACGACCGGGTAATTCCGCTGGTGGATGTCACTGCCCGGCTGTTGGCAGCAGCGTTGAACTCATCCAATGAATTCAAGCAATACCGACCTTGATCTCGTTATCGTGATGACAGTTTCTGTTTCTAAATCGTGCGCGCTCTGCCCATTCATTCGTCCTGGCACTGGAACCGAACAAACTGAATTCGGTTCATAGTGAACCGGACTGGACGGTTCAGAATGAACGGTTCATGGATGAAAAATAAGCCGGCATTTTAGTAAAAATCCTTACCTATCAAAATAGTAAAGATTTTGACACGCTTATTGCCTTGCTTTAGTTACGACTGTAATTTTAGGCCGACTATTGAAGGGCATTTCCTCGAGAACCGCCAGAGAGTAGTCTGCTACTCACTGAACCCAAGCAATGAGGTATTTGAAAATGAGCATCAATATGAGCAAAAAGGTAGATATCTACCTGCAAAATCCAGCATTCTTCCAGACTGATCTGGAGAATCAGAAATCCATTTGGATGGATAATTATGTCCGTCCACTGAGCAGCCACTATGAGGCGACGCTCCGCTTAGTCCAGGATGTGTTTGCTGAAGCCAGTCGCAAAAGAAAAGAACAGGAGGCTCGGCTGGCAAAGATTGACGCCATCAATGGGCTGGTTCTATCTGTTCTGTTTGCAGGCATCGATATTATGGGCGCTGCTGCACTCAAGGATATAAAAATCCTCAGCCGTATGTCCACCAATAAGGGATTAGAATCCTTTCTTGAATCCAGTAATGATACAGCTACAGCCGTCAAAAACTTTCTCTCCCAATCTTCTTCTTTCAGCGAAAAAATTTTCGCGAATCTGGACGACAAAATCAAGGGCCTTGCTCAGACTGGAACCGTCACTGGTTCAATCGAGTTTGTCAAAAAGTTGACTACGGACGTTGGCGCTGCCATTCCCAGCGATCCCAGCGTGTCCTGGCCGGGCGCAGTCGCATTTCAAAATGATATGGCTACTTTCTATTCAACCACCTATCGGTTGATTAATGAGGCATTTGTCAACCTGGTGCGGGATAGTAAAGTGGGTGCCAGTGTGAAACGAATAATCATCGAATTATTAGTCAATCTGCCTATTCTCCGCCCGCCAACTTTAAGCATGAAATCGTTTGATGGATTTTTCACGACGTATTATGAGGTGTGCTACTGGTGCGATTACCTCAGCGCAGTCACCTCGCTGGGGTTCTTAACCGATAAAGGCGTAGATGTTAATAGACCTGCTGGAATCATGCGCGACGGCATCCTCGCCGATGTGATTAACGAGCGCATCGCCAAACTTACCGGCCACTATCTGACTAATACGGCTGGCAGAGTCGTTGATAGGCCCGGTATAGATATTCGGCTGGAATGGGATGGGTATGTGAACAAATCATCTCAAGTGGTTTTTCTCAGGACAGTCCGTTCCGAGGCATTTACTAAAAATGTAAAGCCTCTGCTCATCGCTGCCGGCGACAGCACAACACTGTTTTGAATCGGTCCAGCCTGAATAGCCTGCGACCGGGTGATTCCAGTCATGGAGGTTACCGCCCGGCTGTTGGCAGCAGCGCTGAACTCATCCAATGAATTCCTCCTGTAAATTTTCCTGTGATCGGAACTGTGGGGCAGGCAGGTAAAATGAACATGCCTATTGAGATCAATGGGTTGCATTCAGTCAATGCCCTAGCCTGACGCTATCAACCCTCGCCATCACCGGAAAATTTACAGAACCCATTATATTATTGCACCTTGCCTATGGTCGTCATTCCCGCGAATGCGGGAATCCAGCGACCCGCTGCCGGACTGACTGGATACCCGCTTTCGCGGGTATGACGAATAAAGATAAAACCTATCGGTAAACGGTATCAGTGCTTGAAGATCGAAGCCTGCTGCTAAACCAGGAGGGGCTATGCAAAAAACAATGATGAGTTGGCTATCTGTATTATGTCTAACCACTGACATGGCGTTCGCGGTGGAGACACAGAAAGTCGAATCTGGCCATGCTTCGTTACAGGCTTATCCAAAAGCCAATATAGCTATAAAGGATTTGAAAACGGGAGTTGCTGTCCATGTTGATAACGATGGTCGACATGTGGTGGGAGTATCCAGGAGCGGGGAAGTACTCTGGCATACCGAGGTCGTAGGCGAGAACTATTCCTGTACTGCCGGTAGTCCCGT
>NZ_CBTK010000121.1 GCF_000531125.1 Candidatus Contendobacter odensis Run_B_J11 | reverse complement strand
AAAAATGCGAAAACGACCAACAGCCAAGGTCAAGAAGTACCGGTACAAAATCTCTTTCTACAAGAGACTCATGTGACGGACCCTGAGCGGATTAAACGACTTTTAATCATTCCGGTGATTACTTTTTGTTGGGCGCATCGCATCGGTGAGTGGCAGCATGATTCAGTTAAACCGATTAAAGTAAAAAAACATCTACGTTTTTCTAAAAGTATCTTTAAAACTGGTTTGGATTTTATTCGTAATGCTATATTTAATCCTACCTCCTTATTTAATCTCGCTGCTTTATTTCACTTCCTTGATTTTAATCATTTTAACTCTTCAAGTTAATTTTTGTCATGTACAGAGAAGCAGTTTAGTAACGAGTTCAAAGCCAAGGTGGCTTTGGAAGCCCTCAAGGGTGAAAAGACCATCGCTCAACTCTCATCGGAGTACGGGGTTCACGCCAGTCAGATCACTACCTGGAAGCAGCAGGCACGGGAAAAGCTGCCGGAACTGTTCGGGCGGCCCAGTGGAATGGATGACCCACGCCGGGAAGCGGAGCAAGACCGGCTCTACCCGCAGATTGGGCGCTTGCAAGTGGAGGTGGACGGGCTGCGAAAAAAGTCCAAAGCGTTGGGCTTGACGTGAACACGAAGCGTGGGTTGGTAGAGCCTGGCACCGAGAGTCCCAGTCTGCGGCGGCAATGTGCCTTACTGGGACTGAATCGGTCGACTTGGTATGGCCCTCACGTCAGTAGGCGATGAAAGCGCGGAAAATCAGCGGTTGATGGACCGAATCAGCGCGATCTATACCGATTACCCATTCTACGGCAGCCGCAAGCTCACGGCAGTGCGGCGTCGGGAGGGATATCCGGTCAATCGCAAGCGGGTTCGGCGACTGATGCGGGCGATGGGGTTAGTGTCGATTGCGCCGAAACCCGACACGAGTCGGCCCCATCCTCAGCAGGCGGTCTACCCCTACCTATTGCGGGGGGTGGTCATCGAACGACCCAATCAGGTGTGGTCGACCGATATCACCTACCTGCGGATCGAACGGGGATAGGCCTACCTGGTGGCGTTGATCGATTGGTATAGCCGCTACGTGCTGGCCTGGCGGCTCTCCAATACGATGGATACCGCGTTCTGCGTGGACGCCTTAACCGAGGCGCTTGAACACCACGGAACCCCGGAAATTTTTAATACCGATCAGGGCAGTCAGTTCACCAGCGCGGTCTTTATCGAGGTGCTTAACCACCATCACATTCGCATCAGCATGGACGGCAAGGGCCGCGCACTGGACAACATTTTCATCGAGCGCCTATGGCGCTCCCTCAAATACGAGGAGGTGTACTCCAAACACTATCAAAGCCTGCGTGAGGCTCAAGCCGAATTATCGACTTACTTCCGATTCTACAACACCGACCGTCCGCACCAGTCACTCGACAATCGGACCCCGGAACAAGTCTATCGTAACGCCCAGCCACTCCAGTAACTGGGCCAGCAGCAGCTTCTAACCCATGTGGCTTCTATCTTAAATCGCCCGTTCTGTGGTCTTGACTGAGGGGTCCACTTTACTTCAATGATAACGACAATTTCTATCACAGAGAGAATAACTATGCCCATCAAATTTATGGCCGCTCTATTTACGGGTCTGTTCGTTATTTCAAATTCACTTATCGCTGAAGAGTGCAGTAGTCAAACAGAAAATTCTGTTTCAATTATGGATTGCCTCTCAGCGCGTTATAAAACAGCCGATCAAGAATTAAACGCGATATACAATAGACATTATCAGAAACATAAGGAACCGACTCAACAACCACCGGCTGAAAGCCGGTGGGTTGAAGTAACGGACTGAAAGTCCATGTGCACGTCGACTTAACGACGTGCCTAAGAGACTGTCGAAAAACCCTTTTCTCCTAAGCTTCCGCAGAATTAGTTGCTGGTAATAA
>NZ_CBTK010000120.1 GCF_000531125.1 Candidatus Contendobacter odensis Run_B_J11 | reverse complement strand
GAAAAAAACCCCAACAACAGACCGATCCGGATCATTGGACCTTTCGAAAACTCGCCCGTAGTGTCCTGTCGTGGTTCAAGCGCGGTCTGCGGTTGCTCCGAAGACGACTCCAAACTCAACAATCCTTGCCGTCCTTTTATCGCGTCTGCGAGGTGATGAGGAACTGATAGGTGGTGAGGGTATCGGGTGCGGGATAGACACCCGTTGCGAACATGAATGAAACCACAGTAAAAAATGGGCGTCGCCATTGGCGCTATTGGCAATCGGCGTTCGACAGTCTGGCGTTCGTTGCAGTGCTGGCCGGGTTGGGCTGGCTGATCAGCGAGGGGGTTGGCGAACTGCACTACAACTGGCAGTGGTATCGGGTGCCACCGTATTTCTACCGGATCGAGGACGGCGTTTTTTATCCAGGGCCGCTGTTACGCGGGCTGGGCGTTACGCTGGAATTGACCGGCTGGAGCCTGTTGTTGACGGTAGCGTTTGGATTGGCGGCAGCGCTGTTGCAGCGCTCGACCTCGTGGGCCGGTCATGCGATGGCGCGGGTTTACGTTGAAATGGTCCGCAATACACCGTTGTTGGTGCAGCTCTATCTGGTCTATTTCATCCTCGCTCCAATCCTGGAGTTGGATCGATTCGTGGCGGCAGTGCTGGCACTGGCGATTTTTGAGGGTGCGTTTGCGGCGGAAATTTTCCGGGCGGGGATTGCAGCGATTCCACATGGGCAATGGGAAGGCGGGCGAGCGCTGGGACTGGCGCCGTATGCGGTTTATCGCTGTGTCATCCTGCCGCAGGCGATTCGGCTGGTGTTGCCGCCATTAACCGGGCTGGCGATTTCGTTGATTAAACACTCAGCGCTGGTCAGCGTTATTGCAGTGGCCGATTTGACGACTGAAGGCCGCAATCTTATCGCCGACACCTTTATGACTTTTGAACTCTGGTTCACAGTAGCGGTGTTGTATCTGATATTGACCACCAGCCTGTCGCTGGTGGTCAGTGGGCTGGAACGCCGCCTGCCGGTGCGTAGCATCGGACACGATTGAGCTGAAATCGTGCATTCGCGCAAACTTCGTTTTAGTGGACTGGATGCGCTGATTATCGCTCTGCTATTGGGGCTGATCGGCTGTGTGTTGTATCGAGCGCACCACCATTTTTATTACCACTGGGACTGGCGACTGATGCCCGGCTATTTCATCCGCTATGATGTTGAACGCGGTTGGGTATTGAACCTGCTAGGACAGGGATTTCTGGCGACGGTGCGATTGGCGCTATGGGGGATTGTGTTGGCGGCACTGATCGGTGGAGTCATGGGTGTCTGCCGAATCTCATCCAGCCTGTTTTTGCGCTTGATTAGCCGGACTTATGTCGAGTTGATCCGCAATATCCCGCCGCTGGTCTTCATCTTCATCTTCATCTTCTATTTCTTCATCAGCAGTCAACTTATTTCATTGCTGGAAGTAGAGGACTGGCTTGCGAGAGCCGCGCCGCACACTTTGAGCGTGCTGGCATTTCTGTTGGGTCCACCGGAGTTGTTGCCGAACTTTCTGTCCGGTTTGATCTGTCTGGCCCTGTTTGAGGGCGCTTATGTCACCGAGATTGTCCGCGCCGGCATTGAAGCGATCTCCAAAGGACAGTGGGAAGCTGGGCGGGCGCTGGGTCTGCGTTCCCATGTTGTGTTGAGTCGGGTGATTCTGCCGCAGGCGATGCAGAAAGTGCTTCCACCGCTGGCCGGACAGTTCATTTCACTGATTAAGGATTCTTCGCTGATTTCGCTGATTTCCATTCAGGAACTGACCTTTACCGGAACCGAATTAGCGGTGTCGTCAGGGTGGGTATTTGAAGTCTGGCTGACGGTGGCGATGCTGTATTTCCTGCTGTGTTTCGGGTTGGCGCGACTGTTCCGGCGACTGGAACGGCGGTTGGATCGGCATCAGCAGCGTTGACTTCAAAATAACAGAACGTTCGCTCGCCGTGAGGTAGAACGGGCCTCTTGCCGGTCTAAACACGCGCTGGAAATCGGTTCTACGCTCTGTTTCGCGATCAAAGCAAACGTCCTGAAAGCAAACGTGTTCGAGGCCGCTGACGTTTCAAAATGAAACGGGCTGAAAGAAAAGCCGTTTCAAAATTGAAATCCTGCTGCGCTTCACTCCTTTCACTATCCCCTTCCGTTTCTTTTCATTCACTCAGTATATTCTATATATTCAATAAGTTATATCAAAAATTATCCTCGACGGGGAGAGGTGTTGCTGGCTTGGAAAACTGGCTTGCTTTTTGCGTATAGGTCGTTCGTTTTGATCGCAAACCTTGGCATCGATCAGGCTTCCAGCCAGGGTTTAGACCGGCAAGAGACCCGTGCTACCTCACGGCAAGCCTATGTTCTGGCCTGATAGGTATTCGATGAAAATCCTGTTCCAGTAACGAATGCCCAAGCTGGATTTAACATATGCCACCTTTGGAGAAAAGGACATGGTTTTTGGAAAAATTAACCCGAGTTCTGGATACAAAAAAATTGGAGAACAGTCTCACAAAAATCCATATATTCAGTCGGTGGTATTGAATGCCCGCGCTCGCTACGGGGTGTTGCGTGTTCTCAGTATCGGGCGCGGGGCGCAAACGCTATGCCACGATTTACACCGGGTGGGCTATATCGTGGTGGATGCGGAACCTGATGAAAGCAGTATGACGGGTGTTAGTGATTTAGCGCCGGCAAACCCTCTTCAAGCCACTGGTTTCGACATAGCGATCAGTGCCGAGTCCAGCAAGCCGTTCTCTGAGCCGTCCATGCTGATCCAACACGCCGCCCGAAAACTTCGACCCGATGGGATATTCATCCTTTCAATGCCTTACCGCGGTTATTGGAAGAATTTATTGATTGCTCTGGGCGAGTGGTGGAAACCCGACCGTTTTGCTGTATGGGATGGCGGTTACCTTCATTGCTGGTCGAAGAAACGTCTGACTGCATTGCTGGCGTTGAACGGCTTTACGCTGATAGAGATTATAAGTGTCCGAGGTCTCTCCTTGCAGTGGGAAGCCATGATTTTAGTAGCAAGAAAAAACCGTCCATCAACCGCAATGGGCAACAAGAAATAATCGCGATCCGCTGATTATTACCGGGTCAGCAATCCGAAAGAACGTGCAGTGAAATTTCTAAGACTTTCGCTTTCCGTCATTCCCGCGTAGGCGGGAATCCAGTCAGCCGCTGAAAAGATTGGATACCCGCTTTCGCGGGTATGACGAATTTACGGGTTTAACGAACGTCCTGATTTCAATAGGGGGATGGATGAAAAGTGATGAATCAGGTTTTGTGCTGGCGTCCGCTGCCCAAGCCAGAACCGGGCAAGACGCAGCCCCGCCCGCCAACGCTGCAATGACAGAGCCGCTTTCGTCCGCATCTGCGCCGGGTCAGCGGCAACGCATTCTGGCGCTCGTCATCGGCTATCTGCTGCTGTATTTCGGCGCGTTTTGGGCAGCGGCGCTGCTGGATCAGGGCGGGTTGATCGCCAGCCTGTGGTATCCCCCGGCGGGTCTCACCGTGTTTGGAATGCTGGCGTTCGGCTGGGCCGGGGTTGCTCTCGACGTGGCGGGCAGCTTTTTAACCCTGCTGATCCTGGAAACAGCGCAGGGAGCATCCCTATCGGCGGATCAGGTGCTATCCGAATTGATCTATGCCCTGTTCCACACGGCAGGCTATGCCGCCGCCGTTTTACCCCTGCGACATTGGGTTCGTTCTGTCGGCTCTTGCTTGGCCCAGCCCGCGCAGATCAGTGGGTTCCTCTTTGCCGCCCTGCTGGGCGCTGCGCTGGCGACCGGCATCAACCTGATCTGGTTCTATTCAACAAGGTTGAGTGACTTCAGCCCGTTATCGATTGCTTCAACGTGGCTGGTCGGCGATTTCATCGGGATTATTACCTTCACCCCGTTGCTGCTGGTGTTTCTGCTGCCCAGCCTCAATCAGTATCGGCAACAAGGCCGCTGGTGTTGGACAGGGGAGCCGGCGGTGAAGGTCTCAGGGTCAGCGCATCACTCGATTCTGGCGGATGGTCTGATGCTGGTGACGATGCTGCTCATGATCTTTGGCATTCCCTGGAGCTTAGAAATGGGCCGGCATTTTCCCTTTGCCGCCCTGCTGTTGCTGATGCCGCTGGCCTGGTTCACGCAGCGCCATGGTCTGCGCGGCGCGGTGCTGGGGACGATGCTGCTGAGCAGCGGGCTGGTGGTGCTGGTCGCGTTGCTCAACCCCAGTGATTACACCCTTGAATACCAGTTGGTGATGATCGCTATCGCCCTGACCGGGCTGCTGTTGGGTGGCGCAGTGGAAACACGCAATCAGGCGCAGGCGGCTTTGCAGGTTCAAGCGATGCGGCTGGAACAGGATGTGGCTGCCCGAACCGAGGAATTACAGCGCGCCTACCAAGAATTGGCGTCCAAGGAACATCATCAGCGCACATTGGTGAACGCCGCGCCGGTGGGCATTGCCGAATTCGATGCTCAGGGATATTGCCGTTATCTTAATCCTGTTGGCTGCGCCTTGACCGCTTGCAACCTGGAAGCGGCGTGGGGTCGCCATATCTTCGAGTTCATCCATCCCGACGACCGCGACCACGTCGAATTTATCTGGCAACTCAATGCCACCTATGCAGGGGTCAATCAGCTCGAATTTCATTTGCGGGGCACCGACTTTTGGGTTTCCGCCCACTGGATCAACCTCTTCAAAGTCGGCCAGCCGTTTGTGGGTTCCATTATCATCTTTGTTGATAACACCGAGCAGCGGCGCAAGGACCAACAACTCTGGTTCCAGGCGCATTACGATGCCTTGACCGACCTGCCTAACCGCAATCTGTTCTGGGAACGGCTCACACAAAACCTGCATCGGGCCAAGCGGAACCACCAAAACGTGGCGGTGCTGTGGATCGATCTCGACGGCTTCAAAGCGGTCAACGATACCTTGGGTCACGCCGCCGGCGATGAAGTGCTGCAACAGGTCGCCCACCGACTGAGCGGCAGAATGCGCGATAGCGATACCGTCGCTCGCATGGGTGGCGATGAGTTCGCCGTGATTCTGCCCGACATTGGCGAGATCGGCGCGGCGGAACAGGTAGCGGCGGATTTGACGGTGCTGCTGGCGAAACCCTTTGCCCTGAAGGGCGGTGTCGGCCATATTTCTGCCAGTATTGGCATCGCCATGTATCCATTGCATACCGAAGACGCCGAAGTTCTGGTCAACTATGCGGATACCGCGATGTACTTTGCCAAGAACGCCGGCAAAAATCAGATAGCGGTATGGCAGCCGGATATTTAGGATGTTGATCGATCCACCCACTACCCATTCCCATCATCGTGCAATCACCTCCTGACGCTGTGCCAACATCCGGTTTTCCAGCCGGAGAAAAGCCGGGATTTTCCCGGCGCTGGGAACCGGAACAACGACGCTGGCTGGCGGTTTGGATCGTCTACTTCGTCCTCTGGTACGCCGCCTGGTTTGGATCGGTGGCGCTGGGCGCGTTCGGCAACTCCATCAGCCTGTGGTATCCGCCAGCGGGGTTGCGATTTTTCGCTCTGCTGACCTTCGGCTGGCGGGCGGTTCTGCCGGTATTGCTCACCGAAGGATCGCTGGGGGTATTGCTATGGGCGACCGGACCCTCGCCGTTTCCATTGATGCCAGCGGCGCTGGGTAACTATTTGGAAGCCACGCTCAGTCCGGTCGGTTGCTATTTACTGGCGGCGCTAGCGCTGCGGACTTGGAACGTCGGTCGGACCAACAACAATTTTGCCGATCAGACCCATACCGGGCGGTTCTTGTCCATGGCGCTGTTGGGCGGCGTGTTGGCGGCGGGCGTTGGCGCAGCGCGACTGCTGCGCACCGACTTCATCGCCTCCAGCCAATTTCCCGAAGCCTGGTTCTACTGGCTAGTCGGCGATTTCATCGGCGTGATTACCCTAACGCCGCTCATGCTGGTTCATCTGAGTCCGCGCCTGCGCGATTGGCTTCAGTGGGGTCGTTGGCGCCAACCGTTTCCGCAGGCGCAACGCAAGCCATGGTGGCTCTGGCCGGCCTACTTGGCGGGATTGCTGCTGACCCTGGTTATTCTGTTTAAGTTACCACTCTGGCTGGGACTCGGCGGGCCGCGCCCTTTTCCAACCCTGTTCATATTGCTGCCCCTGGCGTGGATCGCCATTGCCGGCGGGCTGTCAGTGTCCACCTTAGCCATTTTCGCGCTGGACGCCGGACTGGCCTTCCTGGTGGCATGGCACCGGTATCAGGACGTGGCGCTGTATTACCAATTGGTGATGATCGCCGTCGCGCTGATGGGCTTGTTGCTGGGCGGCGTCACCGAAGCCCGCGACCGGGCCTTCGATCTCTACCGCGACCTGAGCCGGGTCTCCAACGATCTGCTGTGGGACACCAACGAAGATGGCCGCTTGACCCAGTTGAATGGCGAATTGGCCTGGGAACTGGCGCCAAGCCTGGGTCGGTGGTGGCGAACCGGCATTCGCGCTATCCCGGTGGAGTGTCGCAAGATGCTAAGTGCCGCGATCCAGGCACGGCGGCCCTTTCGGGAAGTCATGCTGAGCGTCTGTAATCATGCCGGTGAACTGCGCTGGCTACGGGTCAACGGTCTGCCCTATCGCGACGATCTGGGGCGTTTTGCCGGCTATCGCGGCGCCGCCACCGATGTCACGTCCCAGTATCAGGCTGAGCGGCTGCTGGCTGGTTATACCCAGGTGTTGCAACGGGAAGTCAGCGCCAAAACCACCGAGTTGCAGCGGATTAACCGCGATCTGGTGTTCAGCGAGCAGCGGTATCGAACCATGCTGGCCGCTGCGCCGGTCGGCGTGGCTGAGGTGGACGCCGCAGGCCGTTGCCAGTATGTCAATTTTCCCTGGTGCGTTCTGACCGGACAGGCGGCAACGGCGGTGCTGGGGCACTCGTGGCTGGAGGGTATCCACCCCAGCCAGCGTTCTGAGGCGGAGCAGTTGATGGAAACCAGGCAGAACCGGCGCACCGGCGACGGTGAATTTCAGGGTCTGGCTGATCAGTGGCTGAGCGTCCATTGGTCCACGTTGTACGATGGCGATGGGGCGATTACCGGCGCTATTGTGATCCTGAACGACATTACCGACCGCCGGCTGCGCGAACAGGAAAACTGGGAACTGGCGCACTTCGATGCGCTGACCCAACTGCCCAACCGCATTCTGTTCTGGGATCGGCTGGAATACGCACTGCGGCTGGCCAGTCGTAACCGACAGCTCGTGGCCTTGCTGTGGCTCGATCTCGACGGGTTCAAGGCGATCAACGATACCCTGGGCCACGCCGCCGGCGATGAATTGCTGCGTCAGGTGAGCCAGCGGCTGCAAGCCAGTCTGCGCGAGAGCGACACGGCGGCCCGGATGGGCGGCGACGAATTTACCGTAGTCCTCGCAACTGTGGCTCATCCCGAAGACGCCATCGGCGTGGCGCAAAAAATCATCGACCAAATCCATCAGCCCTTTACGCTCCCGCAAGGATTGGCGCAGGTCTCGACCAGCATCGGGGTCGCCCTGTATCCCGATCACGCCAGCACGGCCAAGGAACTGGTTCACTGCGCCGATTTGGCCATGTACGCAGCCAAGAACGCCGGCAAGAACGGCTGGCGGCTGTGGGACGGCGACGCTGAGGCGGATCGTGCGGAGCCGTGAAACTACGGTTTTTGAACCCACGATCCGGTTATTTTCTTCCCGCCACCCCTTGAAAATCCCCCCTCCCTTCCCCACTTCACTGCCAACCCCTTGACAGGGTGGTTTCGCTGGCTATGATTGGCACTCACTACAGGCGAGTGCTAAAAAGGCAAGCGTCAACCTCAAGTCCCCCATTTTTTTAACCCCTGATGGAGACGTTACCGATGAATATTCGTCCGTTGCATGATCGAGTGCTGATCAAACGTGTTGAGGAAGAAACCAAGAGTCCGGGCGGCATCGTGTTGCCGGGCGCCGCTGCCGAGAAACCGTCGCGCGGCACCGTCATCGCCGTCGGTCGCGGCAAGCTGCTCGACAATGGCGACGTGCGTCCTTTGGATGTCAAGGCCGGCGATCACATTCTGTTCGGCAAGTATTCGGGCAGCGAAGTCAAGGTGGACGGCGAAGAGCTGATCATCATGCGTGAAGACGAGATCATGGCGATCATCGAGAAGTGAGTCTCTCCTTCATCCGGCTTTTCATTCCCCGCAGTTCAATAAAGATTTAGAGGAATTCCCAAAATGGCAGCAAAAGAAGTCAAGTTCGGTGATGATGCCCGTTCGCGCATGGTGCGCGGCATCAATGTCCTGGCCAACGCCGTCAAGGTGACCCTGGGTCCGCGTGGCCGTAATGTCCTGCTGGACAAGGCTTTTGGCGCCCCCACCGTCACCAAGGACGGCGTGTCGGTAGCCAAGGAGATCGAACTGGAGGACAAGTTCGAAAACATGGGCGCGCAGATGGTCAAGGAAGTCGCGTCCAAAACCTCCGACGTGGCCGGCGACGG
>NZ_CBTK010000119.1 GCF_000531125.1 Candidatus Contendobacter odensis Run_B_J11 | reverse complement strand
CTTCCTTATCGCTTCAGACGACAGCTTAAACCGTTGTCTTAAATTCGGGGTCCACTTTAGACAGGAGGTCGCGGAACAGGTAAAATAGAAAGTAGCCAAACTATCTATCTACCCGGATTTCTCCATTCCGCCTTTCCTGTCATTTAATCGGCAAGTAAAGGTTGGCCTGTTCACCCGGCCAGGGTCAAACTCCCGTCGTGACGACGGTACGAATCATTCTAGCCCATCGGCCAATGCCGCTGAGCAAACACCATCAAGCCCTGCTTACGCGGGGCTTTTTTATGGGCGGCGTTTGGGCGGTCATGCTGGCGCTTCATCCGCAATGGGTCGTTTGCGACCACGCCACCCGCGACCATCGGGGACGGCGACCGGGCGCGACTGCATCCACGCCTGAATTTCCGACTCCAACCAAACAATCGAGCTTCCGGTCAAGTTTCGCGGTTTGGGAAAGTTCCCGTTCGCCCGCTGGTAGGCGATGGATCGGGCGCTTAGGCCAATTAGGGCGGGCAGTTGGCGTAAGCGCACGAAGTGATCAAGGTTCTCAGTCATAACGATCTCTCAAATTTCAGGCATGAAAAAACCCGCACGGGCGGGCTTCCTTGAAGTTATCCCAAGGTACAGAGATCGTGCCTGAAGATTGCATAAGTTGCAATAGCATGGTCGTCTTTCGACTGCGAGTAGAAAAGTTTTCTCAGTTCCGGGTCTAATCCGAGAGAACTGCCTTGTCGTGCAATCTCTCCCAGAACGCCATTCCATCCTTCCGATCCTACTCTGCGTACCAGGGATTCGACAAGCACCGCTCGCGCAAGCGTAGTCGTGCCCGCATTTGCCGCTCTTGCTCCTGGGGAGTTTCGGAGTATTTTGAACGCAACTGCTCCCAATGCTCGCCCGGTGGCAGTGTCGATGAATCGTCGTTGTCCGAAGTCATAAATCATCCCCTTGAGTTCAGGAACTTCCTGATAGATCAGATCATGCGATAAATCAAAATGCTTTTGGTAATCCGGCCTGCTTCAAAATCGCGTTAGCTAAACTGGTATCAGCCAATGATTTTGGAACGGTGAAATTGCGGTCATTGATCGGGCTGTGCCAAATCTCATGGCTCCCTTTCCCCTGTCTAACTAATTGACAGCCTGCATCGATCAATCTTTGTCGAATGTCCCGATACATCGAAGACATTAAGCGGCTGCCAACTGTTTTTTATACTCAGTCACAAAGCACAATGTGATTGGTGCTTGAGTGACAACATGATTGAGATTAAGAAGGTCTGGAACAAAATCAGTTGAAATTGTTACCAGTTCGTCAAACGAATCGGCTTGCACACATAAGCCGGGAACATCATCACTGGTGGCGATCCATACCTTAGAATCGTCTGACCATAGTGCATGAATTGAGAGTGTGGTCATGGTCGAGTGTCCTGTGGAGTTAATGTATCCCGATCTCGAATCGTTGCGGGGTGGGAGTGTTGTTCATGACGGATTGATCCGCCATTGATCTCTGGATTCGGATCAGCGCTCAAGCAGTCCAGATTAGTAGCGCAGCCCTTTCAAGGTGTAAAAATACAACATTGAAAATCAATAAGTTGAATTTAACCTCGAACTCTCTTCTTAGCCAAACCCGATGTTAGGCCGAGTCGGGTAACAGAGAATCAGACGGTTACGTCAACCATCAACTGAGCACCTTGAAAGGGCTGTCCACAGATAAGGGGGTATCGCTGGCGTCAGGCCCCCATTCCTCCGTCGGGGGTGGGGGCGTGGCGGTGACTTCTTTCGCCAAGGCGTGAAGTTCATCCTGTGGCGTGGGCGCGGGCGTCGGGTCGAAGTGGGATAACTCAGAAATGATCAGCTTATCCAGCGCCAGCGATACTACATCCGATAGCGGCATCGCCTTCCATCCCGCGTAAGTATCTAGTCGATCCCGCGTGGCCTTGGGTATCCACAGGCCGCCCAGTTGCACTCTTCCCTCGTGCATCAACCGCTCGCGCCGCTGTCGGTTCGCCAGCATATTCCGCTCGCGCACACGCCGGGCTAATTCCGCGTCTGATAATCGCATGGTCCTATCTCTGATGGGCTAATAATGTCTAATGATAAGTCATAAAAATAGCCCAAACAATCGCGCCAAAATACTGACTAGACCTAAGCTAAAAATTCAAGATAACTAAAAATTCAAGATAATTATTTAACGCTTGATAGAACAAATTGGAAATGGGGTAAAAAAACATTAATATTCTGGTCT
>NZ_CBTK010000118.1 GCF_000531125.1 Candidatus Contendobacter odensis Run_B_J11 | reverse complement strand
GCGGGTCAACTCGGGCATAGTGTCAGAATAGTGGATGTCGGGGAGGGTAGGTAGTTACCATACATTATTATGCAATGGACTCTTGAAGAGCGGCATATTGAGTATCTGGGAGTTGAAAGAAGGATCGAACCTTTGCCATTTGCTCCTGTAAAAACGGTTCTTCGAGGGTTGTTGTGGAGCTAGGCAAAATACATCAACACCCGTTGCTTAAAGTTGGCGAAGTTGCGAAAGCCGTAGCCCATGCGTTTCACTGTTTTTATGGAGTTGTTAATTCCCTCAATAATACTCGTCGTGAAGCGATGGGTAAAATAGTTCAGTATACAATCCTTCCAGTGATTGAGCGTATAGAGAAATTTATTCAGATGTTGATTGTTCATAGCCCTAGCTTCTTCTATCCATTGATTGAGTGCGATTTCACCCGCTTCTTTAGTCAGATGCTGATTGAAAATTGAACGGAATTTTTCTTTCTGTTCGTAGAACATCTTCAATTGAGGGGCGATCAAAAAAGCAAGGGCGAGTTTCTTTTTCTGTTCTTCAGATAGATCTTCAGCATTTTTGAGAAGGACCCATTTAAGGCGCTTGAATTCCTCGTGATCCTTGAATTGCCTACGCAAACTTTTACGTTGATGATCGAGGGCTTTATTCAGATGACTAAAAAAGTGAAACCGATCGACGACGAGCGTGGCATTCGGAAATACGGCCTTGGCCGTATTGATAAATCCTTGCCACATATCCGAGCAGAATACTTCAATAGTTTCACACCACGTTGTTCCACGATTTTGAAAATATTCAATTAGCCTATTCTGGTCGCGATAATATAAAATATCAATTATTTCAACATGTTCTAAATCAACAATCACGGTTGCATCATCACGATGTCCTTTTTTGATCGCAATTTCATCCATGCCGATGACTCTGACTTTAACGAGAGGGCGCGCATCAATTTCTTTCCGCCCGCCACGCTGAAAAACGTCATTCACTGTAGACCAAACCAGATTCTCCTGGACACTGATTTTGAGGATCGTGCTGGCTTTACAGCATTCATAAACAGAGCGTTCATAACGGCGGGTCATGGTCCGTTTCGGATCAACAAAACTAAAAGGTTCGTTAAAATATCGATCACACTCTGGGCAATAAAACTGCCGCTGTTGTAAATGCAAATAGACCTCTTTACCCGTGATCGATCAATCTCGAAACTGCCGCTCATAGGTCTGGTTAATGACCTGTCTTTTGTTCAAACAATTCGGACAAATCGCTTCAGAAAAAACAGAACTACAGTAAATATGAAAACTTTGATCTTGCCATTCAACTCGATCCACTTGGATTTCCTTAATCCCTAAAATCGACTCAAAAATTTCTGATTCTGTCATCGGAGTCACCCTCTCATTTCACTTTGACTTTAACGATAAAAACGGATCAAAGATAATTCGATGTACTTAAATGATACATGCCCGCACTCGACTCCACAACAACCCTCGAAGAACCGAAAAAGATGTGAAAAAAGGCAGGCTCCCGGTTCGTTGATCACCCGAGCGACCGGAGACCGA
>NZ_CBTK010000117.1 GCF_000531125.1 Candidatus Contendobacter odensis Run_B_J11 | reverse complement strand
TTCAAGCAGAAGACGGCATACGAGATATTGGCGTGACTGGAGTTCAGACGTGTGCTCTTCCGATCTCTGAGCTATCTCCGGCAGCACGGGCTGTACGGGCATCCTACCTTGGCGGTCACGCCGGACCGGGTGATGAAGTCGCGCCGCTGGGCGGCGTGGTGCAGACGGTGCATGTCAGCGTCGGCCAGGTGATCAACGAGGGCGATAAGCTGGTGTCGCTGGAAGCGATGAAGATGGTCACCCATGTCATCGCCCGCCGGGGCGGCCAAGTCATCAGCATCGCGGTTAAGGCGGGTGATCCCGTGGACGCGGGGCAGGCGTTGCTGACCATCGGCTAGTGCCGGGAGCATTCCGCTATGGAATTAAATTTCCTAGACTTATTCCAGGGCATTAACACCCTGGTGCAAGGTTTCTCCACCGACCCAAAAATCGCTTTTGGTCGGGTATTCCTGATGGCGTTGGGAATGTTGCTGCTGTATCTGGGACGCAAGGGGGTGCTGGAAGCCCTGCTGATGATCCCGATGGGCTTGGGCATGGCCACGGTCAACGCCGGGGTGATGTTCTTCTCCGCCTACGATCCGGCGACCGGAATAAACGTCGTCGCCAGTCAGACGCAACCACTGGCGGGCACCCTGTTTATTGCGCCGTTGGCGCAGGATACCGACGCGCTGATGAACATCCTGCAAATTGACTGGTTGCAGCCGATCTATACCTTCATGTTCAGCAATGGTCTGATCGCCTGTCTCGTATTCATGGGCATTGGCGCCTTGCTGGATGTGGGCTTCGTGATGGCGCGGCCGTTCCAAAGCATGATCATCGCCCTGTTCGGAGAGCTGGGCACCGTCATGGTGTTCCCGCTGGCGGTGGCGATGGGGCTGAATCCGGGGCAGGCGGCGGCGGTAGCCACCATCGGCGGCGCCGATGGACCAATGGTGCTATTTACCTCTCTGCAACTGGCGCGGGAATTGTTCGTGCCGATCACGGTGGTGGCCTACCTGTACCTGGGCTTGACCTATGGCGGCTATCCGTACCTGATCAAGCTGATGATTCCCGAAAAGCTGCGGGCGTTGCCGATGCCCATGGAGAAGACCCGGGCCATCACTTCCAACGAGAAGCTGGTGTTCGCGGTGGTCGCTTGCGTGCTGCTCAGCCTGCTATTCCCGGTGGCGTCGCCACTACTGTTGTCGCTGTTCTTGGGCGTAGTCATCCGCGAAAGCAATCTGCCTAACTTCCATGAACTGCTCTCCAACACCATGTTGTATGGCGCCACCTTCTTCTTGGGACTCATGTTGGGCGTATTGTGCGAGGCGGGGACGATCCTGAATCCGGTGGTGTTGAAACTGTTGGTGCTGGGGATTCTGGCGCTGCTGATTTCCGGCATCGGCGGGATTCTGGGTGGTTACGCGATGTATTACTGGTCGGGTAAGAAATACAACCCGGTGATCGGCATCGCTGCTGTGAGCTGTGTGCCCACCTGCGCCAAAGTCGCGCAGAAATCGGTCGGGCCGGGCGTGATCGTTCTGCCTCATGCGCTGGGCGTCAGCATTAGCGGAGTGATCACCAGCGCCATTTTTGCCGCAACCTTGATCGCCTTCCTGCTGCCGATGATGCAGAGGGGCTGATTGCAACCCGGCGGATTGCATCGCGCAATCCGCCGGTTTTTCATCCATTCGATTCGTCAATCGCTCCCTTCTCCCGCAGTTCCGCCCACAACGCGGCGTAGTGCGGACGTTCGCCTTCCTCCAGCACCACCGTATCGGTCAGAAACCACGTTCCCGGAGTTTGTCCCGGATCGCGCCCGGACCATTCGCCAAGCGGCTTAAGGGAAATGGCGCCATTGGCCGCATGGATCACGTTCCAACTGCCGCCGACGTACTCTTCCGCCGAGGCGCAGACAATCAGCACTTGCTCGCTGACCTTGCCGCTGACTTGATCCTCGACTCGAACCGGAGTCGCGTAGACATAATGGTCCGCGCCCTCGGCTTCCAACACGTACTTAATCAGCTTGTCTTTCTGGAACGGCCCCAGCGTCAGCTTCTCCAGCTTGATCTCGAAGCGCCTGCCGTCGGCGGCGACCCCGATCACCTGTTTTGGCAAACGCCCCTCGGCGGCTTGCGTTTGATACCAAGCCGCTTGTTGCCTGAACAACGCCTCACACGTTATTGCTGTCATTGTTTTAGCCCCGCTTCTCCTGGATGAGTCATTGAGCCAGGACTTTCGCTTGGTGACGTAGCACTGACTTCCAGTCCGTGTGGCAACGGTCAGGACGCCCGTGCTACGTCACCGTCAGCAAAAACCCTGTTCAGGTTGTTGACGTAGCACGGACTTCCAGTCCGTGTTTCAACGGGCAGGATGCCCGTGCTACAGATATCGCCAGTACAGATACACCGTACTGATGGCTATAGACATCAGCATCATCGGGAACGCCATCAGCAGGAACGGCACGAAGCGGATCGGCTGGCCGGCCCGTTCGGCGAAACCGGCCACAACCAGATTGGCGCTGGCCCCGATCAGAGTGCCGTTGCCGCCCAGGCACGCGCCCAGCGACAGCGCCCACCACAATGGCATCAAGCCTTCCGGACCGCCGAAGGTCGGCGCCATCGCTTTAATCAGCGGGATCATGGTGGCGACGAACGGAATGTTGTCCACAAACGCCGACAGCACCGCCGAGGACCATAGGATGGTCATGGCGGTGGCGGTCAGATCGCCGCCGGTCAGCGCCAACAGATGGTCGGCCAGCAGTTTGAGCAGGCCGGTGCTGTCCAGGCCATGCACCACGATGAACAGCCCGACGAAGAAGAAGATGGTGATCCATTCCACCTCGGTGAATGCTTCAGTCACATGTTTGGACTGATCATCGGCGCCGTGCGGCCAGCATTGCAGCAGCAGCAACGCGGCGGCGCCGAATAGAGCAACGGTGGCGGCTTCCAATCCCAGCGCATGAGCGAAGACAAATCCCATAATCACAGCGGCAATGACCGCCAGACACTTTTTCAATAACGACGCATCGGTGATCGCCTCGCGTTCGTTGAAATCCATCACTCGCTGCCGATCTTCCGCCGCCGCTTTGAGATGCCGACCCCAGATCAAGTAAATTGGAATCAGAGTAGCAAGCAGAACAATCATAATCACCGGCGCCGTATTAAGTACAAAGTCATTGAAAGTCAGTCCGAGCGCGGAACCGATCATGATATTAGGCGGATCGCCGATCAGCGTTGCGGTGCCGCCGATGTTGGAAAACACAATCATCGAGAACAGATAGGGATAGGCGCTAACTTTCAGTTCTTCGGTGATCAGCAGGGCGATGGGCACGATCAGCAGCACCGTGGTGACGTTATCCAACAGCGCCGAAAGTACGGCAGTGACCACCGACAGCATCGCCAGAATGCCCCACGGACTGGCGTCAACCTTCTTGGCCGACCAGATCGCCAGATACTGAAACACTCCGGACTGGCGGGTAATCGCGACGATCACCATCATCCCGATCAACAGGCCAATGGTGTTGAAGTCCACGCCGCGAATCGCCGCTTCTTGATTCAGCACCCCGCCGAAGATCATTAAACCGGCGGCCAGCAGGGCGACGATGGCGCGATTGATCCGCTCGGTCATAATCACCACATAGGTGAGGATGAACAGGATCGCGGCGTACCACATCGGGTTCAAGCCAAAAATCACAGCAGCGGATGCAACGGTAGAATCATGCATAAACATTTTTATCCTATATTTCCATGGCGTTATATCCAAGCACAATAATTGTGCCCATCCGCCGCATTAGTTAAGTTAGAGATACCGCCAGTACAGATAGACGGTGCAGATGGCGACCGACATCAGCATCATCGGGAACGCCATCAGCAGGAACGGCACGAAGCGGATCGGCTGACCAGCGCGTTCGGCGAAACCGGCGACCACCAGGTTGGCGCTGGCCCCGATCAGGGTGCCGTTGCCGCCCAGGCACGCGCCCAGCGACAGCGCCCACCACAACGGCATCAAGCCTTCCGGACCGCCGAAGGTCGGCGCCATCGCTTTAATCAGCGGGATCATGGTGGCGACGAACGGAATGTTGTCCACAAACGCCGACAGCACCGCCGAGGACCATAGGATGGTCATGGCGGTGGCGGTCAGATCGCCGCCGGTCAGCGCCAACAGATGGTCGGCCAGCAGCTTGAGCGCACCGGTGCTGTCCAGGCCATGCACCACGATGAACAGCCCGACGAAGAAGAAGATGGTGATCCATTCGGCCTCGGTGAAAGCGTGGGTCACCAGTTTGGACTGCTCGTCAGCGTTATGCGGCCAGCATTGCAGCAGCAGCAGCGCGGCAGCGCCGAATAAGCCAATGGTGGCGGCTTCCAGCCCCAGGGAGCGGGCGAACACGAACGACAGCACCACCACCCCGATCACCGCCAGACACTTTTTCAGCAGCGCCGGGTCGGTGATCGCCTCGCGCTCGTTGAAATCCATCACCCGCTGCCGGTCTTCCGCCGCCGCTTTGAGATTTCGGCCCCAGATCACGTACACGGGAACCAGAGTAGCGGCAATAACCACAGCGACCACCGGCGCCAGATTCACCACGAAATCATTGAAGGTCAGCCCGACTGCCGAGCCGATCATGATGTTGGGCGGATCGCCGATCAGCGTCGCAGTGCCGCCGATGTTGGAGAACACAATCATTGAGAATAGATAGGGATAGGCTTTAACCTTGAGTTCTTCGGTGATCAGCAGGGCCACCGGCACGATCAGCAGCACCGTGGTGACGTTATCCAGGAGCGCCGAGACCACGGCAGTCACCACCGACAGCATCGCCAAAATGCCCCACGGGCTGGCGTTAACCTTCTTGGCCGACCAGATCGCCACGTACTGAAACACCCCGGACTGGCGGGTAATCGCGACGATCACCATCATCCCAATCAACAGACCAATGGTGTTGAAGTCCACGCCGCGAACCGCAGCTTCCTGATTCAGCACCCCGCCGAAGATCATCAGGCCGGCGGCGAGCAGGGAGACAATGGCGCGGTTGATCCGCTCGGTCATGATCACCACGTAGGTGAGAATGAACAGGATCGCGGCGTACCACATCGGGTTCAGGCCGAAAATGACTGTCGAGGCTAGTTGCGTTTCGGAACCGTGCATTTAGGCGTTCTCCCCTCTTACTTTTTCCAGCACGTCCCAGAACGAAACAATGCCCTCCAAGCGACCATTCTCTTTATTAACGACCGGTACGCTGGTGGTACGCCCGTGCAGCATCAACAGCATGATTTCCATCGCCGGCGTCTCAGGATGCGCAACTTCATGGATGTTCAGCCAGTTGGTCACCGGCTCGTCGCGGCGCCCACCAAAGCGTTGCGCCAAATGCGCGACATGTTCGGTCACAAAAGACACGTTATCGAGGCCATGTTTATCCAGCACCGCCTTGGGCAAGGTCAATTTCAGCAGCGAATAAACGCTGAAGGTGCCGAGATAGTGGCCTTGGGCGTCTACTACCGGCAGATGGCGCAGGTGATGTTGGAGAATACGGTCGGCGGCTATCGCTACCGTATCCGACGGACTGAGCGTCATCGGATTCGGGTTCATCAAGGTTTTTGCAGTCATGAAAAGTCCTGGTGGGTGAAAAATGCAGGATTGGGAAACGAGTCGTGCGCCAAGGTTCCGGCAATTTCATCAAGGGCAGGATAGCCGTAGCGCCGGTCAGCGCTCACAGTGTAGATGATAATGACGATGCGATTCGTGAAATGTGCGGGCTGATAGTCCGTTGATACCGATCGGCTTATGGTCATCGCCCGCAGCGCCACGAGTTATGCAGCGGCCAATTAGATACAGGACTTTCGCTTTCCGTCATTCCCGCGTCAGCGGGAATCCAGTCAATCGCTGAAAAGATTGGATACCCGCATTCGCGGGTATGACGGATCTGCGGGTTTGGTGAACATCCTGAGATTTCGCTTTCCGTCATTCCCGCGTCAGCGGGAATCCAGTGCCCATCGAAAAGGTTACGAGTTATACAGCGGCCAATCCCTTGCTTAGCGCCTGACGATAAATTCGCCAAACACTCCACAAATTGACGTCCAGCCATCCGCCCGCAAGGCCCAAAGCGAGTGCGGCGGGATAAGTAAACACAGGGGGATAAACAGCAGCGGCCAACAGCAATAGCAGCGCCACCAAATACGCCCAGCCTTGCCGCCGAACCGGTGCATCCGGCAATAACTGCTTCATGTGAGGGACTTTCGCCCGACCGAGCAGTTGCGCCTGCAAGTGAAACCAGGCCAGAAACGGGACGATTTTGTACAACATGCCGTTGATGACCGCGCCCGCGAAACCGACGATCAACAGGATTCCGAGCAGCCATTCCACCGTTGACCACGGCATCAGCGCCGGAAGGAACGAGGTCGCCAGCCACAAGGCTGCGCTCGCCAAGAGGCTGATCAGGCTGATGCGCCAGTAGGCCAGCACTGGATCGCCAATTTTGCGGCGGCGCTGATTTAACAAATGCAGGGTCGTCCCGGCGAAAACGGCGATGCCCAGCGCCAGCGCCACGCCCGCGAGTTGCGTCGCAATTTCCCGGTTGCCAAGCATCAACCCTGACCACAGCGCCAACATCACCGCCATCAACGGCGCAAACCCGCGACTGAGCCAGCACGGATAAGCCGGGGTGATATGAAACATCGGCACCACTTGATCCGCAATTCCCGCCACCAGCAGCACCGTCCAGCCCACCAGTCCCCAGACCGCGTGCAAGGTGGTGATCGTGACAATCGGCAGGCTCAAACCCCAACCGAAAAATCCGCCCAGCAGCAATCCCAGCGTCACCGTGACCAGTAGTCCGCCCAAGGCGCAGCGCACCGCGATCACCGTGCCGCTGGTCACGGGTGCCCGCCACACCGCCAGATTAAACGCGATTAGCGCCACCCCAAACCCCAGTCCAAGCAATCCACTGGCGATTTGGAAACCGAGCGGGCTGCCGAGCAAAAAAGCGCCCGCCAGCGTCAAGGTTCCCAAGGTCAGCGGTAGATGAATCAGCGCCGCGATCCATTGCGGACGCGGCACGGTCACACCGATCACGACCGGCAGCATTTGCAGCAACGCGCCGATCATGACCTGCGCCATGAAACCCAAAGTCAGCAAATGCGTCAGCGCCAGCGGCGCAGGCAACCAACGGCTGGCGAACAACTCCGGCCCGTGCCAAAGCAGCACCATTGCCGCCAGCACCAGAAAGAACGGCGCGGTCAGGAAAAACCGCAGCGGCACATCAAAGGGCGGCGCTTGTTCCAGAGACAGTCCGACCGGATTCATGGCGGCGAAATCAGAATTTCAAAATTGCCATCCGTGACCTCGGTAACCTTATAGCGGTAGTGATGACGGTGCAGGATGTCATACAGCGGATAGGGCTGGCGGTGAATCAAAAATCGCAACTGTTGCCCCGGTTGCAATTCATCCAGCGCCGCTAGCACCCGCTCCAGCGGTTCTGGATGCTCCAAGCCCCGCCCATCCACCACGATTTCGGCCAGCGTCATACCGGTAAATCCTGCATGGCCTGAATCATGGATTGGGCGGCAGCGCCCAAAATTTCATCGCACATCGGGTACAAAATCTGCTCCTCCTTGATGTTGTGCTGCTGGGTCAGAATCAGCAGCGTTTCCGCCTGCCCCAGATATTCCTCCAAATCGCCGCTGGTCAGTGCGCTGCTCATCTCCGCCAGCGTATCGCAGATTTGCTGATGTTCCAGCCGCATCACTCGCGTTGGCCCCATCGTGTTGCCGGTGGCCTGTTCAAAGGCCGGAAACAGCGTGTCTTCTTCCTTGTGAAAATGGTGATTCATCGCCGCCTGAAACTGCTGGAACCGGATCCGGCAACCGGTGAGATCGGCAAGGTGAGCGGCTTCTTCAGCAGCAGCAAAACGGTCATCGCACTGGCGATGTTCGGCGGCGAGAAATTCAGCAACGGAAGGCATGGCGGTAGTCCTTGGCACAAGGTTATGGAGTGAATGACCGGGATTGTGTCTGATGCCACGTTGGCATTCCTTGATCCAGGTCAAGGCGCGCAATCTGCGATTTTTGCATCATGGCGGCTGATTCCGCTCCCTCAGACTCACCGTCGGGGCGGTTCGCATCATCGCCGAACAGAGGTGCTTATGAGCGCATTCTTCACTAAGTCCAGGGCGCGGAACATTTTCTATGGCGGCGTCGTATTTTCAGCGCTGCTGTTCCTTGCTCTGACCTTCCACACCATTCGGAAAATGCCACAACGCGATCATCGCGAAAATCTGACGGCAGAGGTGGTGCGTGGCAAGCATTTATGGGAGACCCGCAATTGTGTGGGCTGCCACACCATTTTAGGTGAAGGCGCGTATTTCGCCCCGGAATTGGGCAACGTCTATAAGCGGCGCGGCCCGGACTTTATCAAGGCCTGGATTAAGGTACAGCCGACCGGGGTAGCGGGACGCCGCCAGATGCCACAGTTTCATTTCAGCGAGCAGCAATTGGACGATATCGTGGCGTTTCTGAAATGGACTTCGGAAATCAATACCGAAAACTGGCCGCCGAATATCGAAGGCTGAACTTCGGCATTCACCACAGAGGAAATAAATCATGCTGCCATTACTGCAATACCCATCCCAAGCGGTAGCCAAACCGTATTTCATCACCGCCATTGGCCTGTTCGTAGGCCAGATTCTATTTGGCCTGATTATGGGCCTGCAATATGTCATCGGCGACTTTATGTTCCCGGCTATTCCTTTTAACATCGCCCGCATGGTACATACCAATCTGCTCATCGTCTGGCTGCTGTTTGGCTTTATGGGCGCAGCTTATTATCTGGTGCCGGAAGAATCCGAAACGGAATTGCACAGCCCGCTATTGGCGTATCTGATGTTCTGGATTTTCCTGATCGCCGGGGCGCTGACCATTGCCGGTTATCTGCTGGTGCCTTACGCCACGCTGGCCGAAATGACTGGCAATAACCTTCTGCAAACAATGGGCCGTGAATTTCTGGAACAACCGCTGCCGACCAAAGTAGGCATCGTGGTGGTGGCGCTGGCGTTTGTGTACAACATCGGCATGACGATTCTCAAAGGCCGTAAAACTGCGATCAGCATGATTCTGTTAGCCGGTCTGATCGGTCTGGCGGTGCTGTTTCTATTTGCCTTCTATAACCCATCGAATCTGGCTACCGACAAATACTTCTGGTGGTGGGTGGTGCATCTGTGGGTCGAAGGGGTGTGGGAATTGATCATGGCGGCAATTCTGGCCTTTGTGTTGATCAAGATCACCGGCGTAGACCGCGAAGTGATCGAGAAATGGCTGTATGTGATCATCACTCTGGCGCTGGTGACCGGCATTATCGGCACCGGCCATCACTATTATTGGATCGGCGCTCCCGCTTATTGGCAGTGGTGGGGCGGCGTCTTCTCGGCGCTGGAGCCGCTGCCGTTCTTCGCCATGACCGTATTCTGCTTCAACATGGTCAATCGTCGCCGCCGCCAGCATCCCAATAAAGCCGCGACGCTGTGGGCGCTGGGCACCGGCGTGATGGCGTTCCTTGGCGCCGGCGTGTGGGGCTTCCTGCACACCCTGGCCCCGGTCAACTACTACACCCACGGCAGCCAGATCACCGCCGCACACGGGCATTTGGCGTTCTACGGCGCGTATGTGATGGTGGTGCTAACCATCATTTCCTACGCCATGCCGATCCTGCGCGGGCGCGAGTGCAATCCCGAACGGGCGCAAGTGCTGGAAATGTGGTCGTTCTGGCTGATGACGGTCTCGATGGTGTTTATTACGCTGTTTCTGACGGGCGCCGGCATTTTGCAAGTGTGGTTGCAGCGGGTCATTGATAACCCACAGCCGTTCATGGCGGTGCAGGATCAGGTGCGTATTTTCTACTGGCTGCGTGAATTGGCCGGCTTGGTTTTTCTGATTGGCCTGGTGCTGTATCTGGTCAGCTTCTTCGTCAAGGACAAACCGCAAACCGTTGCGGTTAACGATGTTCAACCCGCTGCGACTTGAGCAACGCTCCCTCTCCCTCTGGGAGAGGGTTGGGGTGAGGGAAACGCCATGAAACCGCAACTCAAGCCGCTTTCGTTACCGTCAACGCCGTACTACCAGCCGTCCGGCGACGAGTGTGCGGTGTTCGAGGCGGCCTGGCACAACCGGCTGCCGCTGCTGATCAAAGGCCCGACCGGTTGCGGAAAAACCCGCTTCGTCGCCCACATGGCGGCGCGGCTGGGCCTGCCGCTGCACACCGTCGCCTGTCACGATGACCTATCCGCCGCCGATCTGGTCGGACGGCATCTGCTGCACGGCGGGGCGACCGTCTGGTGCGACGGGCCATTGACCCGTGCGGTGCGCGAAGGCGGCGTCTGCTATCTCGACGAGGTAGTGGAGGCGCGCAAGGATACGACGGTGGTACTGCACCCGCTGGCTGACGACCGGCGCATCCTGCCGATTGATCGCACTGGCGAGGTGCTGCACGCGCCGCCGGGTTTCATGCTGGTGGCATCCTACAACCCCGGCTACCAGAATCTGCTCAAGAGCCTGAAACCTTCGACTCGCCAGCGCTTCATTGCGCTGCGCTTCGACTTTCCCAACCCGGAGCGGGAACAGGCCATCGTGATCGGCGAAACCGGCTGCGACGCCGCCACCGCCCGGCAACTGGTGCAAATCGGTAACGCCTTCCGCGCTCTCAAGGAACATGATCTGGACGAGGTTCCCAGCACCCGACTGTTGATTTACGCCGCGCAACTGATTCATGGCGGCATGGATCGGATCACCGCCTGCCGCGCTGCTTTGGTCGAAGCGCTGACCGATGATGAGCAGACCGCCGCTGCGCTGCTGGAGGTGGTGAATGCCAGTTTTGGCTGAGGCGCAGCGCCAGCGGGTGTTGTTTCAAAGCGGTTTCTTCATCCTGTTTCTGTTCGCGCCCGTCTTCGATCTGTTGCGTTTTGATCTGACTCAGGGCCATTTGATCGTGTTCGGCCAGCCGTGGACGCTCGGTCTGGACGACTATCTGGCCGGTCGGATCAGCAACGATCAAATGACGCTCAACATTCTGTTGCGGTTGATCCTGCCGATTCTGCTGCTGGCGGCGATCTTCCTGGGCATCGCCTGGCGCTGGGGCCGGCTGTATTGCGGCTGGCTGTGTCCGCACTTTTCGGTGGTGGAAACCATCAACCAACTGGTGCGCAAGGCCAGCGGCAAACCCAGCCTCTGGGACAAAAAGCCGGGGCCGCCCTGGCATCCCGATGGCTCCCCGGCTCCCACCGATGCGCGCTATTGGCTGCTGGCGCTTCCGCTCGCGCTGGCGTTTGCGCTGCTGTGGGCAGTGGCACTGCTGACTTATTTACTGCCGCCCGCCGAAGTCTACGCCAACCTGTTCCACCTGACGCCAACCCGCAATCAAGCCCTGTTCATCGGCGCGGCGACGACGGTGCTGTTTCTGGAATTCACCTTCGCCCGCCACTTGTTCTGCCGCTACGCCTGCGCGGTCGGGATGTTTCAAAGTCTGGTCTGGATGACGAATCGCAGCGCGATGGTGGTGGGCTTTCCACGCCAACGCGCCTGCGATTGTGTCGGTTGCCAGTCATTCTGTGATCACGCCTGCCCGATGCGGCTCAAGCCGCGTACTATCAAACGACTGATGTTCGCCTGCACCCAGTGCGGCCAGTGCATCGCCGCCTGTGAAACCGTGCAGCGCGATAACCCCGAAGGCAGTCTATTGAACTGGATTGACGGCCAGCAGGCATTACAGGCGGATGGTGAACAGGGTTTGCTTGCTGCCGTTTCGCCCAAGCCGCTCAAGTTTAAGCCGATCATTGCTTCTCCCTGCGGGAAAGGGTTGGGGTGAGGGGAGTCGCCCATTATGGAAGAACACGTCGGATCGCTCTGGCATCGGCTGATCACCCGCGCCGCGCAACGCCATTACCCGGACGCGGCCGTCACCCTCGCTGACATTGAGAAAACCGCCGGACTGCTGTTTCGCGCTTTCGGCGGCGATCCCGCTTGATTCAGCGCCATGGTAAAAAGAGCGTTCTTTACCGATAAGCGAT
>NZ_CBTK010000116.1 GCF_000531125.1 Candidatus Contendobacter odensis Run_B_J11 | reverse complement strand
AATTTTAGAAAAATAGAATGGTATCTAAAAATTCCACAACCTGCATAGGAGAGCTATATCGCCCCCTTGGCGATGCTCCTCAAGAAATTCTGACTTTCTTCCTCCGCCCCAATCTTTTCCAAGAAGTTGCTCAACAGGGAAATGGAAAGATACGATGCCATCTCGAACTGAGAATATTGCCATGTATTAAACCAAATCGGCACAATCTTACCGGTAATCGCTTGTTTAATCATATTCATCATGCTGGTCTTGCCGGAACCCCAATCACCCTGAATAGCAATAGTCATAGGGGTTTCGCAACCTAGAATAAATTCGGACAGACTTTCAATATAAACGCGAACATCCATAATATCGTCTTTGATAAGTTCTACGGGGATATCAGTATAGCCTTTCATGATTCGATTCTCGCTTGGTGGATTGATGAGTAGTTTAGTAGTAGATCGCCGGGTTAGCCGCTCCGGCTTTGCAACGGTTCCGGGATGCATAGCCAGTGGATCAAATTGTGTTTCTTAGTATAGCTTACTACAAGTGGCCTAACATCTTACGTCAGCGATGCAGAATAGCGGAATCCGCTGGAGTGATTATTAGGCATTGTTTCCTTTGTTCCAAAGGTAAATGTCGAAAACTCTTTCATGAAACCACGTCTCATCTGATATTTCCCTAATATATTCTCTTGTCCCGACATCTTGGTTTACTACATACTTATTCATATCGGGTAATTTGGAGCATACCCCAACGATTTCTTTCTGATTGGCTTTGAATTCTTTGCGCCATTTTTCATAATAAGCATCTAATGCCCCGTTTCCTGTACCTACCGCAATCCTCGCCTGTGAATCATATATTAGGATTGGTTGCTTAATTTTTATCCAGAGGAATTTAGTTGTGAGCGATAGAACGCTTCTGTTTCCATACTTTTCAGATATTCTTCTTTCAATTTCAAGTATTTCTTTAACAAGGTTATTCTCAAATTGGATTGGTTTTAGAGGATCTATAATATCTAAAACTGGTTTGTATCTAGCAAGCCCTTTCTTTTCGTCATATTTGGAAGGCAAATTTCTCGCAATCCCATAGAAGCCACCAGCATTTTTTAATGCGGTTAGTTTTTCGCTATTATTGCCATTAGCTAATGCCTGACAATAACCCATGTCATAGGTAAGCCACTGATTTAGATAGTGTAGCGAGCAATATTCAAAAGTTTTGATTGCCATGCTTAATGTTCCCGTTTACCTGCCGTGCGGAGCCACAGCCAAGTATTAGCTATTTATAACGATAACAGACTCTCTTACCTTTTTGGGGTAACTATCTACCATCAGGCTGGCTTTTGAGGTAGGTAGAGTTAATCGGAATTTCGCCATGAAATAGGGCGGAGGAGTGACGGATTCAGCCGCGCCAATCCCGGCGACCGGCGAAAGCATGGGCCAGGGTGCCGCCATCCACTGATTCGAGTTCTCCGCCCAAAGGTACGCCGTGAGCGATGCGGGTGGCGCGAATCCCCCGTTCATGAGCCAGCTCGGCGATGTAGTAAGCCGTTGCCTCGCCTTCCACCGTCGGATTGGTGGCCAGGATGATCTCGCGGATTTCGCCCTCATCCAGCCGTGTTTCCAAGGCTTCCAGCCCCAGCTCGGCAGGACCGATGCCATCCAGCGGCGACAGATGGCCCATAAGCACGAAGTACAGTCCCTGAAAACCGGTGGACTGCTCCACCGCCAGCACATCGGCGGGAGTCTCGATCACGCACAGCAACGAGCGGTCACGGCGCGGATTGGCGCACAGGGCGCAGAGATCAGTCTCGCTTAAATCGCGGCATCGCCGGCAGTGTCCAATACGGTCCAAAGCCGTCTGCAAGGCTTCGACCAACCGTTGTGCGCCGTTGCGATCCCGTTCCAGCAGGTGCAGCGTCATCCGCTGGGCGGATTTCGGCCCCACCCCTGGCAGGCAGCGCAACGCCGTCATCAACTGGTTCAGCAGCGGCGAAGCAGCCACGATAACCGTCAGAACGGCAGTTTGAAATCGCCCAGCATCCCCGGCGGCAGACCCATGCCTGCCGTCAGACCGCCCATTTTATCTTGGGCGGTGCGCTCAACTTTGTGAACTGCATCGTTGATCGCGGCAGCGACCAAATCTTCCAGCATGTCCTTATCATCGCCCACCAGGCTGTCGTCAATCTGGATGCGGCGTACTTCATAACGCCCGGTAATGGTCACCTTGACCAGACCGCCACCCGATTCACCGTTGATTTCCATGAGTGCGATTTCTGTCTGCGCCTTTTGCAGGTTCTCCTGCATCTTTTGCGCTTGCTTCATGATGTTGCCCAAGCCACCTTTCATCATTTTTTCTCCTGATCATTGCCATGCGGTTTTGCCAACGGAACCGCTACTCGTCGGTCTCGTCAAGCGGATGGATTGTGGCGATCCGTGCATCAAACATTTCCTGCATCGCCTGAATGTGTGGATCCTGGATGATATGTTCGGCGGCGGTTTGCCGGCGTTCGGCTTGGTGTTCAGCCTGCTGGCGGGCCGGTGTCACCGCTGTCACCTTACCGGTCTGGAATTGCAGAGTCACCGGAGATGCAAGGTGCTGCTCCAAAGCCATTCTGATCCGTTCCTTGACCGAATCACTGAGCATTTGGGCATGGTTGGGTTCCAGCATCAGCCGAAAACGGTTGTCTTCCCGCTCCACCAGTGCGCAATGCAGCGCCACTTGCTTGGCAATACCGGTCAAGCCCAGCCGTTCGATGAGTACACTCCATTCCGATTCGGGTTGCGCGGGAATTGAAGCAGGCGGTGATGAAACGGAGCGCGGAATACTCGCAACGGCTGGCGATGAAACAACCGGCGTGGGCAGGGTTGCTGGGCGCGACGGTGCCGGTGCGGATACTGGAGCTTCTGAAGTCGCTGGCCGAAAGCACAACATCCGTAGTAGCACCATCTCGAAGCCACCGCGTAGATCGGGCATCAGTGGCAAATCGCGCCGACCGAGCAGCGCGATCTGATAAAACAACTGCACATCCTCCGCTGCCAGCACTCCGGCCAGCCGCAGCACATCATCGGGATCAGTCCGATCATCCTCCGCTGCCGTATCGGGCAACACCTGCGCCAACGCTACCCGCTGCAACAGCACCAGCAGTTCGGCCAATACCGCCGCATAATCGGGCGAGAGTTCATCCAGTTCCGCCACTTGGCGCAGCACTGCGGGCGCATCGCTGGCGGCCAGTGCTTCCAGTAGCGCGACCACCCGCCGCCGATCAATGCTGCCCAGCATCTCACTCACGGCGACCAGTTCGACTCGCCCACTGCCGAAAGCAATCGCCTGATCCAGCAGGCTCAGCGCATCGCGCATACTGCCATCCCCGGCGCGGGCGATATTTTGTACCGCCAACTCCTCGTGAGGAATGCCCTCCACCTCCAGTACCCGATTCAAATACTGGGCAATTAGCGCCGTCGGCAACCGCTTGAGGCTGAACTGAAGACAGCGCGACAGAATGGTGACCGGGAGTTTTTGCGGATCGGTGGTCGCCAGCAAAAACTTGACGTGCGGCGGCGGCTCTTCCAGCGTCTTCAACAGGGCATTGAAGCTGTGGGTGGAGAGCATGTGGACTTCATCAATCAGGTACACCTTGAAGCGGCCCCGGCTGGGCGCGTACTGCACATTCTCCAGCAGTTCACGGGTGTCCTCGACCTTGGTGCGGGATGCGGCATCCACTTCGATCAAATCCACGAACCGCCCGGCATCGATCTCCTGGCAGGCGGAACACTGTCCGCAAGGAGTAGAAGAAACGCCAGTCTCGCAATTGAGAGACTTGGCGAAAATACGGGCGATGGTAGTTTTTCCTACCCCACGGGTGCCGGTAAACAGGAAGGCATGATGCAGGCGCTGCTGATCGAGGGCGTTGGTCAGGGCGCGAACCACATGAGCCTGTCCGGCCAGCTCATGGAAGGTGCGCGGTCGCCACTTGCGGGCCAGAACCTGATAGCTCATACGCTACCCCAAGTGGGTCAAAAGGGTGGCGACTCTTACCAGCCACACCCCGGCGCCCGATGCCACTGCTGCCGCTGCTCCCTTCCGGGCCTGACGGGGTTCACAGCTTGTCGTCGCGGGGGGACCGATACGAGCCGCCATTGAAACTAGCTGTGCTGGCGGCGTGGACACAACCAATGTCGCCGGCAGAAACATCGCAGAATATTTGGCGAGAGAGACCATCGAATTCTTCATTCAAGGGCTTGTTTCAACAGCAACTCCCGCTGGAGATTGTTCAGAGTAACTTTGGATTACCGCACGATATTAATCAATTCATAATAGTCCATAATCGTTTGAGGGCGCAATGCCAGGCTGGGCGCTCTCGGTCAGAAGTACCGGAATTCAAATCTAACGAAGGTACCGTCGAATGCACATCAAGAAACCATCATTCCTGAAATCGCCCTTCACCACAGGGCTTAAAATCGCCTGCGCGGTCTTGGCCCTGACCGCCGGTCTCGCTGCCGGCAGTGTTCAGGCCGCCTACACGGGAGCCACCAGCGCCACCAGTGCGGCCGGAGGGAAAAAACCCAACATCATCATTATCTGGGGTGACGACATCGGCTACTGGAACGTCAGCGCCTACAACCGAGGGGCGATGGGTTACAAGACGCCGAACATTGACCGCATCGCGAAAGAAGGCGCGCTGTTCACCGACTGGTACGGCCAGCAGAGTTGCACCGCCGGTCGCTCCGCGTTCATCACCGGGCAGAGTCCTTTCCGCACAGGCCTGCTCAAGGTCGGTCTGCCGGGCGCCAAGGAAGGCTTGCAGGCGCGGGATGTCACCATCGCCCAACTCCTCAAGGCGCAGGGCTACATGACCGCGCAGTTCGGCAAGAACCATCTGGGCGACGCCGACGAGACGCTGCCCACGATGCACGGCTTCGACGAGTTCTTCGGCACGCTCTACCACCTTAACGCCAGCCAAGAGCCGGAACACCCCGACTACTTCAAAGATCCGGCGATGATCAAGAAATTCGCGACGCGCGGCGTGCTCCACACTTGGGCCAACCCGGACGGCACCCAGAAGATCGAGGACGCCGGCCCGCTCACTATCAAGCGCATGGAGACGATTGACGAGGAAGTCACCCAACTCTCGCTGGATTATCTGGAGAAAGCGAAGAAAGCCGATAAGCCCTTCTTCCTCTGGTGGAACTCCACCCGGATGCACATCTGGACGCACCTCAAGAAAGACAGCCAGGGTAAGACTGGCCTGGGCATTTATGCCGACGGTATGGTCGAACACGACGCGCAGGTTGGCCAGTTGCTCGACAAGCTCAAGGAACTCGGCCTCGATGACAACACCATCGTCATGTATTCCACCGACAACGGCGCCGAATCGTTTAGCTGGCCCGATGGCGGCACGACGCCCTACCGGGGGGAGAAGGCCGAGAACTGGGAGGGGGGCTACCGGGTGCCGACCGCCATCCGCTGGCCCGGCGTCATCCAGCCCGGCACCATCAACAATGACATCTATTCCCACGAAGACATGCTGCCCACGTTGCTGGCCGCCGCCGGCGTCCCCGATGTCAAAGAGCAGTTGCTCAAGGGCATGAAGGTGGGCGACAAGACCTTCAAGGTCCATCTCGACGGCTACAACATCACCGACGCGCTCGCCGGCAAAACGCCCGACCCACGCCACGAGTTTTTCTACTTCAACGACGATGGCTCGCTGGTGGCGCTGCGTTACGACCCGTGGAAGGTCGTCTTCGCCGAGCAGCGCGCCGAAGGCTTCGAGGTCTGGCAGGAGCCTTTCGTCCAGTTGCGTCTTCCGAAGCTCTTCAACCTGCGCTCGGATCCGTTTGAGAGGGCTGACCATACCATCGGCTACCCCCAATGGCGCATCGACCACTTGTTCGTGATGGTGCCGGCGCAGCAATACGTCGAGCAGTTCCTCGCCACGTTCAAGGAATTCCCGCCAAGCCAGAAAGCCGGTAGCTTCTCGCTTGATCAAATACTCGAAAGCCTGACGAAGGGCGCGGGCGACAAATAAGCGCACGCGGCATGAAACGCTGACTCAATGCTCTGAGTCGCGTCTGTCCCAACAGAATGCGGCTCCGATCAACCTTACAGACCAATAAAGGACAGAACGATGAAACTGAAACGACGATACATTTTCCACCCGGCCCTGTGGCTCGCCGCCGCTCTCGTGCTGGCAGGGACAACGCTAACTGCAATGGTGCGGAGGCCCATCAATGAAAACTAGTGCTATGTCATTTTTATTTTAAGTGATATAATTGGATGCATAAACTATCTATATTACCTTTTCTTTTACTGGAAGATTTATGCCAGCTAAAGTGTACAAAGTGACCTTGAGTGATGAAGAAAAAACTTTTTTAAATAGAGGTAATTGCAAAATTATTTCGTAGCATCTTCAAATACGATTTTACCCGGCTTTTATACCTCAATGGTTCGGACAGTTTTTGGTTTCGGCCTCGTGGACGGAAAATACATCAGTGTGTGGAACCTCTTGAAAAATCAGAGCTTCAAGCATCCCTCATAGGTCAAGCAAAATCAACGAGTTATTTTATCCCACTCCGGTCAACCCCTCACTTCGATTTAATCTCTACGGGTCTAATTCCCCGCAGCTTGCTGCGTTCTTTGGTAACCCAATACCCCGCAGCTTGCTGCGGGGTCGTTTATTTCAGCCTATGAAGGCTAACCCGTTGATGGTGATCACCAAAACTGTCCGAAGTATTGATACCTAAAAAAATAGGTTTAAACTGGTTTTTTCAAATTTTCATTTCACAATACTTCGGACAGTTTTATGCGGTAATAGACCCGTAGTTACATAGGTTCTCGAACTCGGGGTTGGCTTTAATCAAACTGAAGTCTAAACCTAAGTAGGAAGAAAAACGTTTGAACAAATGTTCATTGAATTTGCGGATTTTCCAACTGGCAATGGAAATAACGGATCGATCTGCACCCTGATTTCGTTGTCGATCTTCCAGTTTATAATGGACCCCAAATTTCGGACAGGCAAATAAGGTGGTACTCTGCAACGTAAAGACA
>NZ_CBTK010000115.1 GCF_000531125.1 Candidatus Contendobacter odensis Run_B_J11 | reverse complement strand
CGGGTCAACTCGGGCATAGTGTCAGAATAGTGGATGTCGGGGAGGGTAGGTAGTTACTATTTTCCAATTATACTCAATCCACCGTTGATGTAATCAAGGCAGATGTAAATGGGGTCTCAATAGCAGTGAATATCCCTGTGCCTACCCATTTGCTGTCGTTTGAACGGCTCGAAATGTCAACCATCAGACCGTTTGCAGGAAGTAATGATGAAAAAACGGCAGAATGGGTTCGGAAAGGTCGGGATCTAGCAATAGATGCCCTTGAAAAGATAAGCAAAAATGGAAATTATACAGTTAGAGATGCTGCTATCGACGCACTCAAGGAGTTTGCCGATACTTTCCCGTATGAAGTCACAGGCGTCAGCAAGGAAAACGCAGATCGCGTTAGGAAAATCATCAGTCTCATAGGTTCAATCAGCACAAGGGCTGCCTGTACCATTGGACTTAACCCTTGGAGTTGTATGAGTTACCTCCTGAATAAGAGCGATATCGATAGGACAATCGATGCTTTTACTGATTAGGTTAAAAATAAAATGGCAGAGGTTAATAAGTCTATTACCGATGCCTATGATTTAAGCATGGCAGCTCAGGTAGGGTGTGACAGCCACTATCAAGGGAGGGAAGAGGAAATTAAAAAATGTTACCAACGATTGGGTAACGCATCTTCTGGGAAAAACGAGCCTGTGAAGGATACTGATCGTGATGCTGACGGTATAGATGACGCCTATGACGACGATGATGGCGTCGGGGAACTGAGAAAGATAGCAGCGTACCTAAATACCTATACAAGCGAGAAATGCGGTGGCGAGGGCTATAAAATAACACATGGTCTATGTGTTAAAAAAGATGATCCTCGCCTTCCAGGGGGTGATAAGGGGATTGCACCAGGGAAGTCTGGTTCGTTTCTCTGCGATGGAGGTGACTCAACAGGTTCGACTATCGCCAATGATTGCTTGAATTTAAAGGCACTCTATGAGGCAGAAGGATGTACTGTTAAACATGGTAATGAACCTTTATATGATCCAATGGACACACTTGTTATTGATTGCAGGTGAGCGTCATAGCACAGCCAAGTAGGGTATGCATTGTGCGTACCCTATTACCGCTCTTGATCTCTGCAACTTCCCCTTTCAAAACTTCGTAGGCTTAGCCGGGTAGGGTGGGCATCGCCCATCTTTGCCCTCAATCCGCTGAACCCGTTGGGCAGCGCGGCGCTTTGGCCTAACCGACTCCGCCAGCCAAAGCGGGGTGTGACTTAGAGAATCCAGACCGAGAAGTCGCCAGCATCTTCATGAGTTCATCGAAGTGGCTACTCGACGAGGCATCGGTTTGGGAAGTTTCGCTTGGGGTGAGTATCTGGCCGAGCAAGCGCCGGAGTTCCGCAATGGAAACCGCGAACTGTGGTGGGTTGCCCCGCTGCAAGGCCACCAAGGCGAGTCCGTACTACAGCGGATGCACAACCCGCTGATGGAGGCGGCGCACTGAGCCTGCTCGGCGTTCTGCGTTCCGGTACCAGGAAGGGTTTCTGGATCGCAACGGCCAGTAGGATGGGTGTGTTGCCGATAGCTGTTCCGCCTTCGGTCAGACCGGCGATCTCCCGGCGGCGGGCGACTGGAATGGCGATGGCAAGGCCAAGATCGGTGTGTTCCGCAACGGCACCTGGTTTCTCGACTATAACGGCAACGGCGCGTGGGACGGCTGCGGCGTAGACCGTTGCTATGCGGGCAGCTTCGGCCAAGCCGGGGATTTGCCGGTCGCGGGCAAGTGGTAAACGAATCACCCGCTCATTAGCCCCGCCCCGGCGGGGCTTTTTTGTGGTGGCGTTGCGCTATAGTCTCCTGCCACCATCCCCGCTGCCTCGGAGTCCGCTGCCATCAAAAAGAAACTGCCGATTGGCTTGCAAAACCTGCGTGAGATGCGCACCCAAGGCTACGTTTACATCGACAAGACCGCCCATGTCGCCCGGCTGGCCGAACAAGGTAAATACTACTTTTTGGCCCGACCGCGCCGCTTTGGCAAAAGCCTGTTGGTGGATACCTTGGCTGAAGCCTTCGCCGGCAGCCGCGAGTTATTCGAGGGGCTGTATCTGGAGCAGCATTGGGACTGGAGCCGAAAGTATCCGGTGCTGCGCTTTGACTTTGGCAGCGGCGTGTTGCGGTTTCGGGAGGAACTGGATGAACGGATCGGGGTGCAACTGGCCGAGCAGGCTCGGCAGCGGGGGCTGGTTCTGGAACGGGAAGGCATTGCCAGCCGCTTTGAAGAACTGGTATTGCGGCTGGCCGAGGCCACCGGTCAACCGGTGGTGCTGTTGATTGACGAATACGACAAGCCGATTCTGGATAATTTGAGCGAGCCGGAACGGGCGCGGGCGATGCGGGAAGGGCTGCGTAACTTCTACTCGGTGATCAAAAGCCTCGACCCGCATCTCAAATTCGTACTGCTCACCGGAGTCAGCAAGTTCTCCAAGGTCTCGCTGTTCTCCGGGTTGAACAACCTCAAGGATGTCACCCTCGATCCCCGTACTGCGACTGTGTGCGGTTACACCCATGCCGAGCTGATCAATAGTTTCGCCGACTATCTGGACGGGGTGGACTTGGAAGAAGTGCGGCGCTGGTACAACGGCTATAACTTCCTCGGCGAGCCGGTCTACAACCCGTTCGATGTGCTGCTGTACCTTGATAACCGCGAATTCAAGCCCTACTGGTTCGAGACCGGGACCCCGACCTTTTTGATTGAGTTATTGCGCCAGCGGCAGTTTGTCATTCCCGAAGCCGATGACTATTGGGCCAGCGAAGACCTGTTGGGCGCGTTCGAGGTCGGGGCGATTGAGCCGGAGGCGCTGTTGTTCCAGACCGGTTACGCCACGGTGCGCGAGCGGCAGGTGCGACCCAATGGCTTTCGCTACCGGCTGGGCTTTCCCAATCACGAGGTGCGGATCAGTTTGCCGCAGGCGATTCTGCGCCGCTATGTGCCGAGTCGGCGCGAGCAACAACGCGCCGAAGATCGGCTGTTTCAGGCGCTGGAGCAGGATGATCCCGCAGCCCTGCGTCCCGCGTTGCACGCCTTCTTTGCCTCGATCCCACATAACTGGTATCGCCGAAATAACCTGGCGGGTTATGAAGGCTATTGGGCGTCACTGGTCTATTGCCTGTTTGCCGCGCTGGGCGTCGAAACCCGCGCCGAAGAAGCCAGTCATCAAGGCCAAGTGGATTTGGTGATTGAGTATCAGGGGCGCGTCTGGCTACTGGAATTCAAGCTGGCCGAGGCCGACGACGGGCAACGGGCGCTGGATCAGATTAAAACCAAGGGCTATCACTTGCGCTATGCCGGGCAACCGGTGACCTTGATTGGGATGGATTTCAGCCGCGAGCAGCGCAATCTGGTCGGGTTTGCCTGGGAGCGGATTGAGGAAACGGCCTCAGACCGTCGCTCTGAGGATTCTGAGATGCCCCGCCGCCCCATAATCCAGTAGCGGCTGATCTTCGGTCACCAGAACTGCGCCTGACTGCCGGGCCGTGGCGGCAATAATGCGGTCAGCCGGATCCGCGTGAACGGCTCCGGGCAGGCGGGTGCTGGCCACGGCAACCTCGGGTGAGAGCGGCTCAAGCCGGATGCCCGGCAACGCCAAAGTCGGGGGGCATCGGCACCCGTTTCGCCAGCGCCTTACCGTGCTTGGTCATCGGCACCCGTTTCGCCAGCGCCTTACCGTGCTTGGTAATGACCAAGGACTCACCGGTTGCGGCGACATCGTCCAGAAGTTTCAGGCACTTGGCTTTGAAATCACCTGCGGCAATCGCGGTTTGCATCAAGTTACTCCTATGGTCACGAACTAGGGTCATTTTAACCTATGCCGCGTCAATGGAAGATTAAAGTGTGATCGAGTTCACAGACAACGGGCCGGGTATCGCTTAAAATCAAACCTTCAACCATCGCCCTTTTGACAGGAGAAATTCCCATGTTTTGTCGGCAGTTACCCCCCCCCGTATCATTTAAGTTACTAATAGCCTTGAGCTTATTTTCCAGCCTGTCCATCGTCCAAGCCGCCACCTTCACCGTCACCACCCTCAACGACAGCGGTGCCGGTTCGCTGCGCCAAGCCGTGATCGACGCCAACGCCAACCTCGGTACGGATACGATTGCCTTCCAAGCCGGCTTGACCGGAACCATTACTCTGACTTCCGGGGAAATCCAGATCACGGACATCCTGACCCTTAACGGCCCTGGCGCAAGCGTATTGGCGATCAGCGGCAATCAAGCTTCACGGATTTTCTACGCCACTTCGGCGATGAGTGGAAAAGCACTGACGATTAACCAGTTAACCCTGAAAAACGGTATTTACGGCGGCAGCGGCATCTATAGTGTCGGCAGCCGGCTAACGGTGAACCAATGCGTCTTGTCTGATAATAAAGAGGCCGGGCTTTATGCGGTGGGCGGCGCTGTAGTGGTGAACAACAGCACGTTCTCCGGCAACTCCAACCGGTACGCCGGCGGAGGATTAGCGATCCAGGATGCGCCGACCGTTGTTAATGACAGTACCTTCATCAGCAATTCAGCAGGCGACTACGGCGGCGGGATTATTGCGCGGACTAGCAACCTAACGGTGAACAACAGCACCTTGGCCTACAACTCGGCGGTCAATTGGGGAGGCGGGATAGCCAGCTATGATAGTACGGTGACGTTGAACAACAGCACCGTGTTCGGCAACTCGGCGAGCGGCGGCGGGGGGATCGCTACGGGTTACTATGGCAACACCCGTGTGAACAACAGCACGGTGTCGGGCAACTCGGCGACCACCGGCGGGGGGATGTCTCTCGCTGAGCGGGGGGCATCCTACACTGTCACCCTCGCCAACAGCATTGTGGCCGGCAACTCGGCCGCGACCGGTAAAGAAATCTATCGGACGCCGGAGAACACTGGGATATTCACATCCCTCGGCCACAACCTGTTTGGCGAAAGCGGCGCGGATGGACTGGTGAATGTCACCAAGGCCGCAACCGACCTGGTGTTGCCCGGAGCAATTGCCACCGCGATTGGCGACCTTGCCAATAACGGCGGACCCACGCAAACGCTGCTCCCAGTCGCCGGCAGTCTCGCCATTGACCACGGCGATAACGCCCTGATTCCCGCCGGCGTCACCACCGACCAGCGTGGCGTGGGTTTCCCGCGCATCGTCAATACCACCGTGGACATCGGTGCAGTGGAGGCCGGAACGCTGCCGCCCGCTCAAGCCTTGATTGAAAGCTACTACCAAACGATTTTAGGGCGAACCCCGGATGCGGCGGGGGTGGCCTACTGGAAGAGCGAAACCAATCGGACCCAACGACTGGGTCTGGACATCAAAGACGTATTCCGGGTCATGGCCGGGATTTTCTTCACCAGTGCCGAATACCTCAATCGCCCTGCCCTCTTGGCCAGTGGCGAAATCCACCTTCTCAGCACCGGCGATGCCCAATACATTACGGATCTCTACCGCACCTTCTTCCAGCGCGACCCCGACCCCGACGGGCTGAGCTATTGGACCCAACCGCTGGCGGAGGGTCTACCGCGTAGCATGGTGCTCTACAACTTTGTGTTCTCGAAAGAATTTGACGGCACCATGCAAAAGCAATTCGGCGACACCCCGGCCCGCAGTGAAGACGCCACCATCGGCGACTTCTACCGGGGCTACCTCAACCGGCTGCCGGACGACGACGGCTTCGCCTTCTGGCAAGGCCGCTTCCGCACCGCCCAATGCACCAACGCTGACGCGGTACGCGCCGAAGTCGAATCGATCTCCAACCAATTCCAGGCCGGCACTGAATACGCCACCCGCCAGCGTAGCCCGGGCGATTACGTCTCTGACCTGTATTACGCCTTCCTGCGGCGGGGCGGCGACCTGGCCGGATACAACTACTGGGTCAACCAAATCAGCAGCCAAAGCGCCACCCGTGACCAGGTTCGGCAAGCCTTCGTCAACTCCTCCGAGTTCCAGACCCGGGTCAGCCAAATCATCGACCAAGGCTGCGCACCTTAACCCGCAGTCATCCGGGAAGGAGGGCCATGCCCACCCTCCCCGGTCCCTCATCCCCCCAGCCTTTACGGAGAGCCGGGGGGTATTCCCGGTTTAGGCTATAGTCTGCGGCCATGATCCCCTGCCCGGTCGGAGCCTGCCGCCATGAAATCCAAATTACCCATCGGCTTGCAAAACCTGCGTGAGATGCGCACCCAAGGCTACGTCTATATCGATAAGACCGCTCATGTCGCCCGGCTGGCCGAGGAAGGCAAATACTACTTTCTGGCTCGACCGCGCCGCTTTGGTAAAAGCCTGCTGGTGGATACTTTGGCCGAAGCCTTCGCCGGCAGCCGCGAGTTATTCGAGGGGCTGTATCTGGAGCAGCATTGGGATTGGAGCCGAAAATATCCGGTGTTGCGCTTTGACTTCGGCAGCGGCGTGTTGCGGTTCCGGGAGGAACTGGATAAACGGATCGGGGTGCAACTGGCCGAGCAGGCTCGGCAGCGGGGGCTGGTTCTGGAACGGGAAGGCATTGCCAGCCGCTTTGAAGAACTGGTATTGCGGCTGGCCGAGGCCACCGGTCAACCGGTGGTGCTGTTGATTGACGAATACGACAAGCCGATTCTGGATAATTTGAGCGAGCCGGAACGGGCGCGGGCGATGCGCGAAGGGCTGCGTAACTTTTATTCAGCGATCAAGAGTCTGGATCCGCATCTCAAGTTCGTGCTGCTGACTGGCGTCAGCAAGTTCTCCAAGGTGTCGCTGTTTTCCGGGTTGAACAACCTCAAGGATGTCACCCTCGATCCCCGCACGGCGACTGTGTGCGGTTACACCCATGCCGAGCTGATCAATAGTTTCGCCGACTATCTGGACGGGGTGGACCTGGAAGAAGTGCGGCGCTGGTACAACGGCTATAACTTCCTCGGCGAGCCGGTCTACAACCCCTTTGACATTCTGCTGTATCTCGATAACCGTGAATTCAAGCCCTACTGGTTTGAGACCGGCACCCCGACCTTTTTGATTGAGCAACTTCGCGCCCGGCATATTCATCTGCCCACCCTGGAAGGGCTGTGGCTGGAGGAGGAATTGCTGGGCCGGTTCGATGTGGATAGCATCGAACCGGAGACCCTGCTGTTTCAAACCGGCTATCTGACCATTCAGGAACGGATTTGGGAGTTTGACACCTACCGCTACCGGCTGGGTTATCCCAACCGCGAAGTGCGGGTCAGCCTGCCTCGCGCCGTACTGAATCGTTATGTCCCGGACATCATGGCCAAGGAACGCACTCGCGACCGGATCGGCCACGCCCTGAAACAGGACGATCCGGCGGCGCTGGAACCGGCGTTTCAGACGTTCTTTGCCTCCATTCCCCACAACTGGTATCGCCGGAATAACCTGGCCGGCTACGAAGGCTATTGGGCGTCACTGGTGTATTGCCTGTTTGCGGCGCTGGGGGTCGAAACCCGCGCCGAAGAAGCCAGTCATCAGGGTCAGGTGGATTTAGTGATTGAATATCAGGGACGAATCTGGCTACTGGAATTCAAGCTGGCCGAGGCCGACGACGGGCAACGGGCGCTGGATCAGATCAAGACGCGGGGCTATCACTTGCGCTATATCGGGCAACCGGTGACGCTGATCGGGATGGATTTCAGCCGCGAGCAGCGCAATCTGGTGGGGTTTTCCTGGGAGCGGATTGAGGAAACGCCAACTACGGCTCAACCATAGGGTCGTATTATTTATCGGGCAGAAGCCATTGTCGCAGCACTTCGGCAGGGATCGCCGAAAAATGGGTGTCGCGGTGTACCAAGGTGGCCTCCGCCAGCACTGCGGTTGCCGCAATGAGGGCGTCGCCATTCGGCAGACGCCGACCAGCCACTCGCCTCAGCGCAATGGCTTGAGTGACCACCGCTTCATCGACCACCCGAACCTGATCAACGATCTGCCGGTAGCGTTCCCAAATGTCCTCAAACTGCTCGCCGTGGTCTCGTGCATGGAGCGCGGCAAACAGTTCAAGCGCCGACATTATGCTTAAACAGGACTTTCGCCAAGCCCCTTAAATTCGTCATACCCGCGAAAGCGGGTATCCAATTTTTTCAGTGGCTTACTGGATTCCCGCTTACGCGGGAATGACGGAAAGCGAAAGTCCTGTTAAATTTACTACCGCTTGCGGATCATGAAACAGCGCTCGTACCTGATCAGCGCCCGGCTCGGCGAACAGGTGCGCGAACAAGGCCGATGAATCCAACAGGAACTTCATCATGGCGCTCCGTCGTTATCCTCGCGGCTCCGCTCTTCGATCAGGCGGGCAACCGGATCATCACCGGGGTGGAGCCCGCCCCGCCCCAGTCCTTGCAGACGATCCGCCAATTCTCCCCGGCTCGGTAACAGCTTGACCCGCAGAACGCCGCCTTGCTCCTGAATCCACTCCAACTGGGTACCGGGCTTGATGTTAAGGGCGTGGGCCAGTTCAGCAGGAAGAGCGACCTGATTTTTTTCAGCAACGGTAGTTATCAATGGCAATAATTTCAACCTAGGTGCAGGAACAGAGAGTTGAGAGCAATAGCTTTGATTGTATCGGTTCTTTGTAGGAGGCCTTGAAAAGTTGCGCCGTGTCATCCACAGTCAAGCTAGTCACATTCCAATATGGTCTTTATCCACCCCACGCCCTTATGGCAGGAGAAATTCCCATGTTTTGTCGGCAGTTACCCCCCCCCAAACGTATCATTTAAGTTACTAATAGCCTTAGGCTTATTTTCCAGCCTGTCCATCGCCCAAGCCGTAACCTTCACGGTCACTAATCTCAACGACAGCGGTATCGGTTCGTTGCGACAGGCGATTCTCGACGCCAATAACGCCACCGCCACCGACGACACCATCGTGTTCCAGGCCGGCCTCAGCGGCCTGCTGTTGACCAGCGGCGGCATGACCATCACCGGCAATCTTGTCATCAACGGGCCGGGGACGAACCTGACGATTAACGGCAACAACGCAACGCGGATTTTCACGGTTAACAGTGGCAAGACCGTCACCCTCTCTGATCTGAAGCTCCAAAATGGCGGGATTCAGAACAGCGGTACGCTGACTCTCAGCAATAGCACGATTCAATCCAGCACTTGGAACAATAGCAACGGTGGTGCTATTACCAACAGTAGTGGGACGCTAACGGTGAACAATAGTACCTTATCCGGTAATTCCAGTAGCGGCGGCTCTGGCGGAGCTATTTACTCCGACAGCGGTAAACTGATTATAAACAATAGTGTGCTTTCTGATAATTCTGCTGGATATGGTGGCGGAATTTACAGCTATATTGGGACATTAGCGGTGAATAACAGCACATTGTCCGGTAACTCAGCCAATGAAGGTGGTGGTATTTACAATGGACATGGCCTTTCATCCTTAACGGTTAATAGCAGCACTCTGTTTGGTAACACAGCTTCGCGTGGTGGTGGCGGTATCTACCATGATGGTGGAACGATGATTATGCATAATAGCACCCTGTCTGGTAATTCAGCTTTGGAAAATTCTTCTTCCGGCGGCTATGGCGGTGGCGGCATCTATATACGAGGTACAGCAACCATAATTAGTAGCACATTGTCTAGCAATTCCGCTCCAGCGTTATCAGCAAGGGGCGGTGGTATTCGCTCAACTGGGGTGCTGTCCATCGGTAATAGCCTAGTTGCTGGTAACGCATCGTCGACAGGTAAGGAAGTATTTAATAGTGGCACCTTCACCTCACTGGGTAACAACCTGTTCGGCGAGAACGGCAGTTCGGGATTGGTGAACGCCAATCCCATCAACAGTGACCAGATTCTGCCCGGCCTTATTGGCACCGCCATCGGCCCGCTGGCCAACAACGGCGGTTCCACCCTGACCTATTTGCCGGTCGCCGGCAGCCCGATGATCGACGCCGGTAATGACCTTTTGATTCCGCAGGGCGTCACTACGGATCAGCGTGGCTATGGCCCGCGTATTGTCGGGAGCGCGGTGGACATTGGGGCGGTGGAAGTGGGTGCGCTTCCGCCCGATCAAGCCTTGATCAACGACTACTACCAGGCGATTTTAGGCCGACCCTCGGATACCGCTGGCGCTGCCTTCTGGAAGAGCGAAGCCGACCGGGCGCGCAGCCTGGGTCTGGACCTCAAAGACGTGTTCCGGGTGATCGCGAATCGCTTCTTCACCGATGCGGAATACCTCAACCGCACCACCAGCAATGCCCAGTACGTCACCGACCTCTACCACACCTTCTTCAAGCGCGAACCCGACAACGGCGGTCTGGCCTATTGGACCCAACCGCTGACTGCGGGTCTGCCGCGCAGCGTGGTGCTGTTCAGCTTCCTATTCTCGGCTGAATTCGACGACCTTATGCAAAGCCTGTTTGGCGACACCGCCGCCCGGAGCGAACTTGCCACTGTGGGCGATTTCTACCGGGGCTTCCTCAACCGTCTGCCCGACAATGACGGCTTTGCCTTCTGGATCGGCCGCTTCCGCGTCGCGCAATGCACCAACGCCACCGCCGTGCGCGCCGAAGTAGAGTCCATCTCCAGCCAGTTCCTCGCCAGCACTGAATATACCAGCCGTCAGCGCAGCGACCGTGATTTCATCGCCGACCTGTACTACGTCTTCCTGCGGCGGGGAGGCGATGTGACCGGCTTCAATTATTGGGTTGACCTGCTCAGCAACGGAGCCTTCACCCGCGACCAGGTACGGCAAGAATTCGTCAAAGCCGCAGAGTTCCAGACCCGGGTCAGCCAAATCATCGGCCAAGGCTGCGCGCCTTAACCCTCGGTCATCCGGGAAGGGGGGCCATGCCCACCCTCCCCGGTCCCTCATCCCCCCAGCCTTTACGGAGAGCCGGGGGTATTCCCGGTTTTGGCTATATAGTCTGCGGCCATGATCCCCTGCCCGGTCGGAGCCTGCCGCCATGAAACCCAAATTACCCATCGGCTTGCAAAACCTGCGTGAGATGCGCACTCAGGGCTACGTTTACATCGACAAGACCGCCCATGTCGCCCGGCTGGCCGAACAAGGTAAATACTACTTTTTGGCCCGACCGCGCCGCTTTGGCAAAAGCCTGTTGGTGGATACCTTGGCTGAAGCCTTCGCCGGCAGCCGCGAGTTATTCGAGGGGCTGTATCTGGAGCAGCATTGGGATTGGAGCCGGAAGTATCCGGTGCTGCGCTTTGACTTTGGCAGCGGCGTGTTGCGGTTCCGGGAGGAACTGGATGAACGGATCGGGGTGCAACTGGCCGAGCAGGCTCGGCAGCGGGGGCTGGTTCTGGAACGGGAAGGCATTGCCAGCCGCTTTGAAGAACGGGTATTGCGGCTGGCCGAGGCCACCGGTCAACCGGTGGTGCTGTTGATTGACGAATACGACAAGCCGATTCTGGACAACCTGAGCGAGCCGGAACCAGCGGCGGTGCTGGCCATGCCCGGCGCGCATTACCACGCTTACGGCAAAGCGCCCCGCCCCGGACGCAAGGTCGGGCATCTGACGCTGCGGGCGGACGATGCCGCGGTGCTGGCGCATGGACTGAAACGGTTGTTGCTGCGGGTAGGTCTTGAGGCGGATGCGATTTAGTGGGCAGTCATCACCCTTTACTAAAAAGGAACGATCATGCGGCATCCCATGATTCTCGCCGCTGTGCTGCTGCTGAGTCTGACGGCTCAGGCGCAAGTCTATAAATGGACCGATAGCGACGGGAAAATTCATTATGGCAATCAGCCCCCTGCTGAGGGCCAACCGGCACAGACGCTGGATATTCCATCGCGGCCGACCCCGGAAGGCGGGGTTAATAACGTCCGTACTCTGGAACGGGCCAAACAGGAATTGCGCGAGTTGCGGGCAACCAGTCGCGGCGTTCCGGTTGGCGAACTGGATCGCCCTGCGTCCCGGAAAAAGAGCGGCAAGACCCAAGAGCCTGTTTACATTGGTTATGAAGATCGGATCAGAATTGACAGTCTCAACAGCGAGATCCAGCGGTTGTCTTCTTCAACCATCGGCAGCGTCAGCAGCCGCGCCCGCGAAATCCACGCCGCCAAGGATGAACTGCGGCAGATTTACCGCAAATACGGCATCAGAAGGCCATGAAAACCTGCTGGACATTGTGCCTAAATGTCAATAGTGTGGTGTGTGTCTAAATTCAGACCACACCCACCAGCCCTCCCGGCGAAGGAATCCCCATGTCAGGCCGTCAGTTACCCCCCCCATTGCATTTATATTATTGATTTTATTAGTTATTTTTAGCATTCCCGCCGGAGCGGCTACCTTCACCGTCACCAACCTCAACGACAAGGAATGCCAAGGCGCACTTGCAAAATTAGGACGCTGCTCTATAAGTTGTTGTGGGAACCTTTCATAAAGGTTTCTTTTTTCACCGACTAGGCGTAATTCAAAAATGCATCATCTATACGAGGAAAAGCAGATATGATTACTCAGAGTTTTCTTAAATTCATCATTGGCACCCTGCTTGGAATGCTGTTGACCATCAGTGTGCAGGCCGTGCCTGTTTCATCCATACCCTATTTTTTCCGTACAAACATCATGAATCCGGATGGAAGCGTGGTGGACTTGCTGTTGATTGGCACGACCGTGAATCCTGTGCAAAACACGAGCGCCGTTGCCACACAAGGTGCCACCAACTTGGTCCTGCAAAGCGACGCTTTTGGCGAACTGAGTACAAGCTTGCCTTATAACCCGGCCCAACTAGGTCCTTGGACGATCACGGCAACTAATGGATCCGATACAACGACAAGTGCCACACGCAATCTATTCGAGGTGCAAGCTCTGCCGTTTGTCAGCAACATCAATCTGTCCGGTACCTTACTGACGCCCACACTGACGTGGGTATTGCCGGTGACAAGCGTGCCTTATACTCGGATTAGAGTGAGGGTTATAGATTCCGCCACAGGATCTATAGTTTTTACTTCCTTCGGATTGCCTACAATTACCACAACTTTCACACTTCCCAGCGCGGTTTTGCAGCCAAATCGAGTCTACTTGATGCGCGTCATGCTGGAAGATGCGGTTGGCAATACGAGTGCTGGCATTATCAACCGTTCTGATACCCGTGTTAACTATTCAACGGTCAGTACTGCGATGGGCTCCGCTGTGGGTGTATTCCGCAACGGTCAGTGGTTCTTGGACGCCAACGGTAACGGCACTTGGGAGGGCTGCGGCACCGAGTTCTGCTTCACTGGCTTTGGTCAGGCCGGGGACATGCCGGCCTCCGGCAACTGGGATGGCGGCAGCAAGAGCTACATCGGGGTATTGCGCTCCGGCACCGGGGAATGGTTCGTAGACCTCAATGGCAACCGGAAATGGGACGGCTGCGTCGCTGACGGTTGTTATGTCGGCTTTGGCGCGCCCGGCGATTTACCCGTAGCGGGCGATTGGCATGGCACCAGTGTCGCCAAGATCGGGGTGTTTCGTAACGGGCAGTGGTTTCTGGATGCCAATGGCAATGGGAAATGGGACGGCTGTAGCGCCGATTTGTGCCTGAGCTTCGGCCAAGCCCTTGATCTACCGGTGGCGGGGAATTGGAACGGCGGCGTTCCGGCTGGGGTCGGCGTATTCCGCGCCGGGACCTGGTATCTGGACTACAACGGCAACGGAAAATGGGACGGTTGCCAGCAGGACGGCGGGCAGGATCTCTGTCTCTACGGCAGCTTCGGCCAAACGGGCGATCTCCCGGCTGCGGGGGACTGGAACGGCGACGGCAAAGCCAAGGTCGGGGTATTCCGCAATGGCACCTGGTTCCTCGACTATAACGGCAATGGGAAATGGGACGGTTGCGACGTGGATCGCTGCTACTTCGGCAGCTTCGGCCAGCAAGGAGATTTGCCGGTCGCCGGCAAGTGGTAAAACTCTCCCAGACTCGCCAATAGCTTCACTCCCGGTAGCTTCACCCCTGCCGGGAGCCTTGAAGAGATGACGGTCAAAAATTAAGCCGGGGATCGCACCCCGGCTTTTTTAATGCGGCGGCAAGAACTCAGGGTGTTCGTTTCATGGCTAAGCTCAGTCGTCGGACTGAGCGAAATACCGCTGCAAAAATTCCTCGAAAGGTACTTCATCCGCTGCCTCAAGCTTCGCCTGCTCGCGCAAGGACTGCTCTGCCGCTGTGGTGAAAAAAGTGACCTGCGCTTGATCCAGCGGTTGCGATTGCAAGGTATTGCGGTGCTGCTCCGACCAGCGCCGGGCGTAGCGAAAGAAATTTTCGCCACCGGCGCGCATCTCGGCCAGAATGCGGGCAGACGGGGTGCGGTCGGGATTAGCCAGCACCTCGCGCTGTTCAGCCAGCGCTGCTGCATAGGGTTGTCCACTCTCGCCGTTGTCCAGCAGCGCGCTAATCGGTTGCAACGCGCTCAGAATTTCCCCCGCCCAGAGCCGTACTGGTACTGCTGAATCCCGGCGGCGTTGCAGCATCAATGCCGGATCGCGGCCATTCAGCGCCACCGCCATCTGGTTATCGTCAATCATTTGCCGCTCCGCAGCATCCAGCGGCGGCGATTCGTTCAGCAGACAAAACAGCAGCAACAGTTCCAGAAACCGCAGTTGTGTAGCGGTAACTCCTAACGGTTCCAGCGGATTGATGTCTACCGAGCGCAATTCCACATAGCGCACTCCACGCCGTTGCAGTGCCAATACCGGTTTCTCATTACCATGTGGCGGCTGTTTGGGCCGCATCGAGGCGTAATACTCATTCTCAATCTGCAAAATATTGGTATTGAGCTGGCGATATTCGCCGTCCACTTTGACCCCAATTTGCTCATAAGGCGGCCATGGGGTATTGACCGCCTGGGTCAGGCTGGCAATGTACTGGGGCAGCGAGTTGTAGCAGACGTTGACGCCGCTTTTCTTCTCAGTGCGGTTGGTATAGCCGACGTTACTCATCCGCAGCGAGGTGGCGTAAGGCCCATAACAGGTGTGATCGTCAAATTCGAGCAAGGGGGTCGCTTTGCCATCAAGAAACGATTTACACACGGCTGGAGAAGCGCCGAATAAATACAGAATCAGCCAGCCGAAGCGTTGCAGATTGCGGATCAGGCCAAAATAGGATTCTGAACGAAAATCCTGTAGCGAGCGGCGGTCGCCTTCCAGGTGCTGAAACGCGGTCCAGAATTCATCCGACAGCGAGAAATTGAAGTGAATCCCGGCGATGACCTGCATAATCCGTCCATAACGCCACGCCAGTCCACGCCGGTAAACATGCTTCATCTGGCCCAGATTGGAACGGCCATAATCACCCAGCGGGATGCTGGCCTCACCGTTGACAATACAGGGCATACTGGCCGCCCACAGCAATTCATCGCCGATATGGCGGTAGACAAAGCGATGGATGTCGTTCAGAAAGCGCAGCATTTCATCCACTCCGGCCAGCGGCGGAGTGATAAATTCCAGCAGCGCCTCGGAATAATCGGTGGTGATATAAGGATGGGCCAACGCCGAACCTAACGCGGTGGGATGGGACGCTTGGGAGATGGAACCGTCCGGGATCACCCGCAGCGTTTCCCGTTCCAGGCCGACCAGGCGGCCTTTGAACAAAGCGCGAGAATCGGTATGCAACAGCCGGGACAACCGCTGGTCGAGAACTGGATACAAGAGGTTGATCTCACAATTTGGGAATAAGGTGCGGGATTTTGCGCCGATTACCGGTAAAAATCATTTCACGGCGGCCATAGCGTCGCCCTTTGGATGAGCGAGAAGCTGATGAAGGATAGTTTACTGCTCCATCGTACACCCGGCTGCATTCCACTGATTCCGGTAGTTAAAAGCCAGTTTAACGCTTGGCTGGAACAGCAGGACGACGTTTTACGATGCTGGCTGACCGCGACCGGCTTCAAAGCCAAACCGGGCAGTTTCAGCCTGATGGCCGCCGCTGATGGTCAGTTGCGGAGGGTCATGGTCGGCATTGCCAATGCCGACGATCTTTGGGCCTTGGGCGGATTGTCGGTCAATCTGCCGGAAGCCGATTATTTTCTTGATGCTGCTTTTGCCCCCTGCCAATTGGAGCGGCTGGCTTTGGGCTGGGCGTTGGGTGGGTATCAGTTCAGCCGTTACAAAACCCCGCAACGAAAACCGGCGCGGCTGGCACTTGATCCCGCTTGTGATGCCGAACGGATTCAGCGCCAGGTCGCGGCCATCACTCTGGTGCGCGATCTGATCAATACACCGGCTGCGGACATGATGCCGGAACACTTGGCCGAGGTCATGCTGGTGCTGGGATCGGAATTCGGCGCGGCGGTGGAACAAACGGTCGGCGAGGAATTATTGGCGCGCAATTTCCCGCTGATTCATGCGGTGGGCCGGGCCAGCCTTCACCCGCCCCGCCTGCTGGATCTGCGCTGGGGTGATCCGAACCATCCCAAAGTGACGTTGATTGGCAAGGGCGTTTGTTTCGACAGCGGCGGTCTGGATTTGAAACCGTCCAGCGCGATGCGACTGATGAAGAAGGATATGGGCGGCGCGGCGACTGTGTTGGGGCTGGCGCGGCTGATCATGAGCAGTGGTCTGCCGGTACGGTTGCGAGTGCTGGTGGCGGCAGTAGAAAATGCGGTAGCGGGCAATGCGTTTCGGCCCGGCGATGTGATCCGCTCGCGCCAAGGACTAACGATTGAAATTCATAATACCGACGCCGAAGGTCGGCTGGTTCTCTGCGATGCGCTGGCGGAAGCGGCTACCGAACAGCCTGCGGTGATGCTGGATTTCGCTACGCTGACCGGCGCAGCGCGAGTCGCACTAGGGACTGAGCTTCCGGCGCTGTTCTGTAACGATGACGAGTTAGCTAATGAGCTGCTGGCAGCGGCAGAACGTGAGCAGGACCCGTTTTGGCGCTTGCCACTGCATCAACCCTACCGGACGCTGCTCGACAGCAAAATCGCTGACCTTGCCAATGCTGCGGAGTCATCCTATGCCGGCGCGATTACAGCGGCGCTATTTCTGAAGGAATTTGTACCCGCCGGGATGCCGTGGGCGCATTTTGACTTGATGGCCTGGAATCTCAAGTCCCAGCCCGGACGACCGGAAGGCGGTGAGGCGATGAGTCTGCGGGCAGTATTTGGCTGGCTGGAACAGCGCTATGGCGGTAGTTAACGTGAGTTATTTTTTAATTAAATAGGTAAACCTCCGGCTAAGCCGGGGGACTCCCATGGGTTTGACCGTTCCGGGGGTCAGTTGGATTCTCTACGGTCCCTTCAACGACCGAGGTGAATTCACCATGGCAGCGTATCGAAGTCTGAGTTACACAAAGTGGGATTGCAAATATCCTATTGTTTTCATTCCCAAGCGGCGGAAGAAAGTGATCCAGGACTTTCGCTTTCCGTCATTCCCGCGTAGGCGGGAATCCAGTAAGCCGCTGAAAAGACTGACTGGATACTCGCTTTCGCGGGTATGACGAATTTACGGGTTTAGCGAAAGTCCTGTGATCTATGGTCAGGTCAGAAGGATGCTCGGAGAGATGTTTCACGAATGAGCGAGCCACCAAGACGTTGAAATTGTCGAAGGGCATCTGCGGCCTGATCATGTTCATATGTGCTTAAGGGTACCGCCGAAATACGCGGTATCGAATGTCGTTGGATATCTGAAAGGGAAGAGCGCGATTATGATTGCTCGTTTTTTTGTGGGAAAGGAGAGAAATTTCACAGGCGAGAACTTTTGGGCGAGGGGTTACTTTGTCTCCACGGTCGGACTCGATGAAGCGACAGTCACTGAGTACATTCGGAACCAGGAAGCCGAAGAAGATCGCTACGAACAGTTGAAGCTGCGGATGCCGCTTTGAGCGGCCCTATAAGTCCACGACCCCTTTGAGGGGTTCACCCAATAAGCCCCCAGCTTTGCCGGGGGTCATTTAACTTTCTTGGTTAAACCGCAACGCAAGCTATAGCGCATGGACAACATCATTTACTACCCAACGC
>NZ_CBTK010000114.1 GCF_000531125.1 Candidatus Contendobacter odensis Run_B_J11 | reverse complement strand
AGACATTATCAGAAACTAAAATTTATGATATAATTTTATTATTAAATTTTTGAGATGCTTATTATGATTTTAAATTATGATGATGTTAAAGAGAAGCCAGAAACTTTAAGAGCTATGACGAGCTTAAACCGAGATGAGTTTGAGTTGTTATGTTTGTCATTTAGCCAAGCATGGGAGGAAGAGACACAATCGTGTCAACGCGATCCAAGCAAAGGAGGACGGAAACCTATTTTAACGAAACATGAAGATAGACTTTTATTTATTCTCTTTTATCTCAAAACCTATCCGCTTCAGGAAGTGTTAGCCCATCTGTTTGGAATGAGTCAAGGACAAGCCCATTTTTTAATTTATCAATTGAGTCGGATTTTGCGCGAAACGCTGAAGCGAATGGATCATCTTCCAGCGCGAACTTCTGAAGAAATGATCCGAAAACTGGCTGAGGAGGAACCGCAAGATTTTGCCATTGATGGTACGGAGAGACGGATTCAGCGCCCGAAAGACCCCGACCGCCAAAAGCGATTCTTTAGTGGTAAGGAAGGGGAACACACCGTAAAAAACGTAATCGTAAGCGGCCTTTTAGATCAACAAGTTAAATACTTAAGTCCCACACAAGAGGGGAGGAAGCACGATAAAAAAATCGCAGATGAAGAACACATTACGGCTCCTGAAGGCAGCGATCTTTATCAAGATACGGGCTTTCAAGGGTTCACCCTTCCTGAAGTGACGATCCATCAACCCAAGAAAAAATCGAAGGGTGAACAACTGAGCCTTGGTGATAAGATAATCAATCGTATTATCTCCCGAACTCGGGTGGGAGTAGAACATGTGATTGCGGGCGTCAAACGGTTACATATTGTTCAAAATGTATTTAGAAATACTCAAGATAATTATGAGGATCACGTCATGGAATTGGCGTGTGGATTACATAATTTTCGGAGTAATCATCGACTCTGTTATTAACTTATCATAGTGAGGTACATCTTTATTTAAAGATGCCATCTTAAATAATTAACACATTTTTATAATGATTAAAATAACAGAGATAAATTTAATAATATTTTTATTTAATTTTTGTTAATTTATGTAGTTTTTATTAATCAATAAATTGAGTAAAAATTTTTCTGTTAAATCAGTTATTGATAATGTCT
>NZ_CBTK010000113.1 GCF_000531125.1 Candidatus Contendobacter odensis Run_B_J11 | reverse complement strand
GGAAACGTGAATTATAAACAAAAAAATATGTACGTCAAGCCATCACCACACTCTTTTTATCAGGCTTTCTTCAGCGCACCAAGACCCGAGCTACTCGCCGCTTGCCCACTTGATAAATATGGTTACTCCCGGCCACTACTTCAAGGCTACAGTTCTCAATCCGCTCACCGTCGATCCGCACGGCACCCTGCTGGATCAGCCGCAGCGCCTCCGAAGTACTGACCACCAGTCCAGCATCCTTGAGCAGCCTGGCAATCGGCAATCGGCCTTCGCAGGATTGAACCTGGACCTCAGCGAGATCATCGGGTAGGACTCCTTTTTGGAACCGCTCGATGAAGGCGGTCAACGCCTGCTGTCCGGCCCCGACACCATGAAACCGAGTCACCAGTTCCTCGGCCAGCTTGAACTTGACATCGCGCGGATTTAACCCCTCACCAGCAATCTGCCGTCGCCATTCAGCGATCTCATGAATCGGACGGAAACTGAGCAGATCAAAGTAGCGCCACATTAGATTGTCGGAAATAGACATCAATTTACCAAACATCTCGTTCGGTTCGTCGCGGATGCCCACATAATTGTCCAACGACTTCGACATCTTCTGCACCCCATCCAGTCCTTCCAGAATCGGCATAGTGAGGACGATCTGTGGCGGTTGACCGTAATGCTTCTGCAACTCGCGCCCAACCAGCAGGTTGAATTTTTGATCGGTGCCGCCCAACTCCACGTCCGCCCGCATCGCCACCGAATCGTAGCCCTGCACCAGCGGATAGAGGAATTCGTGAATGGCAATCGGCTGACCACTGGCGTAGCGCTTGCCAAAATCATCTCGCTCCAACATCCGGGCTACCGTGTGCTTGGCCGCCAGATGGATAAAATCGGCAGGTGTCATTTGATCAAACCAGGTTGAATTGAACATCACCTCGGTTCGATCAGGATCGAGAATCTTGAACACCTGTTCCTGGTAGGTCTTGGCGTTGACTAGAATCTGTTCGCGGGTCAGCGGCTTGCGGGTGACATTTTTGCCAGTCGGATCGCCAATCATTCCGGTGAAATCGCCGATCAGGAACATGACGTGATGACCGAGTTCCTGAAATTGACGGAGCTTGTTAATCAGCACCGTGTGACCGAGATGCAAATCAGGCGCGGTGGGGTCAAAGCCGGCCTTGACCCGGAGCGGTCGCCCCAATTTGATGCGCTCGACCAGTTCATTCTCTAACAGTAGATCTACCGCGCCACGGCGGATCAATTCCAGCGATTGTTCAAGCGGACACATCGTCATTCCTTGAAAAACGAAGAAAATAGCTGATTAACTCTTTTTGTTCCGATATGATACAGTTTGATTTACTTTCAACCATAAGCACAGTATCTAAAAAATGGCAAAATACTTGATTGGTTTAATGTCCGGTACCAGCATGGACGCGGTTGATGCGGCACTGGTGCGATTTACCGATGCTCCCATTCCCGATCTCACTCTGCGACATAGCCTTCCAGTGCCGATCAGTTTACGGGAAGAATTGCTGGCTGTCGCTCAGCCGGGATCAAACGAAATAGATCGCATGATGCGGCTGGACGCCGATGTGGCGCGGCTGTTCGCCCGAGCGGCTGGGGAATTGCTGGCGCAGGCAGGCTTGAAACCCAGCCAGATTCAAGCGATTGGCAGTCATGGACAAACTATCCGCCATGTTCCCGATGGTCCCGAGCCTTACACCGTGCAAATCGGCAACCCCAGCTTAATCGCCGAATTGACCGGCATCACTACGGTGGCCGATTTCCGCCGACGGGACATGGCAGCGGGCGGGCAGGGCGCGCCGCTGGCGCCTGCGTTTCATGCGGCGTTTTTCCGCACCCATGCCGAAGAACGGATCGTGCTGAACATCGGCGGCATCGCCAATATCACCCGGCTATCGGCTGACCCGGACATTCCGGTCAGCGGCTTTGATACCGGCCCCGGCAATATCCTGCTGGATGCTTGGTCCCGGCAACATCTGGGAATGCCGCTGGATGAAAATGGCGCTTGGGCGGTCAGCGGTTGCCCACTGCCGGAGCTGCTTGCTGCTGGACTGGATGATCCCTATTTTCGATTGCCTCCACCGAAAAGCACTGGCCGCGAATACTTCAATCCCGACTGGCTGAATGCCAAGCTGGCGGCGCTGCCGGACGCTCATCCCCGCGATGTGCAGGCAACCCTGCTGGAATTGACCGCTGTATCGATTGCCAACGCGATTCGCCACTATGCAGCCATGACTCAGCGGATGTTGATTTGCGGCGGCGGCGTTCATAACCGCGCCTTGATGGATCGCCTGCGGGCACGACTGGCGGGGATACCAGTAGAATCTACGGCGGTTCACGGGATTGATCCGGATTTTCTGGAAGCGATGGGCTTTGCCTGGCTGGCCAAACGCACCCTGGATGGCGTACCCGGTAATCTGCCCGAGGTCACGGGAGCAAGAGGCTTGCGGATTCTAGGGGGAATTTATCCGGCCTGAGCGGGAAGTGATCGTTCCCGCTCACCAACCGGCATTAGGAAGAGAACGATGAACCGCAACCGCAGGTGGTGGTCGCGTTGGGATTGCGAATAACGAATTGAGCGCCTTCCAGTCCCTCGCTGTAATCAATCTCAGCGCCGACCAGGTACTGAAAGCTCATGGGGTCAATCAACAGCTTGACCCCCTGCTTTTCTACCACAGTGTCACCATCGCTCAAATTTTCGTCGAAAGTGAAGCCGTACTGGAAACCGGAACACCCCCCGCCAGAGACAAACACCCGTAGCATCAGGTTCGGGTTGTGTTCCTCTTCAATCAGGCCCTTGACCTTGAACGCGGCAGCATCCGTGAACAGCAGCGGATCCTCGACCGGAGTGAAGGTTTCAATCGTAGCGCCCATGAGTCCTGTCCTCTCGCGAAAATGTTGAACGATTCTGCAATTGTTGACTTTGCAGGTCAAGATATAGTTCGTTCGTGCCTCAGCAAGCGCAATCCCAGCCGCTCGATATGTTCCCGCCACGCCAGTTTCGCCAGCCAGTCGGCGGGAATGCCTTCCATGCCCCACAGTGCGCCTGCCAGTTGTCCGGTAATCGCCGCTACGGTATCGGCATCATTGCCGAGATTGGCGGCCAGCAACACAGCCTCCTTGAATCCTGATGCCCCCGCTACGCACCAGAGTGCGGCTTCCAGGCTATGCACCACATAACCCGATGAACTGATCTGATCGCGTGATTTGTCGCGCCAGGAGCCACCGATCACCGCTGCCACTCCTGGCACCAAGTCAGAAATCATGTGGGTTAACACTTCATCCCTGGACTTGCCGTTGATCGCCAAAATCAGCAGTTCCGCATAAGCGGCACAGGCATCTATCGCCTCCGCCGCGCCGTGAGTGGCAACGCTCTGTCGACGGGCCACCCCGACGCCCGCTGCCAAGTCAGGGTGGTAAAAGATGGGTATTGGGGCCAGCCGCATCAGTGAGCCGTTGCCCGCTGTACTTGGCGAGCGGTTGCCCGCTTCGGGATTGCCGGTCTCCATAAAGCGTTGCAACGCCAGTTGCGTCGTCATGCCAATGTCGAAGCAGGTTCCGACGCAGGAATAGCGTCCCTGCCGGTACCAAGCAACAAAGCGATCCATCAGATCCTGCAAATTCAGCTCGCCGCAGTCGCAGAGCGATTCGCCGAGCGCCAGCGCCATCGAAGTGTCGTCGGTCCACTGACCCGCTTGCAGGTGAAACGGCCCGCCGCCAATCATGTCGGTCAGCGGCGGATAACTGTCACGGCGGCTAAACTCCAAGGTGGTACCCACCGCATCACCCGCCGCCAGTCCCAGAAGGCAGCCCAAAGCGCGGGATTGCAGGGTCATCCTTGCACTCGTCCAGTGGGGGAGAAGAAAAGGAACAGTGGGAATCAGGTGATCACCGTCGGCGCATCGCGCCCGGTGCGTTCGCGGATGCCGGCCAGACTGCCGGCGATCTGGATCAAATCGGCCAGCGCTTGCTGAGTATCCTGTTCATGCCTGGCTGGGTCGGGTTCGTAGGCTTCGATATAAACCCGCAGCGTCGCGCCCTCAGTGCCGGTACCAGACAGCCGGTAGACGATCCGCGACCCATCCTTAAATCCGATGCGGATGCCCTGCTTATCGCTCACGCTGTCGTCAATCGGATCGAGATAGCGGAAATCATCGGCGTAATCCACCGTGTACGAACCGAGTCGCTGTCCTGGCAAAGTTGCACTCGCGGCGCGCAGCGCGTTCACCAAACCATTGGCGGCATCGCTGTTAACCGCCTCATAATCGTGGCGGGTGTAGTAATTGCGCCCATAGATACGCCAGTGTTCGCGCACGATCTCTGCTACTGACTGCCGACGGGCGGCCAGAATATTCAGCCAGAACAGCACCGCCCAAAGTCCGTCCTTCTCGCGTACATGATCCGAACCGGTGCCGAAACTTTCCTCACCGCACAGCGTGATCTTGTTAGCGTCCAGCAGATTACCGAAGAATTTCCAGCCGGTCGGGGTTTCGTAACAGTGCAGTCCCAACTTGGCAGCCACCCGGTCCGCCGCCTGACTGGTTGGCATCGAACGGGCTACGCCGGTCACACGGGTGCGGTAACCGGGCGCCAGCGCGGCGTTGGCCAGGATCACCGCCAGACTGTCGCTGGGAGTGACGAAAAAGTGCCGACCAAGCACCATGTTGCGGTCGCCATCACCGTCCGAGGCAGCGCCAAAATCAGGCGCATCCGGCCCGAACAGGTAATCGGCCAGTTCCTTGGCATACACCAGATTCGGATCGGGATGACCATGGCCGAAATCTTCCAGCGGTACGCCATTCACCACCGTTCCCGCCGGCGCGCCCAGCCGATGTTCCAGAATCTCATGCGCATAGGGGCCGGTCACCGCATGCATGGCGTCAAAGCGCATCCGAAATCCCGATTGGAACAGCGTGCGAATCTGGTCAAAATCAAACAACTGCTCCATCAAATCGGCGTAATCACTGACCGGGTTCACAATCTCCACCCGCATGTCGCCAACCAGTGCAACACCCGGTTGGTCGAGGTCAATGTCGGGCGTATCCAGAATGTGGTAGCGATGAATATGCTGGCTGGCGGTATAGATGGCCTCGGTCACTTTCTCCGGTGCCGGCCCGCCGTTCGGGGTATTGAACTTGATGCCGAAATCCTCATCGGGTCCACCGGGATTATGGCTGGCCGACAGGATGATGCCGCCCCGGGCGTTGTGCTTGCGGATCAGGTGAGAGGCCGCCGGGGTCGAGAGGATACCGCCTTGGCCCAGCACCACATGCATACAGCCGTTGGCTGCGGCGATGCGCAGGATGATCTGGATCGCTGGGCGGTTGTAGTAACGACCATCGCCTCCGACCACCAGCGGCGCCTGATTGTAATCGGGCTGGGTGTCAAAAATGCACTGGACGAAGTTCTCCAGATAATGGGGCTTCTCGAATACTTTGACCTTCTTGCGCAACCCGGAAGTACCGGGTTTTTGATCCTGGAAGGGTTGGCTGGCGATGGTTTCGACGCTCATGAGCAGGACTCTCCTTGGTGTGTAAAATATGATTACTATTATTCAGTTGCTGCTATCAGGATAAACCCCGTGGTAGACCGGACGCCGGCACGGGGGGCAGGTTGTGGCTTTTAGATCCAGCGCAGATCGAAACAATAAGGCGTCAGCGCACCGCACGGCGGTTCCAGTGGCGGTACGCCCGGTGCAGCGTCCAAACGTTCCACCACGAAGCGCTCGGTTCGACGGACAGCCGCTTCGGCTTGATCAACGGGCAGGCCGTCGTAACCACCGCCTTGCGGTTTCCACTCATACAGCGTAACCCGCATGGCTCCCGGCTGGTCGGGATGGCTCAACACTAACTCAATGGGACCTTGGGCCTCCAGACTGGGATGCAGGCCGGCCCAGGGTTTGAAGCGGCGGTAGCGCACCCCATAGAGCCAGGTTTCCCCATCGATCTCATCCTCCCGGCGCAGCGGCAGCGCGTAACCATTCACCGTTAGCCGCCAATCTGCCAGTGCCGATTTGGCTCCGACATCGGCACCCACACTGATCTCGATCCGTGCGGTACTGGCATCCACCAGCCGCGAATGACCGTGTTCCTGCGCCAGAGCATCGCCGAGCAGCGGCCAGAATTCCAAACCCCGCCGGACGGTAAGTCGGCAGTCACCGAATTTCGCTTCACCTACCTGATAGTGGCTCTCGTCCAGCAGTTCAGCGATGATCGGTTGCCCCAAGCCCAGACCGGTGCGGGCCAATTCATCCAGCACTTCCCACAGGTCAGCCCGCAGATAATAGGGCAAGGCGAAGCGGTCGTGCAGTTCCCGACCCCAGTAACTCAGTTTGGGAGGTTGCGGTTTCTTGGTCAGCAAGGCCGCAATGGCGCGTAGCAGCGCTGCCAAAGCCGCCAGTCGTTCTGGAGTCGGCGGCATGCGGAAGGCACGGAATTCCACCAGTCCTGCCTGACCGCGCCCGGGCAGATAGGGATTCCACAGTTTTTCAATGTTGATTTCGCTGCGGTGAGTATTGCCGCCCGCGTCGGCCAGGAACGGCGACAGGCTTTGCCAGATTTGTTCCGGAGTCGGATTACGCTGGCGGTCGAGCAGGGCCAACGCCAGCGCCAGTTCCTCGACAATTTCAGCGGTGCGTTCGTCGGGGCGGGGCGCCTGGCTGGAATTGCCAACGCAATCACCGGCGAAATAGAACGAGAGCGCGGGGTGGCGGTTGAAATAGCCAATCAGCGCCGGCAGCAGGCGCGGCTCGGTCAAAAAGGGGCTGCTGTTCGGTTCAAGACCGCCTAGAGTGAGTTGGCCGCCCCCACCTGAATCGGTGATCTGGCCGTTGTAGTTCAACCGGTAGGGTGATAATCCGGCGTTGGCGGCGGCGGCGAAACTGAGGCGGGTTTCGCGCAGGAAGCCGGTTACATCCGAGGCGGGAGCCATGTTGACTTCCACTACGGCAGGATCCGGGGTCAGGGTGGTCCAAGCGACGGTAGCGTCTACCGGTGGCGGAAAACCGGTCAGGATCAGACCGGTGAATTTAGCCGCATTCGCCGCCTCGCCCACTGCCGCCAGCAATTCCAGGAACAACTCAACCTCACCGCAAGCCGGCAATTCCACGCAGGGCGCGGCGACTTCGCCCAAACCCTGTTCTGGGCCGGGCCAGCCGATACCCAGCAGGAAAATTCCCTGTTCGGCCAATTCGTCATGCAATCCGCCCGGAGAAATCGGCTGGCCGTGTGGGCTTGGGCGAGCCAATCGCGGATCCCGCACCGGGTCGGCCAGCACCGGCAGCGCGTCATGGCGAAACACAATACGCAGATTTGGGTAGCACTCGACCGTAAACAGCAGCGCGGTCCAGCCACGCACCCCGAGATGCTGGGCCAATTGTTCCCACAAATCCTCCAGCGCGCCCTCCGGCATGGAAAGAGGCGCTGGTTCCAGCAGCGGATCCACCGGGCCGGACCAGATTGGCTGGCCGTCGCGCCGCCGGTACAGACCTAAGCTCCAGCGCGGCAGTTCTTCCTTGGGGTATTGTCGGCCCAGCGTCCGCAACACCGCACCGCCGGGCGTCAGATTCGCCGCTTCGGCCAGCATCCGGCGGGCGCGGCTTTCCTTGCTGGGACCGAGCGCGTTGTTCAGCCATTCCGGCGTTTCAGCGCGGCGGTCGGTGAAAGTCGGTTCCGCGCCGACCCAAATCGCCAGTTCGTGGCGTTTGAGAAGATCGTCGTGGGAGCGGATAGCCTGCTCGAAAGCGAGGGGATGGGTTTTCATAGTGCCAGTATAGCCTGAGGGGCAAACTGGGGCGGCATTGTACGGGATTTCGCCACCCGCGAGGTAAGCATCCCCGCGAAAACGGCGTGCTGGAGCGGGGCAACCAAGATGTACGCTCAAGGATGAACCACGGCGCGACCGATGGCCCAGAGTTCGATTTCAGTCGCCCCGCCAGTTCGCAGCACCCGGGCGCATTCGGTAATCGTACTGGCGGTGGTGATCACATCGTCCATCAGTGCAACCCGCGATCCAGCTAGGGGATCACCCAACGCGAACGCGCCTAGCGGGTTGGTCTGGCGGCGGCGGGCATCCAACTGGGTCTGCGGTAGGGTATAACGCACCCGCCGTAAACCCGTGGCCCGCAGCGGAATCTGGAACCGGCGGGCGGTGGTGCGCGCTAATTCCAACGCCTGATTGAAGCCGCGCTCGCGCAAGCGCTGCGGATGCAGTGGCACCGGAACAATGCAATCCGGCAGGGAGCCAGCCCGTTCGGCCAGTGCGGCGGCAAACAGATCACCCAGCAGCCGGGCATGGGCCAAGCGTCCGCCGAACTTCAAATGCTTGATCAGCGCATCCAGTGGGGGCTGATAGCGGAAGGGCACGAAGGCACGGTCAAAGTTTGGCGGCGAGGCATGGCAACTGTCGCAGAGTCCGGTTACGCTGACTGGCAATGGTGCAGCGCAACGCGGACAGGCTGCGCTATTGCGTGGCAAATCGGCGGCGCAACCGGCGCACAGATCGCGTTCCCCCGTGCCATCGGCCCCGCACAACAGGCAAGTGGACGGTAATAGCCCTCGTTGGAGCGGGTTCCACCATGTGGTGGCTACGCTGGGCGCTGCTGATGGATAATGAGCCGGCTGTTTCGAGCAGGGTCGCATTGGGCGTCTCTCATGCCTGTTCTCAATTTTGAGGATTTCAATCATGCATCTCCTGGAACAAAGCGAAAATACCGTTATTGGCAAAATCGCGCGGGGTTCCTCCGCCAGGCGGGCAGCGACACTGATGAATTATGGCAATTTGATCGCGATTCTGGTGCCGTTTCCCCTGCTGATTTTTTGGTTCGGCGCCTCGATGCTGGTGTACGCTCTGAACCGGCATCATCCCGATCCCAGAGTGGGTCATTACACTCAGCAGGCCGCTTATCGGTTTTATGGGGTCACCGGTTTCTTTGTTGCGGTTGCCACTTTCATTCCCGGCGGCGGCTGGGTTTGGCATCTGACCGCCTGGATCGTGGCGGCGCTGATCCTGATTCCCTGGTCCATTCTCGATTTGCGCCGCATTCATCGAGAGGTGTGGGTGGACATTCCGCTGGACGACGCGGGGCATCCAGTGCCGGGTTCAGGGTTACCGCAGGGAGCGTGAGCGGGCGCACTATTGAAAAAACAGCGCGAATTTCAGTCCGCGCTGTTTCCCCATCAGTCTTTCAACTTCTCCATCAATAAATCATTCACCTGCTGTGGGTTGGCCTTGCCCTTGGATACTTTCATCACTTGGCCGACGAAGAAGGCGAACAGCTTGTCCTTGCCGGCGCGGTATTGAGCGAGCTGATCCGGATTGGCCGCGATCACCTCATCAATCACTTTCTCAATGGCGGACGTATCGGTAATTTGACGGAGACCGTGTTTTTCGATAATCGCGTCGGCATCGCCTTCGCCCGCCCACAGCGCCTCAAATACATCCTTGGCAATTTTGCCGGAGATGGTCCGGTCCTGAATCCGTCGCAACAAACCGGCCAGTTGTGCGGTACTCACTGGGCTGTCAGCAATATCGCGGTTGTCCTTATTCAGGAATGCCGCAAAATCACCCGTGACCCAGTTAGCGCACAATTTAGGCTCACCGCCCAGCGCCGCAACCACCGCTTCGTAGTAATCACCCAGTTCGCGGCTAGCGGTGAGTACGCCGGCATCGTAAGCCGACAATCCATATTGCGTCATGAACCGCTGTTTCTTAATATCCGGCAGTTCCGGCAAATCGGCGCGGGCAGCATTGATGAAGTCTTCATCCAGCACCAGCGGCAATAAATCGGGATCAGGGAAGTAGCGATAATCATTGGCTTCTTCCTTGCTGCGCATGGAACGGGTCTCGCCCTTGTCCGGGTCGTACAGCCGGGTCTCCTGCACCACTTTTCCGCCGGACTCGATCCGATCAATCTGCCGTTCAATCTCGAATTCAATCGCCCGTTCGACAAAGCGGAACGAGTTAAGATTCTTGATTTCAGCGCGGGTGCCGAACTGAGGATCGCCTTTACGCCGCACCGAAACATTGGCGTCGCAGCGGAATGAGCCTTCCTGCATGTTGCCGTCACAAATCCCGAGATAGACCACCATTTGATGCAGTTTTTTCATATACGCCACCGCTTCTTTCGCCGAGCGCATCTCCGGCTCCGAGACGATTTCCAGCAATGGCGTACCGGCGCGGTTCAGATCAATCCCGGACTGACCGTGAAAGTCTTCGTGCAATGATTTACCGGCGTCTTCTTCCAGATGGGCGCGGGTCACACCGATCACCTTGCGGGTTCCATCCTCCAGATCAATGGTCAATTGGCCTTTCTGGACAATCGGTAATTCGTACTGGCTGATCTGGTAGCCTTTCGGCAAATCGGGATAGAAGTAATTCTTACGGGCGAATACCGAGCGGCGGGCAATCTCAGCGCCAATAGAAAGTCCCAACATCACCGCCATTCGTGCCGCTTCCCGATTCAGCACCGGCAATACTCCCGGCATCCCGAGATCAATCGCGCAGGCTTGAGTATTAGGTTCAGCGCCATAGGCAATCGCGGCGCCGGAGAAGATTTTGCTCTTGGTGGCAAGCTGGGCGTGGATTTCCAGCCCGATGACCGTTTCCCATTCCATTCTTTCGCCCTACCCTGAATTTTTGAAAGCAAAGCGCCCTGACCCCGGCCCCTCTGGCGAAGGGCGAGGAGCGATTAAGCGAACGCAGCCGGTGTGCGCTGGTGCCAATCGCTGACTTGCTGGTAGCGATGGGCGATGTTCAGCAACCGATCCTCGGCAAAGTAATCACCGATGAGCTGCAACCCGACCGGGCGCTGACCGACGAAACCCACCGGCAATGAGAGGCTCGGCAACCCGGCCAGATTGACCGCAATGGTGTAAATATCCGACAGATACATAGTAATCGGATCGTCCGCTTTCTCGCCGAGGTTGAAGGCTACGGTGGGCGAAGTCGGCCCCATGATCACATCCACCTGCGCGAACGCCCGCCGGAAATCCTCGCTGATCAGGCGCCGGATCTGCTGCGCCTTCAGATAATAGGCGTCGTAATAGCCTGCCGACAGCGCGAACGTGCCGACCAGAATCCGACGTTTGACTTCGGCTCCGAAGCCTTCGCCGCGTGAACGAGTGTAAAGGTCCAGCAGGTCTTTGGGATCCTCGCAGCGGTGGCCATAGCGCACCCCGTCAAAGCGGGCCAGATTGGACGAGCATTCAGCCGGCGCGACCACATAGTAGGCTGGAATCGCCAAGTGACTGTTCGGCAGACTGATCTCGACCATCTCTGCGCCGAGTTGCCGATATTCGGCAATGGCCGCCTCGACCGCTTGAGCGACTGCGCGGTCCAGTCCTTCGCCGAAGTATTCCTTGGGCAGACCGACTTTCAGCCCGTCCAGCGGCTGGTCAAGGTGAGCAATGTAATCGGGGACGGGACGATCCACGCTGGTGGAATCACGCGGATCGAAGCCGGCCATCGCCCCCAACAGCAGCGCGCAATCCTCAGCGGTGCGCGCCATGGGTCCGCCCTGATCCAGGCTGGAGGCATAGGCAATCATGCCCCAGCGGGAGACCCGGCCATAAGTGGGCTTAATCCCGGTAATGCCGCACAGTGCGGCGGGCTGACGAATCGAACCACCGGTGTCGGTGCCGGTAGCGCCAGGCGTCAACCGGGCGGCCACTGCGGCGGCGGAACCGCCGGAAGAGCCACCGGGCACGGCTTCCAAATCCCAGGGATTGCGCACCGGGCCGTAAAAGCTGGTTTCGTTGGACGACCCCATGGCGAATTCATCCATGTTGGTCTTGCCCAGCATCACCGTGCCAGCGGCGTTGAGCTTCTCGACCACAGTGGCGTTGTAAGGTGCGATGAAGCGATCCAGCATCCGCGAGCCGCAGGAGGTGCGCACGCCATCGGTGCAGAAAATATCCTTGTGGGCGATAGGAACGCCCGTCAGCGGTCCGGCTTCGCCCCGGCGACGGCGCTCATCCGCAGCGCGGGCCTGCGTCAGCGCGGATTCGGCGGTGATAGTGATAAAAGCGTTCAATGAGGAATTGAACCGGGCGATCCGATCTAGGAACGCGCAGGTCAATTCTTCGCTGCTGAAGTGGCCGACGGCGAGGCCGGCGCTCAGTTGGGCAATCGTTTTCTCATGCATGGCTTTAGTCGCAGAAATACTTATTCGATGACTTTGGGAACCAGATACAAGCCGGCTTCGATGCGCGGGGCAATCGCCTGAAACCGCTCGCGCTGATTGGATTCGGTCACTTCATCGGCGCGTGATCGCTGCGCGGTATCCAGCGGATGAGCCATTGGCGCAACGCCCGTAGTGTCCACAGCGTTCATCTGCGCCACCAGTTCAAGAATAGCCGATAGATTGCGGGCATAAATTGGCGCATCCTCCTCACGAATGGATAATCGCGCCAGATGGGCGATTTTAGCGACTTCGGCGAGTCCCAGTGACATTGGGCAAATTCTCCTGGCTGCATGAATCAAGTCCGCTAACCCTAGCATATTTGCCAGCTTGCTCCCAACCGCCCTGCTTGTTAGGATTGGCCGCTTTTGACAACCGGGTGTTTTCAACAACATGTTCAAATGGTTGCGCGGGAAGTTCTCCAACGATCTTTCTATTGATCTGGGAACGGCTAACACGCTGATTTACGTTCGGGGCGGTGGCATCGTCCTCAATGAACCCTCGGTGGTTGCTATCAACCAGGATCCGGTTCGCGGCATTCGCACCATCGCGGCGGTCGGCACCGACGCCAAGCGAATGCTGGGCCGTACTCCCAATAACCTCTCGACCATCCGACCATTGAAGGACGGGGTGATTGCGGATTTCACCGTCACCGAGAAGATGCTCCAGCATTTCATCCGCAAGGTTCACGCTCGAAAATTCTTCAATCCCAGCCCGCGAGTGCTGATCAGCGTGCCCTGCGGCTCGACTCAGGTGGAACGGCGGGCGATCCGCGAGTCGGCCATGGGCGCCGGTGCCCGGGTGGTCTACCTGATTCCCGAACCGATGGCGGCAGCGATTGGCGCGGGTATCCCGGTCGAGGAAGCACGAGGCTCGATGGTATTGGACATCGGTGGCGGCACCTCGGAAGTGGCGGTGATCTCGCTGAATGGTATCGTCTATGCTGGCGCGGTGCGGATCGGCGGCGACCGCTTTGACGAAGCGATCATCAACTATGTGCGGCGCAATTTCGGGGTGCTGATCGGCGAACCCACCGCCGAGCGGATCAAACACGAGATCGGCAGCGCCTATCCTACCAACGAGGTGCATGAAATCGAAATCAAGGGCCGCAACCTGGCCGAGGGCGTCCCGCGCAGCTTTACTCTCAACAGCAACGAAATCCTCGAAGCCTTGCAGGAGCCGCTTTCGGGCATCGTCAGTGCGGTCAAGATGGCCCTGGAGGCGACCCCGCCGGAACTGGCCGGCGATGTAGCGGAGCGCGGAATTGTACTCACCGGCGGCGGTGCGCTGATGCGCGACATTGACAAGCTGCTGACCGAGGAAACCGGCCTGAATGTGATTGTCGCCGAAGACCCGCTGACCTGCGTGGCGCGTGGCGGCGGGCGAGTTTTGGAGCTGATCGCCAAGGACGAACGCGCCATTGACGCCTTCGCGATTGAATAAGCCCAGCGGTGGCAGCTCTCAAACCCAGCAAACGGGTCCGCCACTTGTTCATCGTCAACCCGACGGCCACCCTCCAGCTTGGACTGTGGGTCGCGCTGTCCATGGTCGTGATGACCGTGGACCATCGCTATCACACACTGGGCGGCGTGCATGATGTCCTGTCCACTGTGATCTACCCGTTGCATTATCTGACACGGCTGCCAACCGATGCCCGAAACTGGGCAAACGAGAATTTGGCGGGCCGCACCACCCTGCTGGAAGAGAACGCCCGCCTGCGCGAAAGCCAGGTATTTTTCAATGCCCAGTTGCAGAAACTCACCACCCTTGAGGCGGAAAATCGCCGGCTGCGCTCGTTGCTCGAATCGGCGGTCAACGCCCCGGAGCGGGTGCTGATTGCCGAGTTGCTGGCGGTGGATTTCGATCCGTACCGGCATCACATTCTGCTCAATCGCGGGCGCCAGCACGGCATCACTGTCGGCCAACCGGTGATCGACCAGCACGGCATTATCGGCCAGATCATCCGCGCCGATCCGTTTACCGCGACGGCGATTCTGATCACCGATCCTAACCACGCCCTGCCGATTCAGATCAACCGCACCGGCGCTCGGACTCTGGCGCGGGGTACCGGCAATTTTCAGGAACTGGAACTGCCACATATTCCCAACAATGAGGATGTGAAAATCGGCGATCTGCTGGTGACTTCCGGGCTGGGCGGACGATTTCCACCCGGCTATCCCGTGGGCACCATCAGCAAAGTCGAGTTCGATCCGGGGAGTCCATTCGCCCGTATCATCGCCCGACCGGTCGCGCAACTGGATCGGATTCGCGAAGTGATGCTGTTGGAGAATGAGCCAATAGCCACACCACCGGCGGTGGCTGGCACCGCTACAACGCCGCCGCCATGACAAGTGTTCAATCCACCGGCGGGGAAGTCATCGCTCTCAGCTTCCTGCTGGCGTTTCTGTTGGCGGGCACCCCGGTGCCGGGATGGCTGGGCTGGTTCTGGCCGGACTGGGTGGCGATGGTGCTGATCTACTGGTGCATGGCCCTACCACACCGCATCGGGATGGGCGTCGGCTGGCTGGTTGGACTCCTGGTGGATGCCGGCCGTGGTGCGTTACTGGGGCAACACGCCCTGGCGTTCGTGACCGTAGCCTATCTCACCTTGCAAACCTATCGGCGCATCCGGGTATTTTCGCCGTGGCGGCAGGCCTTCAGCGTTTTGATCTTTCTGCTCATCGAGCAGGTGCTGGTGTTCTGGATCAGCGGGGTCATCGGCTACCCACCGCGTGATGGCTGGTATCTGGCACCAGCGGTGGGCGGGATGGTGCTGTGGCCCCTGCTGTTTGTGGTGCTGCGCGATACCCGCCGCTATTTCCAGGTGAACTGAGGTGCCGGCTGGCTGACAATGAAAACTTGGCAACCGTTCACCCAACCGCCTCTGGATCCACTGCTGACCCGGGCCAAGGACAACGCCAGCGAGAGCGAGTTGTTCTTCCGGCGGGCGCTGGTGTTGGTGTTCACGGTCTTCCTGAGCTTCCTGGCGGTGGCCAGCCGGCTGGTCTATCTGCAAGTCCTCAACCACGAGCGTTTCACCACGCTGTCCGATAGCAACCGGGTCCGGTTGCAGCCGCTGCCGCCTACCCGTGGCTTCATTTTCGACCGCAATGGGGTACTGCTGGCCGATAATCTGGCCTCCTACCATCTGGAAGTGACTCGTGAGCAGGTCAAGAATCTGGACGCTACTCTGGCGGAACTGCGCGAGCGCATCGCGCTGACCGACGCCGATATTGAGCGCTTCCGCAAGCTGGCCCGGCGCAGTCCACCCTACGCGGGCGTACCGTTGCGCTTTCAGTTGACCGACGAGGAGATCGCCAAGCTGGCGATTGATCTCTACCGGTTGCCGGGGGTGGATATCAAAGCCGATCTGACCCGTCGTTACCCGCTGGGACCGCGTGCCGTTCACGCCATCGGCTATGTCGGACGCATTGACGAGGGTGAACTAAGCAGGCTCGATCCGGGCCAGTACAGTGGCAGCACCCACATCGGCAAGACCGGAGCAGAGAAATCCTACGAAGCGGTACTCCATGGCCGCACCGGCTATCAGCAGGTCGAGACCAACGCCGATGGCCGACCGTTACGAGTGCTGAGCCGCACCCCGCCCACCCCCGGACAACATATTTATCTCAGCATTGATATCCGCTTACAGGCCGTTGCGGAAAAACTGCTGGAAGGCTACAACGGCGCGATTGTCGCCCTCGACCCGCGTAACGGTGAAGTTCTGGCATTGGCCAGCCAGCCGATCTACGACCCCAACCTGTTCGTCAACGGCATTGACTTCGCTTCTTACCGTGCCCTCAACACCTCCAAGGATCGGCCACTGCTCAATCGCGCCCTGCGCGGCGTCTATCCCCCAGGTTCTACCATCAAGCCGTTGATGGCGCTGGCCGGACTGAATTACGGCGTAGTCAACCGCTACAGCGGGGTCTTCTGTCCAGGGTTTTACCGCTTGCCCGGCGTGAGCCGCAAATTTCGCGACTGGAAGCACAGCGGCCACGGTAGTGTGGACATGGATCGGGCTATTGCTCAATCCTGCGATGTGTACTTCTACAATCTGGCGCTGAATTTGGGCATCGACCGTATTCATGAATTTCTGGACCAGTTCAGCATGGGACGTCCAATCGGCATCGATCTGCCCGGCGAGAAGGGAGCACTGCTGCCCTCCCAAGAGTGGAAAAACAGGGTGCATAAGCAACCGTGGTTCGCCGGAGACACTCTCAGCGCCGGTATCGGCCAGGGCTATTTTTTGGCGACGCCGCTGCAACTGGCCCACGCGGTCGCCGTTATCTCCCAGCAGGGCAAAAATTTTGCCCCGCGCATCCTGTACGCCACTGAAGATCCCGGCACCCGGGCCAAGACCCTGGAAGCGCCGCGACCGTTGCCACCGGTCACGCTCAAGAATCCCCGCTACTGGGATGCGGTGATCGCCGGCATGATCCATGTGGTCGAGGGTGGCACCGCGCATCGCATCGGGATCGGCGCCCAATATCGGATTGCTGGCAAGACCGGCACCGCCCAGGTCTTCACTTTGGGCCAGAATCAACGCTACAGCGCCAAGAACCTGGCCAAGCATTTGCTGGATCATGCGCTGTTCATCGCCTTCGCCCCGACCGAGGAGCCGCGCATCGCGGTGGCGGTGATCGCCGAGCATGGCGGCGGCGGTAGCGCCACTGCCGCGCCGCTGGCGCGCAAGGTCATGGATGCCTGGCTGCTCGATAAATACGACGATTCCATCACCACCGGGATTCCACCCGCCCAGGATGTCCCGCCCCATGGAACCGAATGACACCGGTAAATTCCTCAAGCTGATTTATCTTGATCTACCCTTGCTGCTCGCCTTGTTAGCAGTATCGGGATTGGGGTTGATCGTGCTCTACAGTGCCGGGCAACGTGATTTGAATCTGGTGATCGGTCAGGCCATGCGGCTGGGCCTGGGCTTCGTGATCATGCTGATTCTGGCGCAGGTGCCGCCGCATTATTTCCGCTTCTGGTCACCGTGGATTTACCTGGTGGGGATTTTGCTGCTGCTGGCGGTTATGGCGGTCGGTGACATTTCCAAGGGCGCACGACGCTGGCTGGATTTGGGGGTACTGCGGTTTCAGCCCTCGGAGATCATGAAGATCGCGGTGCCGATGACGATGGCCTGGTTCTTCGGTGATAAGCCGCTGCCGCCGCGCTGGTGGCATCTGCTGGGCGGGGTGCTGGTTACGGTGGTGCCGTTCATCCTGATTGCCAGGCAGCCGGACTTAGGCACCGCGCTGGTAGTCGGCTGCGCTGGAGCCTCGGTGCTGTTCCTGGCCGGATTGAGCTGGATCGTCATGATCGGGCTGGCTGGCGTTTTGGGCGCGGCGATCCCGCTGTTCTGGACCTTCATCATGCATGACTACCAGCGCCAGCGCGTGTTGACCTTTCTGGATCCGGAAACGGACCCGTTGGGGGCCGGTTACCACATCATCCAATCCAAGATCGCCATCGGTTCGGGCGGCATCTACGGCAAGGGCTGGCTGAACGGCACTCAGTCGCACCTCGACTTTTTGCCAGAAGGATCAACCGATTTCATCTTCGCCGCGTTTTCGGAGGAATTTGGCCTGGTGGGTGGTTGCCTGTTGCTGGTGCTGTACTTCTTTATCGTCGCCCGCTGCCTGTATTTGGCCACCCGCGCCCCGGATACCTACACAAGATTGCTGGCCGGTAGTCTCACTTTAATTTTTTTCCTCTATGCTTTCGTAAACTCTGGAATGGTTTCCGGCCTGTTACCGGTGGTGGGACTGCCGCTGCCGCTGTTCAGTTATGGTGGGACTTCGCTGGTGACGATCATGGCGGGCTTCGGTATTTTAATGAGCATCCATGCGCACCGCCGGACCTCGACGCGATAATCGCCCTTGGAACAACGACGAGATGAGCGCGTGAAGAGCTTTAATCTGTTTGGAATTGCCCTGTTATTAAGCGCCTGCGCTGCGCCAGCGCCGCTTCGTCCCTCACCGGATACTCTGGTCGCCTCCAGTCCGCCTGCCGCAGCGGACACAACCTCCGTCGCTGATCCCTCCCCCGCGAACGCCGGAAAGTCGCTGGCAAGCCGGGCTGATGTGCAGGCGTTCATTCGTGAAATGGCTACCCAACACCGTTTCAACGCGGCGCAATTGCAAGCGGTGTTCAGCCGCGCCTATGCCAAGCCTGACATTATCACCGCCATGTCCCGCCCGGCTGAAGCCAAACCCTGGTATGACTACCGGACGATCTTCGTCAATCCCAAACGAATTCAAGGCGGAGTAGAGTTTTGGCGGGCCAACGCCGCAGCACTGGCCCAAGCTGAACAGGTGTACGGGGTACCGCCGGAAATTGTGGTCGCCATCATCGGCGTGGAAACCCAGTACGGCGGCAACATGGGCAAATACCGGGTGCTGGAAGCATTGTCTACGCTGGCGTTCGCCTATCCCCGCCGTGCGGCCTATTTCCGCAAGGAACTGGAAAACTACCTGCTCCTCACCCGCGCTGAGGGCATCGATCCCCTCGCCCCGCGTGGTTCCTATGCTGGAGCCATGGGACTGGGGCAGTTTATGCCCAGCAGCTTCCAGTCCTTTGCGGTGGACTTCGACGATGATGGTCACCGCGATCTCTGGCGCAACCCGGGTGACGCCATCGGTAGCGTCGCAAATTACTTCAAGAAAAACGGCTGGCGCAGCGGGCAACCGGTCGCTGTACCGGCATCAGTGAGCGGCACGGCCTATCCCGCCCTGGTCAGCCGCCAAGTGAATCCACCCCAATCCAGCGTCGCCCGTCTGCGCGCCCAGGGAGTGATTCCCGAAGCGCCCGTCAGCGACGCTCAACCCGCGATGTTGTTGGAATTGCAGGGACGCGACCGTTCGGAATACTGGCTGGGCTTCGACAATTTCTACGTCATCACTCGCTACAACCGCAGCCTGTTGTACGCCATGGCGGTGTACCAGCTCAGCCAGGAAATCCGCGAGCGCTACGCTCGATCCTCTGCCGGCGCCATGCCGGAACATTCGACTCGCATTGCTCGTATTGAGTGAGTCATCCTGAAAATCCACAAAAATTGCACCGATCCGGCGCGCCCTCGGCGTGCCCTCCGGTGGAAGGGAGGTGTTTTTATGGCGAAATCTTCTTGGAGCCACGCATTGGTTTGGGTGTCATTGGCGGGCGCGCTTGCGGGTTGTAGCACCGTTCCTGACCATCCACAGTCGGCGAACCCGCTGCCGGTCAGTTCCTCGGACACGGCCACAAGCAGCGATGAACCGATCCCCAAGGTTGAGTCGCCCAGTCGCTCCGGCAATCCCGATACCTATGTGGTATTTGGCCGGCGCTACCGGGTCAAGGAAACCAGCGAAGGCTATCGAGAGGAAGGCATCGCCTCCTGGTATGGCTGGGAATTTCACGGTCGCAAGACCTCCAGCGGTCCGCTGTTCAACATGTTCGAGCTGACCGCCGCCCACAAGAGCCTGCCGCTTCCCACTTATGTGCAGGTGACCAATCTGGAAAACGGCCGTCATATTGTCGTCAAAGTGACTGACCGAGGACCTTTCGTCGGCGAACGGGCCATTGATTTATCTTATGCCGCCGCCGACCGGCTGGGCATGCTGGAGCAGGGCACCGCCCGAGTCGAAATCGCCGCGCTGGCGCCGTATCAATCCTTGCCGCTGCTGGCCGCCCGTCGCGCCGAGCAGCGGGAACTGCTGGCCAGCCGCCAGGATCGCCCAGAACCGATCATTAAACCCGCTGCTATTCAGTTTGCCCGGGCCATGCCCGCCCGCCCGACGGCGCAGGCGCCGGGTAAACCGCCGGCGCAGGTTCTGGCGCGGGTGGAACGGGAAAAGGCGAAGAAGTTACTGGCTCAGGCTCAGGCTCAGGCCAAAACCTCGACGCGGTTGGCGCTGGCTAATGGCGAGCGAGGCAAGGCTAAACCGCAAACCCAGCCGCCGGTACGGTTAGCGTTGGCGAACGTGGAACACAACCCGCCGAAGTCAGCGGCGAAAACTGCGGGCGCAAAACCCTTGGCCAAGGCTGAGATTGATCGGAATCCAGTGCGCCCAGCTCTCCGACTGGCATCCGCCGCGCCAGCGTCGAAAGGCAGGAACATCGTAGAGGAGCGGCAGACGCCGACGGCGACCGGCAACCAGAAGGGCAAGCCTGAACCAGCACGGAACATCGCTGGACGGAGCGATGCTCACCAGCCAAAGCGTAATGACGGGGCGGTTAATGCAGGCCAGCGCATCACACGGGTAGAAACCAGCGCGAGCAACCGCCCGGAACCGCGTAATGCCAACGAGTCCCGGCAAGCGACTTTGCGGCTGGCCAGTTCGCGGATCAATCGCCCACGGATCATCGCGGATTGAAGCCCTGACGCCGATCACGCCCCCTTACCAAGGCCATACCACCGCCTTGCCGCCATCTTGCGAGCAAGGCGGTTTGTTTTTGGGCGGGACTTGTGGCTAGAATCACCCGTTCCCGTTTGCAACCATGGAAGAACGTCGCGATATGCCGCTGCTCACTCTGAACCGCACTCTTTTTTTACCGCTGCTCGCGTTGGCCCTGCTGGCGCTGAGCGGGATCGCTGCAAACGCCGAATCTATTCCACCCCCCCCTCAAGTGCCGGTGCGTAGTTATGTCCTGATGGATTACCAGAGTGGCAACCTTCTGGCGAATCTGAAGGGTGACGAGCGGATGGAACCGGCCAGTATCACCAAGCTGATGACCGCCTATGTCGTCTACAAGGCCCTGAAAACGGGCAAGATTCATCTGAACGATCAAGTAACCATCAGCGAGAAAGCCTGGCGGACGGCCGGTTCCAAGATGTTCGTTAAAGTGGGCAGCCAGGTGCCGGTGGAAGACTTGCTGATGGGCATGGTGGTGCAGTCCGGTAATGACGCTACTGTGGCGCTGGCCGAGCATGTGGCCGGTTCCGAGGAAACCTTCGCCAAGCTGATGAATCAGGAGGCGGAGCGGCTGGGGATGAAGAACAGCCATTTCACTAACGCGCCGGGCCTGCCCGACGCTAATCACTACATGTCCGCCCACGACATCGCTCTTCTGACCCGGGCGCTGATTCAGGACTTTCCCGATCAGTATCCTCGTTATTCAGTACGCAGTTTCAAGTACAACAATATCGAGCAGCAGAACCGCAACCGGTTGTTGCTGACCGATGCCTCGGTGGATGGCGTCAAAACCGGCCACACCGAATCGGCGGGCTACTGTCTGGTGTCCTCGGCTAAACGCAACGACACCCGCCTGATCGGAGTGGTTTTGGGCGCAGCAAAAGAGAAGGAACGCTTTCAGGCCAGCCAGGCGTTGTTGAACTACGGCTTCAGTTTCTTCGAGAGTCGCAAGCTGCACGACGCCAACACCCCTATCGTGACGGCCCGGATTTGGAAAGGACAGGCCAACCAGTTGCCACTGGGCGTGATCCAGCCGCTGTATGTGACCGTACCTAAGGGGCAAGCGCCGCAAGTCAGCACCACGACCACGGTACAGCCGACCATCATCGCGCCGGCGCAAAAAGATCAGCCGTTCGGCGAAATCGTCGTCAAGCTGGGCGATCAGGAAGTGAGCAAGACGCCGCTGGTTGCGCTTCAGGATGTGCCGGAAAGCGGCTGGTTCGGACGGATGATTGACGCGATCCTGCTGTTCTTCCATTCCCTGTTCAATTGAAAGCAGCAGTCATTGAGAGGCGTCTGGCATGAGCGATGAGTCGCTATTGCAGTTTCCCTGCGATTTTCCGATCAAGGTCATGGGTGCAAGTGATCCGGGGTTCCGGGCGCTGGTGGTTGAACAGGTGCTACGCCATGCGCCCGATCTGGACGATGCCCAAGTGCGGGTGCGTGCGAGCAGCGCTGGCCGCTATCAGTCGGTGACCGTGATCGTTCATGCCCGCGACCGCGCTCAGTTGGACGCTATCTACTGCGACCTCAGTGGGCATCCGCAAATCAAGATGGTGCTGTAAGCGCGTCAGTCATGACTGCGCCAATTCCCCGCTCCCAACCGCTCTGGTTTCGCCGCCTCGGTCACTGCGAATACGCTCCGGTATTTGCCGCCATGCAGACCTTCACCGCCTCCCGCAACGCCGATGCCCCGGATGAACTGTGGCAGGTCGAACATCCCCCGGTTTTCACCCAGGGCTTGGCCGGCAAGGCTGAACACCTGCTGAGTCCGGGCGAGATACCCGTCATTCAGGTGGATCGCGGCGGTCAGGTGACGTATCACGGTCCGGGACAGGTTGTCCTATATTGCCTGCTGGACGTGCGGCGACTGGGTTTTAGCGTGCGAATGCTGGTCACGGCGCTGGAGCAGGCGGTGATCGATCTGCTGGCCAGTCATTCTATTGCCGCCCACACCCGGCCTACCGCACCGGGGGTTTATGTGGAGGATGCCAAGGTGGCGTCGTTGGGGCTACGCATCCGCCAGGGCCGCTGCTATCACGGCCTTAGCCTTAACGTGGACATGGATTTGGAGCCGTTCAGCCGGATCAATCCCTGCGGTTATCCCGGTCTGCGCGTCACCCAATTGCGCGACTTGGGCGTTCATCTCTCGCCCGCCACCGCCGCTGAAGAACTGCTGCCGCACCTCGGCCAGCACCTGGGCTATAGCTGCTTTGGCTGGGTGGAGGGATTGCCCTGAACCACCGGACAATCCGGCCACAGACGGCGCGGAATTTGCCTTGGAATCTGCAACATCATCCAACCAAGGAAAGAGACATGACCCAGGCAAGCGGCGAGCAACAGCATTGCGGGTGGGCCGCATTGTGCGGTGGACTGCTGGCGATAGTGCTGGCGCTGGTCGGCGCAATAGCGCAGGCGGAATCATCGCCCACTGTGGCCCAGGTGTTTGATCTGCTGGCGCGGGCTGAGCAATGGCAGTCAATAAAGCCGCTGGATTTCCTGCCGGGCCGGTCGAACGATAAGGCCGACGCCCTGACCCGGCTCAGGGCGGATTACGTTCGGACGCCGATCTATTTTGAACCGAACGTCGGTCAAACAGCCCAGGACGTCAAGTTTTTGGCGCGGGGGGCGGGTTATGCGCTGTTCTTGACGGGTGATGAGGCGGTGCTGTCCCTGCGTCCCAGCCGACCGACGACCGAACCTGCAGCAGCACCGATGACGCCCGGCGCGGTGATTCGTACCCGGCTGGAGGGAGCGGCCCGCAATCCCGCACCGCAAATTGAAGGTCTGGAGAAGCTGCCCGGCATCAGCAATTACCTCTTGGGTAATGACCCGGCGAAGTGGCGCACCAACGTCCCGCATTATCAGCGGGTGCGTTATGCAAACGTCTATCCGGGCATTGATTTGATGTATTACGGCAACCCGCAGCAACTAGAACATGATTTCATTGTGGCCCCCGGCGCCGATCCGGCGATGATTCAACTGGCGATCAGCGGGGCGGAACGGGTGCGGGTTAATGCTGAAGGGGACTTGGTGTTGACAGTGCCGGGCGGCGAGGTGGTGCAGCAAGCGCCCCGGATTTATCAGGTCACTGACGGTCAGCAACAGCCGGTCGCCGGGCGCTATGTGCTGCGCAATTCGGAAGCAGCGGCGACTACGGTGAATATTGCGGTCGCCGATCCGATGTTTGAGCCGCTGCGAGTCGGGTTCGAGGTGGCGCACTATGACCCGAAACAGCCTTTGGTCATCGATCCGGTGCTGGCCTATTCCACCTTCCTGGGCGGGATCAAGGAGGATTACGCCACCAGCATCGCCGTTGATGATAGCGGTTTTGCCTATGTGACCGGCGCAACCACTTCCTCGCTGGATTTTCCCATTACGGTAGGAGGTTACCCGAATAGCACTAATACCAAACAGGATGCTTTCGTCTCCAGATTCAATTTTAACCTGTCTGGCGTTGCCAGCTTGCTCTGCTCCACCTATCTCGGTGGTTCCAGCGATGACAAAGACGATATCGGCTATGCCATTGCGGTGGACGACATGGGATTTGCCTATGTCACTGGCACGACCGCTTCGGCAAACTTTCCTACTGTTGGTCCGGGTACGCTCAACGGCGGCAAGGATGCGTTCATCGTGGTGCTGAACACCAATTGTGATCTGTCGTTTTCAACGTACTGGGGCGGAACCAAGGATGATGAAGGGCGGGGCATCGCGGTGCTTCAGTCGTTGATTTATGTGACGGGCTACACCAGTTCCAATTTCAGCGATGGCTTTCCACTGCAAAACCCGTTTCAACCCGCGCTGCTCGGTGGAACCGATGCCTTTGTCAGCGTGATCGATACCGGCGGCACCTTGTATTATTCCACCTATATGGGCGGAGCCAAGGATGACAAGGGCGCAGCAATAGCTGTGGATAACCTCGGCCACATTTATCTCACTGGTTCCACCGCCTCGACCAACTTTCCGGTGACGGGTCTGGCTTTTGACACCACGCTTGGCGGCAGTCTGGATGGCTTTATCGCCAAAATTGACCCCTTTTCATTTCCAGCCCCCAACGGCAGGTATTCACTGCTTTACTCCGCCTATTTGGGCGGGAGTGGCGCGGACAGCGGGGCGGGCATTGCGGTGGATTATGATGGACATGCCTATGTCACCGGCAGCACCGCGTCCTCCAATTTTCCGATGACGCCTAATGCAGCACAGAGTAATTACGCAGGCAACGGAGACGTTTTTGTCGCCAAAATCGATCCAGATCCGACCTTGGTTGGAATGGATTCGCTGCTTTATTCCACTTATCTGGGCGGGAGCGGCGCAGACAGCGCAGCCGGGATCGCGGTCGTCCCTAATTCTCCTGCCCCGGTGTCCACTTATGTCACCGGCGCAACGGCCTCCGCGAACTTCCCGGTTACCGCTGATGCGATGGACAAGACCTTGGGCGGAAGCGGCGATGCGTTCGTCGCGCAGCTCAATGATACCGGCAAGGCATGGCTTTATGTGACTTACCTGGGCGGGAATAACGGCATTGACAGCGGTGCGGGGATTGCCGCCAGGGCCAATGGCGTCTATCTGGCCGGCGTAACAAACGCCAATGACTTTCCCTTCACCCCTAATGGCTATTACCCCATCAACAACAATGTTAAGGATGCGTTTGTCGTCAAGCTGGAGGGAGGCGTCATTTTGACGGTAACCCCGATAGGATTGGGAACCGTAAAGAGCAATGTCACCGGAATTAATTGCGGTACTGACTGCACAGAAACCTATGTCACTGGCACGCCGCCTGTTTCTGTTATGTTGACCGCAGCCCCTGTTAGCGGGTGGGCCTTTGCTGGCTGGAGCGGAGCCTGTAGCGGCGCGGGAACCTGTACCGTCAGCATGACCGCAGCCAAAACGGTCACCGCCACTTTTACCCAATACTTTGCAACCGTCGGCGTGTTCCGCGATGGCGGCTGGTATCTCGACGATAACGGCAACGGAATATGGGATAGCTGCTCTACAGACTTGTGTATGAGCTTTGGCCAAGCGAGCGATTTGCCGATAGTGGGCGACTGGAATGGCAGCGGCAACACCAAGATTGGCGTATTCCGCGCGGGGGGCTGGTACCTCGACTACAACGGCAACGGAATATGGGACGACTGTTGTTTCACCAGTTTTGGCCAAGCGGGCGATTTGCCGATAGTGGGCGACTGGAACGGCAGCGGCACGACCAAGATCGGCGTATTCCGTCCGAGCGCGAATGCTTTTTACCTAGACTACAACGGTAACGGTGTTTGGGATGGCTGCGGTTCCGGCCTCGACCGTTGTTATACGGGCTTTGCCCTGACCGGCGATTTACCCGTAGTCGGCGATTGGAACGGCGACCATAAAGCCAAGATCGGAGTATTCCGTAACGGCCAGTGGTTCTTGGACGCCAACGGTAACGGCGTGTGGGACAGCGCTGACCTGAGTCTGAGCTTTGAGGTAGCCGGTGATAAGCCGGTCGTGGGTGACTGGAACGGCAGTGGCACAGCCAAGATCGGGGTGTTCCACAGCGGTACTTGGTACCTCAACTACAACGGTAGCGGTTTTTGGAATGGTTGCGGTATCTCGGCTACAACAGACCGCTGCTACTTGGGCAGCTTCGGCGCGTCTGGCGATTTGCCGGTAGCCGGTCATTGGTAACGGAATCACACTCTGGTCAGCCTCGCCTCGGCGGGGCTTTTTTTGCAGGGCGCGAAAACGCCCTGCGCTTGATGCCACTCCTACCATTCACCCCTGGGGCAACATGGGCAAAGTCCAGTAGGGTGAATATTCCTTATCCTACACAAATTATTCCTAATAAATCATAATGTTGTAAACTTTACTTAGGCAGAGTAAAGTTATTTTAGGCAACTGACACTTGAGGCTAACCAATGAACACCAAGCCACTCATTCTGATCGCTCTGCTGTCCGCCGCCGGTCAGGCGTGGGCGATCCCCCCTTCATACACCATCACCGACCTCGGCACCTTGGGCGGGTCTCAGAGCTGGGCCAACGGCATCAACGCCAGCGGCCAAGTTGTCGGGGAATCGGATACCGCCGGGGATACTGCCCAACATGGCTTCCGGTACGCCAACGGAGTCATGACAGATCTCGGCACCTTAAGCGGGACTCATAGCAGCAGCGCCTCCGGCATCAACGCGAGCGGCCAGATCGTCGGGGTCTCGTATACCGCTGGGGATAAGCAAAGCCTCCGTGCCTTCCGGTACACCGGTAACACCATGACCGTCCTTGGCACCTTAGGCGGGGCTAACAGCTACGCCTTTGGTATCAACGACAGCGGGCAAATCGTTGGGTATGCGACCACCACGAATCTTGCTAACCATGCCTTCCGGTACACCAGCGGCGTTATGACGGACCTTAGCACCTTGGGCGGGACGATCAGCAGCGCCTCAGGTATCAACGCCAGCGGGCAGATCGTCGGCGATTCGTACACCACCGGGAATACTGCCCAACATGCCTTCCGGTACACCAACGGGGTCATGAGCGACCTCGGCACCCTGGGCGGGACTGACAGCGTCGCCTACGGCATTAACGCCAGCGGGCAAGTCGTCGGGGAGTCAAAAACCACAGGGAATAGCGCTACCCATGCCTTTCGGTACGCCAACGGGGTCATGAGCGACCTCGGCACCTTGGGCGGGACTAATAGCGGCGCCTACAGTATCAACACCAGTGGCCAGATCGTCGGGTATTCGGATACCGCCAATGGGGCCTACCATGCCTACCTGTACGACGGCGGCCAGATGGTCGACTTGAATTCGCTCCTGCCCGCAGGGTCGGGCTGGACATTACAAGAAGCTAAAGCCGTTAACGATGCTGGGCAAATTGCCGGTCACGGGGTCATAAACGGGCAAGGCCATGCATTCCTCATGTCGCCGGGTGGACAGAACCTCGGCTCTGCTGTTGGTGTGTTCCGCAACGGTCAGTGGTTCCTCGACGCCAACGGCAACGGCGTTTGGGACGGCTGCGGCACCGAGTTCTGCTTCACCGGCTTTGGTCAGGCCGGGGATATGCCCGCGTCGGGCAACTGGGATGGCGGCAGCAAGAGTTATATCGGAGTGCTGCGTTCCGGCACTGGCGAATGGTTCATTGACCTCAACGGCAACCGGAAATGGGATGGCTGCGCGGTCGATGGCTGCTACAGCGGTTTTGGCGCGCCCGGCGATCTGCCGGTGGCCGGGGACTGGAACGGCACCGGCTTTGCCAAGATCGGCGTGTTCCGCAACGGCCAATGGTTTTTGGATGCCAACGGCAACGGCAAATGGGACGGCTGTAGCGCCGATCTGTGCCTGAGCTTCGGCCAAGCCCTTGACCTGCCGGTAGCGGGGAATTGGAACGGCGGGTTGCAAGCCGGAGTCGGCGTATTCCGGGCCGGGACGTGGTATCTCGACTACAACGGCAATGGAAAATGGGACGGCTGTCAGCAGGATGGCGGCCAAGACAAATGCCTGTACGGCAGCTTCGGTCAAGCCGGCGATTTACCCGCTGCCGGCGATTGGAACGGCGACGGCAAAGCCAAGGTCGGGGTGTTCCGCAACGGCACCTGGTTCCTCGACTACAACGGTAATGGTCAGTGGGACGGCTGTGATATTGACCGTTGTTACTTTGGCAGCTTCGGTCAAGCGGGCGATTTACCGGTAGCCGGTAAGTGGTAATACCATTTCTCAACAGAGCATAGACATTGAGCTTTTTGCAGGATGGGCAAAGCGAGGGTAGGAGCGGCCTTCTGGCCGCGATGTTCGCGGGCTAAAACCCGCTCCTACGGTAGAGGTCGAAAACCGATAGGTGGCAAGGCGTGACTGGTGCGGGATTTACCTTGAAATCTGCGGCATAATCCTGAGCCGAATTCTCGGCTGTTCGCCACCTATCCCTTTCAGGAACAGGCCATGTCCGATTCTCCCGTTTCCGGCGATCTCTCTGCTGCGCCAGCGCCTAAAACCACTCCCCAGCCCGGTGGGAAATTGCGCGGCGCGGAAAAAGTCGCCCGCATCCCGATCAAGATCGCGCCAACCGATCCCAAGCAGCGCTTGCGTAAACCGGCCTGGATTCGCGCCCCGTTCCCCGGTACCCCGGAAGTGATGCGACTCAAGCAGATTCTGCGCGACAACCACCTGCACACGGTGTGTGAAGAAGCCAGTTGCCCCAATCTCGGCGAATGCTTCGGCCACGGCACCGCGACTTTCATGATCATGGGCGACATCTGCACCCGGCGCTGTCCGTTCTGCGATGTGGGCCACGGTCGCCCTAACCCGCTCGATGCCCAGGAACCGGAACACCTGGCGCAGACCGTGGCGGCGATGGGTTTGAAGTATGTGGTGATCACCTCGGTAGACCGTGACGATCTTCGCGACGGCGGCGCGGCCCATTTTGCTGATTGCATCCGGGCGGTACGCGCCCGACAGCCGGGCATCCGCATCGAAACTCTGGTCCCGGATTTTCGCGGACGGATGGATGCGGCGCTGGATCTTCTGGAGCGGGAGCCGCCCGATGTGTTCAACCACAATCTGGAAACGGTGCCACGGCTGTATCGCCAAGCCCGACCCGGCGCGGATTATCAATACTCGCTGGATTTACTGCGCCATTTCAAGGAGCGGCAACCGAAGATCCCAACCAAGTCGGGGCTGATGCTGGGCTTGGGCGAAACCACGACGGAAATTGAACAAGTCATGCGCGATCTCCGCACCCACCATGTAGAGATGCTGACGCTGGGCCAGTATTTGCAGCCCAGCGTCCATCATTTACCAGTAGAGCGCTACGCTCCGCTGGAGGACTTCGAGCATTTGCGTCGGTTTGGCGAAGCGCTGGGCTTCACTCATGTTGCCTCCGCGCCGCTGGTGCGTTCGTCCTATCACGCCGATGTGCAGGCCAAGGGCGCCGGAGTGGGATGAGCGCCGCCAGACCGTCCAATAGCGAGGGTCGGCAGGAGAAAGAGCGGTGAATGTTTTTGCCGTAAACACGGATTACATCTATTTCATCTACGGCCTGTCGTTCCTTCTGCTGGCGACGCGGGCCCTGGCGCTGAGTGGGCGGGACCAGACGCTGCCGTGGCGATGGCTGGCGGCTTTCGGTCTGCTCCACGGCCTGAACGAATGGCTGGATCTGCTGGCGCTGAGTCTGGGCGATGCCCCGGTATTCAAGGAAGTTCGGCTGGTCGTCATGATCATGTCCTTTTTGCCGCTGGTCGAGTTCGGGCGGCGTGGCCTGATGCGCCAGGGATTCAAGTCGCTGGGAGGGTGGATTTATCTGCCGCTGCTGGCTTTGGTGGGACTGGGCGGATGGGCCGGGATCAGTGGCCTGAACATCGCCGGTCGTTATGCGCTGGCGCTGCCGGGTGGACTGCTCGCCGGCTGTACCTTGTGGCGGGCCGCCGCGACGGTTGAGGGTGAACGGTATCTAGGATTGCGATGGGCCGCCGGTTCGATGCTGCTCTATGGTCTGGCCGCTGGGCTGATTGTGGCCGATGCCGACTTTCCCCCCGCTTCCTGGCTGAATTACGACCGCTTTTTCGCCGCGACCGGGATACCGATTCAACTGGTTCGGGCGCTGGGCGCTATCGGGGTCATGACCGGCATCTGGCTGCACGGACAGCAGCCCAAATCAAAAAAAGGGCGCTTTGGCGGGATCGTGCGCTGGCGGTATCCGGTGGCGTTTGTGGTGCTGGTCACGCTGGGTTGGCTGGCCACCGAGTGGCGCGGCCACAGCGTCGAGGCCGAGATGCGGGAACGACTGCTCCGGCAGGCGATGGAAATCGCCCAGGCCCTCCCCGTCGGCGAGGTGGAGGCGCTGTCGTTCACGGCGACGGACCGGGGAACACCGGCGTTCGAGCGGATTCGTGAACTGATGATCGCCTATGGGCGACTCGTCCAGCAGCACAGCATCTACAGCATGGCGCTTCGCGACGGCGCCATTGTGTTCGGGCCGGAGAATCTGGCGGAAGACGACCCTTGGGCCTCACCGCCGGGGACGGTTTACCGACAGCCTGCGTCCGAAAATTTTGAGATGTTCCGAACCGGCCAGCCCGTCGCCTTCGGGCCATGGCAGGATGAATATGGAGTCTTCGTCTCTGCGGTGGCTCCCGTTCGCGATCTTCACAGCGGCAAGGTGTTGATGGTGGTCGGTTTGGATATTCGCGTCAGCGACTGGAATCACCAAGCTCTGGCGAGCCGGCTGGTGCCGATCCTGAGTACCCTGCTGTTGCTGACCCTGCTCTTGGGCGGTGCCGGCGCTATTCAGTGGCGCAACCGCCAAGCGGCGAGCAGGCGGCTACACTTCCGGCATTTTGAGACGGCTCTGGTCGGAACCTTGGGGCTGGCGCTGACCCTCGCAGCGACGCTGTTGGTGCTGGAGGCGGAAAACCGCGAGCGCGGTGTGTTCTTCCACCGTCTGGCCGACGCCCGTGCCGGCAATATCCGCGAAGTGTTTAGCGATATTCGGGCCGCTTTGTCTGCGCTGGCCCAGTTCTATCAGGCCAGCCAGCAGGTGAATCGCGCCGAGTTCCACGCCTTTGTAGCCCCCTTGGCCAAGGCAACTACAGTTCAGGCCTATGAGTGGATTCCGCACATACCGGCGGCGGACAAGGCGCGTTTCGAGGCCGAAGCGCAGGGTGAAGGAAGCGGTGATTTCATCATTTGGGAACACAATGCCCAAGGTGAACGGGTTCCCGTATCAGGCCGGGCGGACTACTACCCGGTTTATGGGTTAGAGCCACGGGTCGGTAACGAAGTGGCTCTGGGATTCGATCTCGGTTCCGAATCGATCCGCCGCACCGCGCTGGAAACCGCTCTGCGCACTGGGCTGATCACGGCAACTCATCCGCTTACTCTGGTGCAGGAAACCGAACACCAGTCGGCCATACTGGTGTTTCAGCCGGTGTTCGCACCGGTCCTGCCGATGCCGGAGAACAGCAACGCGGGGGGCGACGCTGGACGGTTGCGCGGTTTCGTGCTGGGCGTACTGCGTTTGCAAACCCTGCTGGACCGTGCCCTGCTGCACGGTATCCATGATTCGGACGAGGTTGCGGTGGATTTGATCGATCTGATGATCGCCGCTGGCCCCACGCTGCTGGCGGTCCACCCGCACGACTACGAGAGCCGGCATATCGAGGCCATCACGGTGGCCCGCTTTGAGCAACGGGAATTCCAGGCGGTTCACCCGCTGTTTACCTTTGGTCGTGCCCAGGCGGTGCTGATCCGTCCTACCCCACTGTTTCATGCCGCCCATCCAGCGCGGGCGGGTTGGCTCACTGGCCTGGCGGGGTTGCTGTTGACCGCAGTGCTGGCCACGTTTGTTGGATTTTTGCGCAACCGCCAGGCCGTACTCGAACAGCAGGTACAGACCCGCACCGCTGCGTTGCAGGAAAGCGAGGAGCAGTTTCGCAGCTATTATGAGTTGGGGCTGATCGGAATGGCGATCACCTCGCCGACCAAGGGTTGGGTGCAATTCAATGATCGCCTGTGCCAGATTCTGGGCTACCCACGCGCCGAACTGGTTGCCAAAACCTGGGCTGAGCTTACTCACCCGGATGATCTCGCAATGGACATGAGCCAGTTCAACCGGGTCCTGGCCGGAGAGATAGAGGGCTACAAGCTGGATAAACGGTTTGTCTGCCAAAATGGCGGGATCGTAGATACCGTGCTATCGGTTCGCTGTGTACGCGACCCGGCAGGATCACCGCGCCATTTTATCGTCATGGTGCAGGATATTACCGAGCGCAAGGCGCTGGAGCGGGAACTGCGCCGGCTGGCCACCACCGATTCGCTGACTGAACTGTCCAACCGTCGCCACTTTCTGGCGCAGATGACGCAGGAACTGGTCCGGTTCAAACGCTATGCCCGGCCCGTCGCCCTGCTGATGTTCGACCTCGATCATTTCAAGCGAGTGAACGATCAGCATGGTCATGCCGCCGGTGACGACGTGCTTCGACACTTTTCCGCCGTCGCCCGACAGATGTTGCGCCAAGTCGATCTGCTGGGCCGGCTGGGCGGTGAGGAATTTGCTGCCCTGCTGCCAGGCACTGACTTTGATGGCGCGCAGCAATTGGCCGAGCGGCTGCGGCGAAGGGTGGCGGAATCGCCGGTGACGACGGCGGGTGGGGTTATCAGAGTGACTGTCAGCATCGGCGCTACTTCATTTGCACCGACCGATCCTGCGGCTGACGCCATTCTCGGTCGGGCCGACCGGGCGTTGTACCGAGCCAAGAGTCAAGGTCGCAACCGGGTAGAAATCGAGTGGCCGCCCTGATCCGGGCCATGTCAAACCCGCCTCCGAGCTATATAGATCGGGTATCAGAACTTTCGCTAAGCCTTTGCATTCGTCATCCCCGCGAAAGCGAGAATGACGAAAAGCGAACATTCTGATTAACTGGGTATGGGGCATCAGCGCCCGTGGATATTGATGACGGACATTAATCAGGGAGTATCGTGGCATGCAGACAACCAGCGACAGCACCAAGAATGACCCAGCGGAGGGTGCGGTGGGCAGTCCACCCGCCGCCGCGCCGCTTTCCCATTATGTAGCGGTGGGTGCATCGGCAGGCGGTCTGGAAGCCATTGAGTCCTTCTTCAGCCACATGCCGCCCGACAGCGGTCTGGGCTTCATTGTGATCCAGCATCTCTCACCCGACTACAAGAGCCTGATGGTTGAGCTGTTGTCGAAAAAAACCGCCATGCTGGTTCATCGGGCTGAGGATGGCATGGTCGTGCTGCCCAATAATATCTACCTGATCCCGCCCAAGAAGAATCTCACCATCTTCCACGGCAAACTGCTGCTGAGCGATCAGGATCGTAGTCAGGGCTTCAATTTGCCCATTGATATCTTTCTGCGCTCCCTGGCCGAGGATCAGGGCGAAAAAGCCATAGCCATCATCCTCTCCGGCACCGGCAGCGATGGCACCCGGGGAGTGCGCGTCATCAAGGAATATGGCGGCATGATCATGATCCAGGATGAGGAAAGCGCCAAATTCGATGGCATGCCGCGGGCCGCCATTTCTACCGGCCTGGCGGATTTCATCCTGCCGCCGGATCAAATGCCGGTTCAGTTGCTGTCCTTCGCCAAGCATCCGTACACCACCAAGGTCGAACGCTCCGAAACCCTGTTGAGCGACGAGCAGGGATTGACCCGGGTGTTCGCCATGCTGCGGGAGAAGTGCAAGGTCGATTTCACCTTCTACAAGCCCAGCACCGTCACCCGGCGCATCGAACGCCGGATGACCATCAACCAGACTGACGACATTCAGGACTATGTAGCCTATCTGACCAACAATCCCGGCGAGGTGGTGGCGCTGTATCGTGAACTGCTGATCGGGGTCACCAGCTTCTTTCGCGATCAAGGCGCCTTCGACCGCATGGAGCAGTTCGGACTGCCGGAAATTTTCAACAACGCCAAAAACCGGGAAATCCGCTTCTGGGTGGCGGGTTGCTCCACCGGCGAGGAGGCCTACAGTCTGGCGATTCTGACGCGCGAGTGCATGGAAACGCTGGGCGTCTCCCACGACGTAAAAATCTTCGCCACCGATATCGATCGCAACGCCATTCATTACGCGGCCAACGGCGCCTATCCCGAAAGCATTGCCTCCGACATTTCACCCCGGCTGCTGGCCAAGTATTTCTACAAGAACGAGGATAATTTTCAAATCGCCCGCACCATCCGGGAAATGGTGGTGTTCGCCCAACACAACTTGTGCAAGGATCCGCCCTTCACTAATATCACCCTGCTCACTTGCCGCAACCTGCTGATCTATTTCCAACCAATCCTGCAACGCAAGGTTCTCGAATTTTTCAATTTCTCCCTCAATTCCGGTGGATTGCTGCTGTTGGGCACCAGCGAAACCACGGGTGAAATGGCTGATTACTTCGAGGCGGTGGACTCGAAATGGAAGCTCTACCGTTCCAAGGGCCGCCTTAAGCCGCTGGCTGATACGGCTCACTTGCTGTCCGTAACCGACACCCGCTCCCGCGATCTTCGAGGCCAGTTCGCCGGCGCCCGCCGCAACCTGCGTTTCAGCGAAGAAGAACGAGTGCTGGAACGCTTTCTGGAAGCCATCGCTCAGGACTACATTCCATTAGCGGTGATCGTCAATACCCAACTGGAAGTCCTGCATGTCCTGGGCGACGTGGGAGACTACTTCAAACTGCCTTCGGGCAAGGTCGTCAACGACATCTCCAAGATGGCGGTGCGGGAATTGTCCATTCCACTGACCACCGGCATTCAGAAAGTCTTTCGCCAGCGCCAGGAATTGCATTTCACCAACATCCGCCTGCCCCGGGACGGCGGCGCCCGACTGGTGGATTTGCGCATCCGGCCCCTGCCCGAAAAACGTGGGCAGGAATCGCTGGCGGCGGTTTTTATCGGCGAGTCGAAAAAAACCGTATCGACCGAATCGGATCATGCGATTCAAGCCTTCGACCTGTCGCGGGAAGCCGAGGAACGATTGCGGGATTTGGAGCAGGATCTGCAATTCACCCGCGAGAACCTGCAAGCGACCATCGAGGAGCTGGAAACCTCCAACGAAGAGCTTCAGGCCACCAATGAAGAACTGCTGGCCAGCAACGAAGAACTTCAGTCCACCAACGAGGAGCTGCAATCCACCAATGAGGAACTATTCACCGTCAACACCGAGTATCAAACCAAGATCATCGAGTTGACCGAACTGAACAACGACGTGGACAATCTGCTGAGCGCCACCCAGATCGGCCAGCTCCTGCTGGATGAAAACATGGAAGTGCGCCGCTTCTCCCCCCGGGTCGTCGATATCTTCAAGCTGCTGCCGAGCGATGTCGGGCGACCCATTACCCATATCTCGCATTATTTGGCGGATTGCGATCCTATTGATGTGGTGCGGGACGTACAGGCCACCAGCCAGCCGCTGGAACGGGAGATTCACACCCAGGACGGCCGCTGGTACCTGATGCGGGTAGCGCCCTACACCGTGGGACCGAAAGCCTTCTCCGGCACCGTGGTTTCCTTCGTGGATGTCACCAAAGTCAAGGAAGTCCAGCTCACTCTGGCTGAGAAAGAAACCACCTTCAAGGAAATCGCCCAAAAGACCCGCTTGGGCGCCTGGCATTTTATCCCCGCGACCGGAGAGTTGCGCTGGTCCGACGAGACCTTCCGCATCCACGAGGTCGCACCGGGTCACCAGCCGCGCCCTGAAGAAAGCATCGGCTTCTACCTGCCGGAATATCGCCCCATTATCGCCGAAGCCTTCCGTCGCGCCTGCCAGGAGGGGGTGTCCTACGACCTGACCCTGGAAATCGCTACCGCCAAAGGTAACCGGCGTTGGGTGCGCACTATCGGTTGGCCGGTGATGCGGGATGAGCGAGTGGTCAAACTGTCAGGAGCTTTTCAAGACGTGACCGAAGCCCGCCTGGGCCAAGAGGCGCTGCGGGAACGTGGAGCGCAGCGCCACGATTCACCTTGATCGAGTAAACCGACCGGAGAAGCGGCATGAACACGGAAAGGGATCGCGACTGGGCATTGCTGCGTGAACGGGCGGAGGCGCTGCTCGATGATTCCCGCCTGGGAGTAAGTACCCTCTCCACCATTGAGATCGAGCGGCTGATCCACGATCTCTCGGTCCACCAGATTGAGCTGGAACTCCAGAATGAGGAGTTGCGCACCACCCAGAATCAGTTGGAGCAGACTCGCGACCGCTACGCCCGGCTCTATCACCAGGCTCCAGTGGGCTATCTGACGCTGGATGCCAGCGGCATTATCCGCCAGACCAACCAGACCTTCGCCAGTATGGTAGGCCGCGGGCGCGGCGAGTTGGCGGGTCGGGCACTGGCCGATTTCCTGGCCGATCCCGAACACGATGTTTTCCTCGGCCGCTTCAGCGCTTTTTTCAAAAACCCCGAGGGTAAAAGCATTGACGTAACCCTGTGTAACAAGGACACCCACAAATTTGCAGCCCGCCTGACCGGACGCAAGGATGCCGATGCCCTGCTGTTACCCCGGCGAGAATTGGTTCCATCCATGACCCTGTTGCTGGTCATCGTGCAGGACATCAGCCAGCAAAAAGCGATGGAAGATGCCTTGCGCGCGAGCGAGGAACGGTTTCGCGGTTATTACGAGTTGGGATTGATCGGCATGGGGATCATGGCGTTGAACAAGAGCTGGGTACAGTTCAATGATCGCCTGTGCGAGATTTTGGGCCATCCACGGGCGGAACTGGCTACCACCACATGGGCGGAGATCACCCACCCGGACGATCTCGCGGCAGAGATCGCCCAATTCAATCGCGTTTTAGCCGGTAAAACCGATGGTTATACCCTGGACAAGCGCTTCATCCGCCGCGACAGCCAGACCGTACACACCATTATTTCGGTACGTTGTGTACACAGTCCAAGCGGATCGCCGGACTACCTAGTGGTCATCGTGCAGGACATCACTGAACGCAAGGCTCTGGAACTGGAATTGCGTCGGCTGGCGACCACCGATCCGCTGACCGATCTGGCCAACCGCCGCCACTTCCTGGCGCAGGTCGAACTGGAACTGGAATTGCTACAACGCTATGCCAAGCCGGCTGCACTGCTGATGATTGACCTCGACCACTTCAAGCAGGTGAACGACAGCTACGGTCACGCCGCTGGCGATGCCGTACTGCGCCACTTCGCTACGGTCGCCCGGCATGTTTTGCGCAAGGTTGATCTGCTGGGTCGGCTGGGCGGCGAGGAATTCGCCGCGCTGCTACCGGGCACCGATCCCGAAGGGGCGCGGCAATTGGCCGAGCGGCTGCGCCAGATCATCGCCAGTTCGCCGGCCCACACGGCGTCTGGCATCATCACAATTACCGTCAGTATCGGCGTTACTCTGTTTGCGCTCAGCGATTCCGCCGCCGACACCGTTCTTGCCAGAGCCGACCGGGCGCTGTACCGGGCCAAGGATGAGGGGCGCAACCGGGTGGAAGTTGATATCCCGGAGTTACCGCTGCTACCGCTCTGAGGGGTACTGGTCCGCCATTGCAATCACTGCCTTCTCCACCATTTCCCGGGCATGCGCCATCGTATTCGCCGTCAACTCCACCCCACCCAGCATTCGCGCCACTTCCGCGATCCGCTCGCCATGGTCCAACGCTAAAACCTGAGTGTGGGTGGTTTCCCCGCTGGTCTGTTTTTCCACCTTGAAATGCTGATGCGCCTGCGCCGCAACCTGGGGTAAATGGGTCACGCACAGCACTTGCCGACCGCCGCCCAGCGCCCGCAATTGCCGCCCCACCACTTCCGCCACCCCGCCGCCGATCCCGGTATCCACTTCATCGAAAATCAACGTCGGAATGCGGGCGGCGCGAGCGGTGATCACCTGAATCGCCAGGCTGATACGCGACAGTTCGCCGCCGGAAGCGACTTTCGCTAACGGACGCAACGGCTGGCCCGGATTGGCGCTGACCTGAAACTCCACCGTTTCCAGCCCAGCGGGCGTCGGTTGTTCCAACCGCTCCAGCGCAATAGTGAAACGTCCGCCCGGCATCCCCAGCCCCGCCAGCGCGATTGAGACCCGCTCGCCGAGTTCTCGCGCCGCCGCCACCCGCTGCGCGCTCAATCGGTCGGCACATTGCTGATAAGCTGCCCGTGCCGTTTTGACCGCCTGCTGCAAGTCTTCCAACCGGGTCTCGCTGTGTTCGAGCGTATCCCGTTCCGCATCAAACCGTATTCGCAATGCCGGCAATTCCTCGGCGGTCACTCGATGCTTGCGGCTAAGCTGGTGCGCAGCGGCCAGTCGCTGTTCGACCTGCGCCAGATGGTCGGGATCGAGATCAAGCGCCTGGACATAGCTTCGCAACTCGCCGCCGGCTTCCTGTACCTGGATCAGCGCAGTGCTTAACATTTCGCCGACGGGAGCGAGCCGGGTATCCAGCCGGATCAGGGCATCCAGTTCGTGCCGCCAGTGGTCGATTCGATCGGCGATGGAGGTTTCATCGCTTTCGGTCAGCCCGTTCAAAATCTGCTGGCCGGTTTGCAGCAACTGGCTGGAATTCGCCAGCCGTCGCTGCTCGCGTTCCAGTTCCGCGATTTCGCCTTCCGCCAGATTCAGCGCCGCCAGTTCCCGCAGGTGATAATGCAGAATATCCAGCCGGGCGTCGCGCTCGCTGCTGGCCTGTCGCAACTCACCCAGTTCCTGCCGCAGCCGGTGCCAGGTCTGATAATTCGCGGTCAATTCGGCGACCAGCGGTGGATGTCCGGCGTAATCATCCAGCAATTGCCGCTGGGCCTCACGCCGCAGCAATGACTGATGTTCATGCTGGCCGTGAATATCCACTAGCCACTCGCCCAAATCCCGCAGCGCCTGGGTGGGTTGCGGGACGCCGTTGATGTAGCTACGCGAGCGCCCATTGCGGGCGATGACCCGTCGCAACTGGCATTCGCGGTCGTGATCCAGATCATGTTCAGCCAGCCAAGTGCGCGCCGCCGGCAGCGCATCGAGATCAAAGGCCGCGCTGAGGTCAGCCCGTTCCGCGCCGTGTCGGATCACCCCACTGTCGGCGCGGTCTCCCAGCAGCAGACCAATGGCATCGACCAAAATGGATTTACCGGCCCCGGTTTCGCCGGTGACCGCCGTCATCCCGATCACCAGTTCCAACTCCAATTCTTCAACGATAGCGAAATCGCGGATACGCAACTGGGTCAGCATGGTGGCCGGATCATCAGGTGAACGGTGAAGCTTCCGGGCTGAGGCCCCAACTCAGCTTGGCCCGCAGCAACTTGAAATAATCGTGGTTGACGGGATGAATCAGTCGCACTTTGCGATCTTTTTTGCGGATCACGATGCGGTCACCCGGTTCGAGTGCCAAGCTGATCTGACCATCGCAAGTCACTTGGGTTTGGGTGGTGTTGGCGGCATTTAACACCACTTCGATCACGCTGTCGGCTTTGACCACAATCGGGCGATGTGAAAGGGTGTGCGGGCAGATCGGCACCAGCACCACCGCTTCCAGCGCCGGATGGATGATTGGCCCGCCGCCAGCCAGAGCGTAGGCGGTCGAACCGGTCGGAGTGGAAATGATCAGACCGTCGGCGCGATAGGCGTTGAGAAAGCGCCCGTCGAGAAAGGTGTCTACCTCGATCATCCGGGCTACTTCGCGCTTGTGGACCACGACATCGTTAAGCGCGTCAGCCTCGCTGGTCACCTGATCCTCATGCACCACCTCGGCGTGGAGCAACGAGCGGCGGGCCTCACGAAATTGACCGTTCAGCACTGCATCCAGACTGTGGGGGATTTCGCCGGGCGAAACATCGGCTAAAAAACCGAGCCGACCCAGATTGACGCCCAGGATCGGCACCTGGTAATCCACTAGCGAGCGGGCAGCGTTGAGCATGGTGCCGTCGCCGCCCATGACGATAGCCAAATCGCACTGCTCACCGATGGCGGCGCGGCTGGCGATTTCCAGACCGTTATCCGGGATCAGCCGGGCCGAGCTTTCATCAAGCAGCACCCGCAACTGACGCTGATGCAGGTGGAGGGCGATTTGGTTCAGCGTATCCGCAACATTGGGATCGCCAAACTTGCCGATAAGGCCGATGGTATGAAAAGCCAGAGTAGACATCGTTCGGTACGAGTGGATGAGTGCGATCAAGTTACCATTTTAGGGTAAACCGCGCCAAGCGCCTGACAACTTGACACTCTGAGGGGGGTGTGATTCAAAGTGATGCAACTGTAGCCAGCCCTTTCAAGGTGATTGGTAACTACCAACGTATCCCACCGGTGTGAGGTGGATTACCCTTGGTCTGGAAGGTGCCCGTCAGGTTTACGCCCAAGTGGGTCCGCCTCGCTGTACAACCTCTGAAAGTCCACCCAATCAATGCGCCAAGCGCTTTAAGAACATCCTGTTGTAACAATAAGTTGCAACACCAAGCCAAGCCCCATTTAGAGAGTATCTGATCTCGCTTGGAGAGTCGTAGCTGAAAGCTGACCGGCTAAAGCCGGTGGTTTTAACCTTGGATATGGAAATAAAAAGCCACATAGAGGCATTAAAAAACCCACTCGCGACCAAGAGAATCAAAGATAGAAGCCCTCATCCCCGGTTGCCAAACCGATAGTGCGATACGCCCCATTCCTCGCCGCACCGATAGCCGAACAGTTCCGCGCACGCCATGAAGAATACCCGCCAGCGCTGGAACCAGCGTTCAGCGTTTTCAGTGCCGTAGGTTTCACTGAAGATCGGCATAATCTCGCCGCGATAGCGATCCTGATTGATCAGCCACGTTTCTAAAGTGCGCTGATAATGGCGTCCGTTAAAGTGCCATTGCTCTTGCAACTGCAAATCATCCTGAAAACGCGGCAATAAATCACGCGAAGGCATCAATCCACCGGTGAAGAAATAGCGCCCCATCCAGTTATCGTCGCCCTCGGTCTCGAAGGGATAAGCCAACAGGCGATGAGTAAAGAGATGGACGAACAGCTTGCCGCCCGGTTTTAGCCACCTCTGGATTCGTGCCATCAGTGCCTGATAATTGCGCATGTGTTCGAACATCTCCACCGACACTACCCGATCAAAGCGTCGGTCGGTACAAAAATCATTGATATCGGCGGTGACGACCTGAACATTCTCCAATCTACGTTGCTGACATTGCGCTTCAATAAATTCCCTTTGAGAATGGGAGTTGGAGACCGCCACGATCCGTGAGTCGGGATAGAACTCCGCCATCCACAGCGTCAGCGAACCCCAGCCACAGCCCAGTTCCAGAATATCCTGATCAAAGCCCAGTTCGGCCCGCTCGCAGGAAAGTGCCAGCATGGCCGCTTCAGCGGTTTCCAGATCTCTCACCTCTTCCGGCCACCAGCAGGAACTGTATTTCAACCGTGGCCCCAGCGTCTTTTGGAAAAAGCCAGCGGGCAGTTCGTAATGCTGGGCATTGGCCGCCGTGGTATGCAAAGCAATGGGGCTGGCGCGCAGTTCCACGATGAATTTTTCCAGCGCTGCGGCGCGAACCTGCTCATCACGGGCCTCTTCGGCGCGCAACCGCTGGGCCAGCAAGCGACGGATGCCGATCCGAATTAACCCGTCGGGAACATAACCCCGCTCCATCAGATCAATGGCGATATTGAGCATCAAACCTCCCGTTTTGGAAACCAGGGAATAAACGCGCTGGTACTGCACTGGTAGGCGCGGTAATCATCGCCGCGACTGGCCAATGCCTGTTGTTCGGTGTAGGGAATGCCCGTCACTTTGAGCAGGGTGTACAGCATCAGTGCCGGGCCGATCAGAGTCAGCCAAAGCGCCGGCGACCCCCAGGCCAGCAGCGGATAGCACCACCAGTGCAGCCACTCGAAAAAATAGTTGGGATGGCGGGAATAGCGCCACAGTCCAGCCCGGCAGGTGCGGCCACGGTGGGCAGAATCCGCCCGCCATGCCGCCAGTTGCCGGTCAGCCAGCGTCTCGCCGCCCACTGCCAGCAGCCAGATGAGTGCGACGGCGAAGACTGCGAGTAACGGAGGTCGTTCCAGAATCATGGTGACCACGAGGAAGGGTACGGCGAATACGGCGGTGAGCAGCGCCTGTGCCTGAAAGAAGCCGAAAAATTTGAGTTGCAGGCGTTCGTGCCAATGCGCACGCAGCCGTTGATAGCGACCGTCTTCCGACTTGCCGATCACCCGATTGATCAGGAGGTAAGCCGCCAATCGGAATGACCAGCCGCCCGCCATGATCGCTACCAGAATTCGCCGCAACGGATCACCGTTCGCCAGCAGGGCATAGCCCAGCGCCAACACTCCCAATCCCGCCGCCCAAGTGACATCCACCACTCCGGCATCCTGAGTACGCCATTGCACTGCCCAGGCCAGCGCCATCAGCAGCGCCGCCGTCGCCCAACCGGCCAGGAACAGTTCGAGACCGGTCATGGCAATACCCTCCGACAAAACCATTCACTCTCCCCTCCCGTATCCAGGAAAAGGGCTGGCGGTGAAAGTTGAACGAATACCCACCGAACGCACTTACCCACGCGGGTGTGGTCTTGTTGGAACATCATTGTTGTTCGGAGAATGTTCATGCTGCGCACCACTATTATCGTTTGCGGGATTCTGTTGGGCCTGCTCGTCGCCGCCATTCTGATCGCCAGCAACCAGAGCAACGTACTGGCGGGCTTGCGCTATGTCATCGCCAATCCTTGGGGCATCGTCACCCTGCTGGATCTCAGTGTGGGTCTGCTGTTCATCGCGGTCTGGCTAGCATTGGTGGAACCGAATCGGTGGCGGGCGGCGGCATGGATCGCAGCGCTGTTCATTCTTGGCAACGTGGTTACACTGGCTTATCTGCTATCGCGGACTTGCCAGGCGCAGCGTTTGTCCGATCTGTTTCTGCCATCCCGTCCCAGCGAGCGGCGATAATCAATAAGAGTGGCATTGCCAGCGTCCATACCCCGGCCACCGCGATCAAACTGGCGAGGGGTTCAGCGAACGACACCCCGCCCAGCTTTGCCCCACCATAGTAGGCCAGTGGTCCCGCCACTGCGCCCAGCAGCGCCGCCAGTCCCAACCGGGGTTTCAACCAGCGCAGCGAGACATTGCAGGTGGTAGCGAACGCCATCCACATCGCCACCATCCAGTAGGGAGCGAAGTGCCGATGAAGCTGCCCGGATGGAAATTGCAGCAGCCCCATTCCGGTTAGCAACGAATCAGCGATAAAGCCCAGCAGGCCACTTAGCACTATCAATACTGCTTCTGTTGATGGTCGTGCCGCCCGGTAGAGATGCAGCGCGATGATAGCGGCAGTGACCCCTACGCCGAGCCAGGGCCAGCCGTGCGCTCCACCCAGCACACAGGCAAACCAGCCGATTTGGAACGCGATGAAATTCAGAAACATGGCTTGCTACCTATCGGTTTTCGACCTAGCCGCAGGAGCGGGTTTTAGCCCGCGAACATCACGGCCTGAAGGCCGCTGCCACCCTCGATTTTCCGTCAATTACCCGCTTGAATCTTGAATCTGATAGAGGATTGGGGAATTTCGCTTCAAACCAGCACCGGGGTCAACGGTTCGCGCCGGCACTGTGGTTTGGTCAGCAGCAGTTGCACGGTGCCAATCGCCCGCTCGCGGAAACCGCCTTCGCAATAGCACAGATAGTATTCCCACATGCGGATAAAGGTGTCCGGGAACCCGAGCGCCCGCACCCGATCCAGATTGCCCAGGAACCGCTCCCGCCAATGGCTGAGCGTAGTGGCGTAGTGAGCGCCGATGTCTTCCAGATGGAAGACGCGCAGATCCGTCACCCGACCCAGCGTTTCGGCAATGGCAGTCAGTGACGGCAGGAAACCGCCGGGGAAGATGTAATGCCGGATGAAATCCACTTCGTTCCGGTATTGCGCGTACTTTTGATCGGCGACGGTAATTGCCTGCAACAACATCATGCCGTGCGGCTTGAGCAATTGGGCGCAGGTACGGAAATAGGTGTTGAGATGCCGTTCTCCGACGGCTTCGATCATCTCGATGGACACCAGCTTGTCGAAACTACCGTGCAGGTCGCGATAATCCTGACACAACACCGTGACCCGTTCCTCCAGCCCCGCCTCCCGTACCCGGTTGCAAGCCAGTTGATATTGTTCTTGGGAAATGGTGGTGGTGGTAACCCGGCAACCGTAGTGTTGCGCGGCGTACAGGGCAAACCCGCCCCAGCCAGCGCCAATTTCCAGCAGATGATCGCCCGGATTCAATTCCAGTTTGCGGCAAACACGGTCCATCTTTGCGACGGACGCTTCCCGTAATCCGGTGTCCGGCGTCGGGAAGATCGCTGCGGAATACATCAGGGTATCGTCGAGGAACAGCCGGTAGAATTCATTACCGAGATCGTAATGGGCGGCGATATTGGCGCGACTGCCCCCCCGGTTGTTGTCGCGGCGGGCGTACCACAGCCGAAACAGCGGCATCATCAGCCGGGTCAGACCCTTCTCTAGTTCTGACAGCGCGTCCTGATTCAGCACAAAAATTCGCACTAGCGCGGGTAAATCATCGCAGGACCACTCGCCGGCCATGTAACCCTCGCCGACGCCGATGCTGCCGCGCAAGGCCAGCCGCTGATACGCATTCGGATCATGGATGGTGACGGTAGCGCGGAGCGGACAGCTCGCACTCACTTGGCCGAAGGCATGGTTGCCATCGGTATCGGCAACCGTCACGCAGCCGTGGATCAGCTTTTGCAACCGCTGAAACACTGCACGGCGCAGCCAGCGGTCAGCCCGGCGGGAGGGGGTTGGAGCGGGTGACAAACCGAGAGGGGACGACAAAATGGATTCTTGCTGCATGAGTTTAATTCTCCGCAGGGTTGCCGGGTGTCGGAGGCGGCGGGAATAGCGGAATGCGTTTCCACAGTAGTCGCACCGCTTCCCAATAAATAGCCGCGATCACTTTCAAAGTCATCCATGGGAAGCGAATCAGTACCCCCGCCATGCTCCGACCTCCAAGGGGTTGGCGACGCAAGCTGAGAGTGGCGTCGAGCAGGCGGGACTGGCCCTTGAACACGTCCAGATGCACCGCCAGATGCGGCCCCGGCGCGGTGGAATGCCAGCCGTAGCGCAAGTCCATCGGCAGGAACGGCGAAACATGCATCGCTTTCTGAAATTCGGCCTGCTGCTTGCCGCCAGTTTGCCCGGCCACGTCGAGCACGTAACCGATGCGCTCGCCCCATGGGGTGTTGGTGACTTCGGCAACCAGCGTATCAATCTGCGCACCGTCAGGAGTGAAGCAGTAGTAGACGCTGATCGGGTTGATGCAGTAGCCGAAATAGCGCAAATGCGTCAGCAGCCGAATCGGCCCTTGCGGACGACGGCCGGTTTGCTTTTCCGCCAGATCGCGTACATAGGCATCCAATGGCAGGTTGGGATCGCCGAAATGATCGCGGCGGCGGAACCAGGCCAGCGCCGGTCGGCTCGCCGACCACAGCCAGCGGCCTTTGAACACCGTGTCTAGTTCCGCCAGATCGAGGTAGACCATGAACAGCTTGTAGCGGAACTGGTGCGGGCGTGGGGAAAAGCGCCGGTGAGCGACATGACCCACATAGAGGGAACTGTGCAAACGGATTTCCTCCTCCGGGCGCAAGAAATTTGTCTAAAAATATTGTACATAACTTTTACATCATTGTTGGTCCGTGTACAAGACCTATTCAAAACTTTGTGTAAACCTGCCAATGGTACATCGCATCAAGCCTGATAAACTGATCCTGTCCACTGCGAGGATGACCGATATGCTCAAGTTCTACCTGAAGAAACACTATCTCCAGATTGAATATCTTATGCGTCTAGCCAAGATTCACGCTGGTCAGCACTTGGCCCATGAGCATCAACGGATATCACTATGAACGCCATACTCTTGGAAATTCCAGCCGATGCCTTGCCAACACCTGCTGATCCGCCCGAGTTGTTTATCACCGAAGCCCGTTTTCTGCTGGCCTTAAAGCTCTTTGAGCTGGGTCGGGTTTCGTCGGGCAAAGCGGGACGCATCTGCGGCATGGGACGAGTCGAGTTCCTGCTGGCCGCCAGTCGTGCTGGAACCCCGGTCGTCAACCTGACAGCTGATGAGATGGAGGGTGAGTTTTCCTGGGATGAATAAGCGCACCGTCATCAATGCTGGACCTTTGGTCGCTCTGTCGCTGCTGGAAAGGTTGGATCTGCTGCCCGCGCTGTTTCGGGAATTCTGGATTCCCGCCCCGGTTTATGCAGAAGTCATCATCGCCGGACTGGGCCGTCCCGGCGCGGCTGACCTGAGTGCGCCACAATGGGTGGCGCATATTCGCCAAGGGCCGGAGCCAGACCCTCTGCTGGTGGCGGAACTCGATCCGGGAGAAGCATCCGTCATCGCGCTCGCCCGCACCTTGCTGCCTTGCACGGTGATCATTGACGAACGGCGTGGTCGTCGTATCGCACACCAGATTTATGGCTTGCCGGTCAAGGGTACGGCGGGTCTGCTGGCAGAAGCGAGACGGCGTGGATTAGTCGGCGATCTCCGCCCGATGCTTTATCAACTCAAGGCGGCTGGCTACTTTCTTGCTGATTCGGTCATCGACGCTGCTTGCGAAGCGGCAGAAGACCCCGATTAGACTTGCCAACACCGCCAACAAAAACGGCGACCCGCAGGCCACCGTTTCAACTGCTTCAGAAATGCTGACAATCAGGCCCGCCGACGACGCCGGCTAAAGCCCAGACCGGTCAAACAAACGGCTGGGTAAAATTGCTCTACAACAAGCCGTTTTACGCTGCCTCTCAGTATCGGTAGCCTGCTCACGCCGCCGCCCGCCGTTCCAGCAAACCCTGCCCGACCACCAGCCCACTGTTCACTCCATCCTCGTGGAAGCCGTAGCTCCAATAAGCGCCGCAATACCAGGTGCGGTTAACCCCGCTGATTTCATCGCGGCGGGCCTGCGCCCGGACTCCGGCCTCGGTGAACACCGGATGATGATAAGTCGTGCGGTAGAGAATCCGCGCCGGGTCAATCGCCTCGCTGCGATTGAGCGTGAGGCAAAAGATCTCCGGCGCATCCAAGCCTTGGAGAAGGTTCATGTCATAAGTCACCGCCACCCGGTTTTGCGATTGCAGCGGCAGATGATAATTCCAGGCCGCCCAGGCTAATTTTCGGCGCGGCAGCAGTCGAATATCGGTATGCAGCACCGCTTCATTTTCCTGATAGGGAATCGCACCAAGAATCTCCCGCTCCTTCACGGTCGAGTCAGCCAGCAGGCGCAACGCCTGATCACTGTGGGTGGCGAACACCACTTCATCAAAGTGTTCCAGCGGGCCGTGTTTCGGCTTGATTTGGACCTGGTTCGGAGTGCGGCGCACCCACTCCACCGGGCAGTTCAGGCGGATGCGGTCGCGGAACGGCGCGGTCAGGTGTTCGACGTAGTTGCGCGATCCACCCTGAATGACACGCCATTGCGGTCGGTCGCTGACGCTCAACAGACCGTGATTTTTGAAGAACTGGACAAAGAACCGCGCCGGCATTTCACTCATCAGCGCCGGTTCTGCCGACCAGATCGCCGCTGCCATCGGCAGAATGTACTGTTCGGTGAATTCCCGACTGTAGGCCCGTTCCCGCAGATAAGCGTTGAGACTGATCGCACTGTGGTCGTTCACCTCCAACAGCGCCGGCGCTTCGCGATTAAACCGCAGGATGTCGCGGATCATCCGGTGAAACGAGGGCCGGAACAGGTTGCGACGCTGGGCGAACAGGGTGTTGAGATTCTCGCCGTTGTATTCCAGCCCGGTCCGCTCGCAACGGACGCTGAAACTCATTAGCGTTGGCTGCGAAGCCACGCCCAGTTGCTCCAGCAGATGGATAAAGTTGGGATACGTCCAGTCGTTGAATACGATGAAGCCGGTATCCACCGCGTAGTACTGGCCCTGTACATCCACGTCTACAGTATGGGTATGGCCGCCGATGTAGTCGTTGGCCTCGAACAAGGTGAGATCGTGTTCGCGATGCAGTTGCCAAGCGGCGGTCAGCCCGCTGATGCCCGTGCCAATAATGGCGATTTTCATGAGAAATCCCTCTAAAGGCGGTTTTTAATCATGCGAATCACGCTACCTAGCAGATGCACCCGTTCATAAATAAACGCGCCCATATCGAAATAATCATGGTGATAAAGCACTTTGCCGTCGGCGCTGAACTTGAGATGGCTGACGCCGCGCAAATCCAGCATTTCGCCGCGCCGGAACCGGCGGTGCTGGAAGCGCATGATCCACACCAGCATGGCCTGCGAGCCGTCGTTTACCTCGCTCTCGAACTCAAACCGGCACGACACCACCCCTTGATACAGCCGACCGTAGTAGTCGCGCAGTGCCGGCAGACCATTGAGTTCATGCACCGGATCGCGGAAAACCACCTCGGGCGTGTAAATCTCCTCCAGCAAGTTTAAGGTGCTGGCGTTTAATTGATTGAATACAGTCTTGAAATGATCCAGTGATCCCGACATCGGTTTGTCCTCCTGTGTACGGGCAGCTTGTCTGAAAATATTAGACATAATTTGTACATCACTGCTAGAATTTGTACAAGGTATATTCAATAAGTTAATAACTACAACCGAGGACAACAGCATGGCAGCGATTGCATTATTGACCGGAGCCAGTGGTGGAGTGGGGCAAGCGTTGGCTGCGGAATTGCGCCGGGAAGGCTGGACCGTGGCGCTGGTGGGCCGGAGTCTGGAACGGTTGCAAGCGATTTACGGGGCAGATGCCTTGTGCATTGAGGCCGATGTGTCCACCCCGGAAGGGGCGCAGTTTGCGTTGGAGCAGTGTCAGCGAGAAATCGGTTTACCGACGGCGTTGGCGCATTGCGCCGGGACCACCTTGTTATCGCCGCTACACCGGACTACGCCTGAACTGTATCGAAGCTGTCTGCGTGCCAATCTCGACAGCGCTTTCTTCATGCTGAGCGCATTCGTAGAAGGGCTGCGACAGGCACGGGAGCCGGGCGCGGCGGTACTGGTGTCATCGGTGGTCGCCCGGATCGGGGTTGCCAATCACGAAGCGATAGCCATCGCCAAAGCGGGAGTCGAGGGTTTGGTACGTTCAGCGGCGGCCACCTATGCGCCGTCGCGCATTCGGATCAACGCAGTCGCGCCCGGCATTATGGATACGCCGGCGGTGGCGCGGATCATCGGCAGTGAAGCCAGTCGTGCCGGAGCTGCCCGGCAATATCCGCTGCCCGGTATCGGCGATCCGGTGGATTTAGCGCGGCTGATGGCATGGCTGTTGTCCGACAAAGCCGGCTGGATCACCGGGCAGGTGTGGGCGATGGACGGCGGTTTTTCCAGCATAAGGCCGCTGGTGAAGTAGCCAGCGCGAATAGCGGCTATGCCCGATCTAACAAGCGCCGGTATAGCCCGGCCACTGTTTCGGCCACCGGCCCGATGCCAAACCGCTTCCGTAATGCGGCTGCGCCTGCCGTGCCGAGAGATTGGCGTTGGGCCGGATCGCGATGCAACTCCCGCAGCGCCGCCGCCAGTTTCACCGGATCGTTGGGCGGAACCAACAGCCCATGTCCCGCCTGCCTCACCACCCAGCCGGTTCCCGATCCGGGAATATCACTGACGATCACCGGCTTGCCAAACCGCATCGCTTCCAGCAGCACCACTCCAAACGCTTCGGCGCGATCCAGGGATGGCAGACAGAGCACGTCGCAACTGGACCACAAGGTGTTGAGGTCAGCATCGTCCTGAAAGCCCAGCAACCGAACCCGGTCGGTCAATCCGAGGGACTGGATCAACGCCTCCAGCCGTTGCCGCTGTTCACCAGCGCCTGCAATCAGCGCCCGGCTATGCCCTCCCAGTTCAGCGGTAGCCCGAATTAACACGTCGTGACCCTTGTAATAGGTCATCCGTCCAATCGCCAACACCCGAAAATCGGCATCACCCCACTGCGCTGCTGCGCGTGCGCGTGCTGCCGGTTCGGGATCGGCAACGCGGCTGGGATCAAGGCCAAGCGGAATAACGTGGCAGCGTTCGCGCCAAGGAGCCAAGGCAGTGCTGGCGTCCAGATAGGGCGGCGATGTCACGATCACCGCCTGGCTGATGGCGAGCAGCCGTTGTTCCAGTGGCCGATACAGGCGGTAGGCGAGGCCCAGTCCACGATCCAGTGGGGTGGCGACTACATCGGCGTGCCAGTGAATCACCCACGGTAGCCGACGGGCGGCGGGAACCGCCAGCGCCCAGAAGGCTGAGGTATTCGGCAGGTGCAAATGCAACAAGTCGGGCTGGAACTCGCGGATCGCCCGCGCCAGCCAGAAGGGGAACGCGGGACTGACCGGGGCATACAGCAGCCGACCATAGCAAGGCGCACGGTAGATCGGGAGAACACTACCCGACACAGGAAGCAGACCAGCCCGACGCGGCTGCTCGTCATGCACCAGCGCCGCCACTGTGACACCTTGGGTATGGAGGGCCGGCAGCAGATCGGCCATGAAATTTTCCATCCCGCCGGCGAAGGGTGGGTAGTATTTACCAAGGTGCAGGACGCGCATGACGACCGGACTCAGGTTGCGTCCGGGGGTTTGGAACCGGACAGCGGTGGAGAACCGGCGGGATCCAGTGTTGCGGGCGCTTGCGCTTCCAGCATCGCCAGCCGCTGCGTCAAGCGGCGAATCAGCCGTTCCTGCCGGGAGCGTTCCACGTCCATGGTCAGAATCTTGACCAGCAGCAGGCCGAACCCCAGCACGATGGCTAAAATCGGTGGATAACTGACCCCCAGTATCACCGCCAACCGGTCAAACAGCCGTGGAAACAGGCCGAGTACCGCAACGGTAGCCGCTGCGCCGATCCACCAGATGGCATAGGGTCCGTGCAGGTGATCGCGCCGGACCAGCAACAGGATGATGGCGGCGAGGCTGATCCCGATAGCCATCGAGGTGATTTGGTAAGTGATCATCAGTGGGATATTAGTCTTCGTCAGCAGGCGGTAGATGGTTATAGCCGACCCGGGCGATGCAGAGCAGGCTGGTTTGCAGCATATACTTTCCCACCACCCACCAGGAGCGAAACACCTTGGAGGCACCCAGGGTGCGCGGCTGCATCGCCACCGGCACCTCGACGGTGCGCAAGCCCTTGCGGCGCAAAATCAGCAACACCCCGACATCCTGATAATCAAGCAGGCTGGCTTCGCGGGAGGCAAGCACACTCATGGCCGCATGATTGTAAGCGCGAAAGCCGGAGGTGATGTCTTCCAGTTTCAGGCCGGTGAGCCAGCGGAAGTAGGCCCAGGCGAATTGTCGGGCGCGGCTGGCACGTTCGGGGAATGCGCCGATGACGACATCGGCTGCCCCGACCGCCAAGGGTTGAAACAGCGTGCCCATGTCTTCGGGTTCGTGCTGGCCGTCGGCGTCGAGAGTCACCGCCGTGCGATAGCCTTGGCGCAGGGCGTAACGTAATCCGGTCTGGATCGCCCCCCAAGCACCGAGTTGCAACGTCAGCGGGAGTACGGTGGCCCCGGCATGGCGGGCCACCAGAGCAGTGGCGTCGCTACTGCAATCGTCAATCACCACCACCGGGCAGTGCCAAAGTCGCCGCACCTGGTCGACGATAGCGCCGACGGTGGCTTGTTCGTTATGGGCCGGGATCAGAACGAGAGTATTTCTGGATAGAGGCATGGATCGGTTACTGCGCTATCAGTAACTCGTTGATAGTTAAATTTAATTTTGTCATGTCATTTCATCCGGCGTCCTGGTTTAGCGCGTGATCTTTCCCGCATTTTGACACACCCCCCTTAAGTTGTAATCGCTCCAATCGCTTACAACCCGGATCACCCGACTGGTGCGAACGCCGTGGGAAACGCAGCGATCCCGATAGGAAGCTGCTAAAATGCGCCGCATTTTTACACTGCGTCTTTAATTTTTCACCTGCACATTCCCTGCGGGTGAATTAAAACCGAGGAATACCCGAATGCCACGTCCTTATAACTTCAGTGCGGGTCCCGCCATGTTGCCCGAGGCGGTTCTGGAACAGGCCAAGGCCGAGATGCTGGATTGGCGCGGTTCCGGCATGGCGGTGATGGAAATGAGTCATCGCGGCAAGGAGTTCGTCGCCATCGCCGAACAGGCCGAGGCCGACCTGCGCGAGCTGATGAACATCCCCGCTAATTACAAGATGCTGTTTCTACAAGGCGGCGCGTCCAGCCAGTTCGCTGCGATTCCGATGAATCTGCTGCGCGGCAAGACCAAGGCGGATTATCTCAACACCGGCATGTGGTCGAAAAAAGCCATCTCCGAGGCCAGGAAATACGCTCAGGTCAATGTGGTCGCCAGTTCCGAGGCGGGTAACTTTACCACCGTCCCGGCCCGCGAGACCTGGAAATGCGACCCCGAAGCCGCCTATCTGCACTACACGCCGAACGAGACCATCAACGGCGTCGAGATGCACACGGTTCCTGATGTGGCGGTACCGCTGGCGGCGGACCTGTCGTCTACCTTGTTGTCGCGTCCGCTGGATGTCAGCAAATTCGGCGTCATCTACGCCGGCGCACAGAAGAACATTGGCCCCGCCGGTCTGACCATTGTTATTGTCCGCGAGGATTTGATCGGCCAGACCATCGCCGGCACGCCGACTATGCTCGACTATGCGGTCATGGCTAAGGAAGGGTCGATGTACAACACCCCGCCGACCTATGCCTGGTACATCGCGGGGCTGGTGTTTCAGTGGCTGAAAACGCAGGGTGGATTGGCGGTGATTGGAGAATGCAACCGCGCCAAGGCCGAACTGCTGTACCGAACCATTGATGAATCCGGTTTCTACAAGAATCCGGTCGATCCTGCCTACCGCTCGTGGATGAACGTACCGTTCACCCTGCCCGATGAAGCGCTAGATAAGCCGTTCCTGGCCGAGGCCAAAACTGCGGGTCTGCTGACTCTGGCCGGCCACCGCTCGGTCGGCGGGATGCGCGCCAGCATCTACAATGCAGTGCCACTGGCCGGGGTCAAGGCGCTGGTGGACTTCATGGCCGATTTCCAGAAGCGGCACGGCTAAAGACTTTTCCCCGCAAATCCCGCCCTGGACGTTTGCGTCCGGGGTGTTTCTTTTTTCAGGCCCGTGGTTAACCCGTCATGTACAAAATCCTTACTCTCAACAACATCAGCGTTTCCGGTCTGGAACGCCTGCCTCGCGACTGCTATGAGATCGCTTCCGAAATCCAGAATCCCGATGCGGTACTGCTGCGTTCCTACGCCATGCACGACTGGCCGGTTCCGGCCAGCCTCAAGGCGGTGGGCCGCGCCGGCGCGGGCGTCAACAATATCCCGGTGACAGCGATGACCGCCAAGGGCATTTGCGTGTTCAACGCGCCCGGCGCCAACGCCAATGCAGTTAAGGAACTGGTGATCGCTGGCATGTTAATGGCTGCGCGCAACATCTGTCCGGCCTGGGATTACACCCGCAAGCTCCAGGGCACTGACGCTGAATTGTCCAAGCAGGTCGAGTCCGGCAAGAAACAGTTTGTCGGCATTGAACTGCCCAACCGTACCTTGGGCGTGATCGGGCTGGGTGCGATTGGGGTCAAGGTCGCCAATGCCGCCCGTGCGCTGGGGATGCGGGTGATCGGCTATGACCCGCACATCACCGTCAGCAACGCCTGGCAGCTTTCCTCACAGGTCGAGCAGGTGTTGAGCGTCAACGAGATGGCCGCGCAGGCCGATTTCATCACTTTGCATGTCCCGCTGAATGACGCCACCCGCCAGTTGATCAACGCGCAATTGCTCAAGCACAGCAAAGCCGGTTTAACCCTGCTGAATTTCTCGCGTGAGGGCGTAGCAGACGAAGAGGCATTATTCGAGGCGTTGCAGGCCGGCAAGCTCAGGACCTACGTTTGCGATTTCCCCACCAACCGGCTCAAGGATCATCCACGAGTCATCATGCTGCCGCATCTGGGTGCGTCCACCGCCGAGGCTGAGGACAATTGTGCGATCATGGTGGCCGACCAAGTGCGCGAGTATCTGGAAAACGGCACGGTTCACAACTCCGTCAACTTCCCGGAAGTGGCGATGCCGCGCAACGGCGGGCCGCGTCTGGTCATCGTGAACGCCAACGTCCCGCACATGATCGAGCGGATTTCCAAGGCGATTTCCACCGCCGGTATCAACATTCTGGATTTGTTGAACAAGTCGCGGGGCGAGATTGCCTGCACTGTGGTGGATACCGCCGCGCCGGTAACCTCTGAGGTAGTGGCGCAGATCGCTGATGTGCAGGGTGTATTGAGCGTGCGAGCGTTGTAGGCAGCTATCAATAAACTTCCCTTCCCGGTTGACGGGAGGGGAACCGCTGGGTTTTCAGATGTTGGATGCGACGCTCAGGCAGTTTTTGTGGTGGCGATGTCGAGATACGCCAGCCAATAGCGGGATAAATCGCTTACGCACTCAACCCGAGTCATCAGCGTAGCCATGTCGGTTTTGAGGCGCTCGATTTCAGGCAGCAGCGCGGTCAGTTCAAAGGCCAGTTCGCTGAGTTGTCGGCTGTAATTGGCGGCGGTAATGGCGACCCGGGTCGTCAGCAGGCGGATCCGCAGATACAGAAGGTCGCCCGGCGCGGTCGTATGACGCTTGTAATGCATCTCGTAGGCTTCCGGCGTTACATCCTTCTTGCCCAGTAAATAGGCCTCCAGCCCTTCCACCCGTGACAACATCATGCCCAGATGATTCTGGGTAGAGGTTCGATGCGCCAACGGTTCCAGCAGGGCTAACCGCTCTTCCAGCCCGCGCCGCCGTTCCTGAATATCCGCCCGCAGCCGATCAATCTCACAATCGGCTTCCACCAGTCCCTGGCTCAGATCGTGAACTTCGGTCTCAACCTCGTCGAGAAACTCACGAAGCTGATCGGACAGAATCCGCTCCAGCGTCAGGGTAACGAACCGCTCCCAGAGGGTGTCGGTCTGGGCGCGCAACTGTTCGAGGTGCTGGCGCAGACCTCCGATGATCTCCCTGGTCTCCCGCGATCTACGCTCATGCCTGATCCGATCCTGGGCGCTCCAGATTTGCGCCAGTTGCTCTTCTTCCTTCAGCACATACGATGCGCCGATGAGCGTACCGTCTTCGCCTTCAGGGATTGGGGTCTCCACGCCGTGAATCTCCGGGGGTGCGGCTGGTCAGTTTAGTCCAGGTAAGTCCAACCGTCGGGGCAATCATGGTTCAGCTCGTGGATGTCATACACGCACAAATCCTCATTGGGCAGCTTGGGAAATAATTGCTGAGCCTTGCTTTCGGCCTGCTGTTCGTTCTCAGCCTGAATCAGGGCCACGTTAAGCAATTTATCGGAGCTGGGGTCTTCTACCACGACGAGATAAGGTCTCATGAATATGCCTCCACGGTTTTGAATGATGGATGGAACCTGGTTCTCCGCAACTATAGACCATGCCCAAACCGACTGTCGCCGCCGGTTTTACATCAGTAGTTTCTAACCCGGAATTGGTGATCCGACTCACGGATAATATCACCGATATGCAGGCTGAATCCGCCGCTCCGGCGTTCGGCGAAGTACTGACTCAAGGTTTCCCGAACCACGGTGAAGGCCAATTCGTCCCAGGGAATTTCGTCCTCGGCGAAAAGTCGCACCTCCAGGCTTTCCTCGCCGGGACTGGCGGCGCCATCCTTAAGCTGGCCGCGAAACATCAGATAGACCTGGCTGACATGAGTCAGCGAATAAAGGCCGTACAGCGTCGGATTTTCAACGACGGCGTGGGCTTCTTCCCATGCTTCGCGCAGCGCCGCCGCCACCGCCGATTCCCCATTTTCCATGAATCCGGCGGGCAGGGTCCACAGACCGTAGCGCGGTTCAATGGCCCGCCGGCACAGTAGAATCCGGCCCTGCCATTCGGGGATGCAGCCGGCGACGATTTTCGGATTCTGATAGTGAATCGTGCCGCAGGTTTCGCAAACGTGCCGAGGCCGATTGTCACCTGAAGGAACACTCAGGCCGACTGGGGCGCCGCATTGGCTACAGAATTTCATGCAGTGGGTTCCTTCGAGAGAGGACTTGATGCTGGAAATGAAGTATTTGGCCTTTTCACCATGAACGCCACCTATCCCTAACTTCTCTGATTTGCCAGTGAATTGCGCGCAATAGCCGGGCCAATGGAGCGGTCATACTACGGTTATCATCGCCGTATATGCTCCGTATTGGCCCAAAGGTATCCAAATTTTACCTCAGTCGCCTCGCTTGGCGCGCTTGACCTGAAGACGCTTTCTCCGACTCTATTCGGATGGGTTATCCTCGTATGACTTCACCCCATGATTGTCCTGAAGATGGTTTGCTGCTTCCACCTGTTTCTCCATTGCCGAAAACCGTGAGCTGTCTGGTCACGCCTAATCCCAGCATCGCTCCGGATCTAACCGTAGGCACGGTCGGCACGATCCTGCGCCGGAACAAAGAACTGTACTATCTGCCGGTCGTTCGAGATGGAAAACCCATTGGTCTGATCCGCCGCCTGGATTTCATGGATATTTTTTTATCGAATTTTGGCCGGGAGCTGCACGGTAAAAAGCCGGCTACCTTGTTCATGGATCCGAACCCGCTGATTATTGAAGAAGAATTACCGCTCGAACACGCCAGCCGACGGATAACCGGACGCCTGGATCGGTTTAGCGATCCTCACGCCTTTATCATCGCCCGCGACGGTTGCTACAGCGGGCTGGGCTGGACCATGCACCTCCTGGAAAAGATTACTGATCTGCGCATCCAAGATGCCCGTTATGCCAATCCGTTGACCCTGTTGCCGGGCAACGTACCGATTCAGGATCGGATCGAGGAACTGATCAAGTCCCGTCGGTCGTTCGCAGTCGCCTACTGCGATCTGGATCACTTCAAGCCGTTCAACGATGTATACGGCTATCAGAAGGGCGATCAGGTGATCCGGGGCGTGGGACAGATTCTGTCCGTCCATGCCGACCCGGAACGGGATTTCGTCGGTCACATCGGCGGTGACGATTTTATCGTGGTCTTTGAGAGCACCGACTGGCGCCCGCGTTGTGAGCGAATTCTGAAGGAGTTTGGCCGAATGGCTCCGCGCTTTTATACCGCGATCGATCAGCTTCAGGGAGGAATCAAAGCGCTGGATCGGCGCGGCCAGGAACAATTTTTTCCCCTGCTCAGCCTGTCCGTCGGGGTGGTCCAGCCTGAACTCGATGATTGCCGTTCGCATCATGATGTCGCTACCTTGGCGACCGAGGCCAAACATCAAGCGAAACTCGTCAGTGGCAACAGTTTATTTGTGGAACGCCGCTACCGGGTGTTTCGACAACCCGCCGTTGGAACCCTGCCGTAAATCGGGCATCGCACCCTAATGAAACCCACTCTCGTTGCTCGTCTCCATCCGCAACAATCCAGCAGGGATCCCCGCATGATCACCGGGTTCTTGCCTGACTTCTGCAATAACCGCACGGTTTTTCTGCTCGTGCTGATCATCGAGTTACTGGCCTTGGTTCTGGCGCTCGCCAACAGCCGTACCCTGGAAAATTTCTGGACCGATCTGGCCTTGGTGTCGCTGTTCACGCAGTGGGTAGCGCTGATGGTCGCAGCGACGTTGTGCCGTTGCCGGCGCTGGCTGGCCTGCTTACACCCTCCCGCCGTGACCGTGGCTACCTTCAGCATCGCCCAACTGATTACGCTGCTGTGTTCCCTGTTAGCGCTACGACTGGCGACTGATACCGGCTTCGGCGCCCACTCACTCGATTGGTTGCCCGCTATCCTTGCCCCGCAGGCCATCAGTGGCATCATTACGTTGTTGGCGCTGCGCTACTTCTACGTTCAGCACCAATGGCAACAGAATATTCAAGCCGAAGCCCGCGCCCGTTTACAGTCCTTGCAAGCACGGATTCATCCGCATTTTCTGTTCAACACCCTCAATACCATCGCCAGCCTGATCCCTGGACAGCCGGATCGGGCTGAGCAGGCAGTACTCGATCTGGCTGATCTGCTGCGTTCGGCGCTGGCCCATCGCGAATCCATCACCCTGCACCAGGAACTGGAACTGACCCGGCGCTACCTTGCTATCGAGCGCTTGCGTCTGGGCGACCGGCTGCGGGTAGCCTGGCGGCTGGATCCCGATCTGCCGCTTGATCTGCCGATCCCGGCCCTGCTGCTGCAACCCCTGGTCGAGAACGCCATCCAGCATGGCATTCAATGCTTGCCGGCAGGCGGAATATTGACCATCCAGATCGAAAAACGCACCGACGCATTACGGATCACCGTCGCCAATCCCCAACCGGCCACCCGTGATGAATCTCATGGATCGGGCCAGCGTATTGCGCAGGACAACATCCGGCAACGGTTGCAACTGGCCTACGCAACTCCCGATCCGCTGGCAATCATCGAGACCCCGGCTCACTACCAAGTGAGCTTTACCGTCCCACTCACCGTGCGGGATTGATCGCTGGCGGGCGCGGAGGAATTTCCATGTCAACGGCACTGGCATGGGCAGTGAAGGCCAGCTACAATGCCAGCCCGCTGGAGAGGTGGCAGAGTGGTCGATTGCGACGGTCTTGAAAACCGTTGATCCGTAAGGGTCCGTGGGTTCGAATCCCACCCTCTCCGCCACTCCAATACTGCTGCAATAAACTGATTCTGAACCGCTGAATGGGTTCAAAACATCTCGATGTCATCATCATCAGCAGCAGCAACACCGCTATTAGTCGCCTTCTGCTTTTTATCCTCGATGGCCTGAATATAAATCGCCAGTGCCTGCTTGACGGTCTTGCCCTGCATGACCGCCTCGAACATCAAGCGTTCCTCTTCCATCGTGTAGCGGGACTTGATTTTCTCCTGCATCCCCAGCCATTCGTAAGGGTTGTACAGCCGCCGCGAATCGGAGACCAAATCCGCCAGCGTCCCCAAGCTGGAGCTGACGTGGCTCAGGCGCTGAGTCAGTTTGTCATAGAACTGAAAAGCGATAATGGCGGCGCGCATCATCTCGCCAATGGTGCCGCAACTCCCGACAATAGCCATTTTCGCGTCCGCAACGTCCGTTGTTTCCGGCAGAGCAGCAGCGATTTTTTCGATCATTTTGACTTGCCCAATCATGGAGGTGAATGAATTGCTCAGCACCTCCACCGACCCATCGCTGTCGCGCATCGAAATCTCAATCTGAGCCACGCCCAGCGCCAGCATGAGAATGGTCTCCCGAATCTGGCTCCAGTCCAGATCGGGATGCCGCGCACTCGAACCTGACAAACTGTCCGCATTCATTAACATTAATCTCCAGTCAGAAAAAGACGAGCCGCCAAGGGGGCGGTTGTTGCACGATTTTCAGTAATTTTAGGCCGATCTCAGTGATTCGTCGTGGAGTCCTGTAGTAGTCCATGCATCATTTACCTGCGAAAACAGGATCGACTGCACCAGAGTGGTTCAATTTTACGTCCAGAAAAACATTGTAATTCAATCGGTAATCATCATCTTAGGTTTGCCCGTTCCCCGCTTGCAGCGTTATACTCAATTTTGAAAATCCGTTGAAAGCCCTCTGATCTGCCCAACTTTGTTGTTTGCCTGCCTTAGCGGAGCGACCGATGCACCCAACCCCTCCCTCGCAGGGCTTGTACCGCCCTGAATTTGAAAAGGATAGCTGTGGTTTTGGCTTGATCGCCCAGATGGACAATCGCCCCAGCCACTGGCTGGTTCAAACTTCCATCAACGCTCTGGCGCGCCTGACGCACCGGGGTGCAGTCGCTGCCGACGGCAAATCCGGCGATGGTTGTGGCCTGCTGATGCGCAAGCCCGATGCCTTCCTGCGCCGGGTCGCCACCGATGCCAAGATCAAGCTCGGTGCGCATTACGGGGTCGGTATGGTGTTTCTCAACCGCAATACGGTGCTGGCCGATGCCGCCCGCGCTGATCTGCGCACTGAACTGGAAAAAGAAGGGCTGACGGTTGCGGGCTGGCGGGTGGTCCCGATTGATCCCGATGCGTGTGGCGGCGAATCGCGCAAAACGCTGCCGCACATTGAACAAATCTTCGTCAACTCCCCGGCCAACCTGTTGCCGGAAGCGCTGGAACGCCATCTGTTCGTGGCGCGCCGGCGCGCTAACCTGCGCATCCGCGAGCGCGATCCGATCTATTACGTGCTGTCGCTGTCGAGCCGGGTCATTTCCTACAAAGGGCTGGTGATGCCGGCTCACCTGCCGGTGTTCTACCGCGATCTGAATGACCAGCGACTGGAATCCTCCATCTGCCTGTTCCATCAGCGTTTTTCCACCAATACCCTGCCGCAGTGGTGGCTGGCGCAGCCATTTCGCTATCTGGCGCACAACGGCGAGATCAACACCATTCGCGGCAACCGCAACTGGACCGAAGCGCGCAGCCACAAGTTTTCGACCCGGCTGCTGCCGGATATGGCGCAACTCCGCCCGCTGGTGAATATGACCGGCTCTGATTCCAGCTCGCTGGATAACATGCTGGAAGTGCTGACCATGGGCGGCATGGATCTGTTTCGCGCCATGCGTCTGCTGATTCCGCCCGCTTGGCAGAATATTGAACACATGGACCCGGATTTACGGGCTTTTTATGAATACAACTCGATGCACATGGAGCCGTGGGATGGGCCGGCCGGCATCGTGCTGACCGATGGCCGCTACGCTGGCTGTGTACTGGATCGTAACGGCTTACGCCCGGCACGCTACGTTATCACTGCCGACCGCCATTTCACCATTGCATCGGAAATCGGCGTTTACGACTACGCGCCTGATCAAGTGGTTGCCAAGGGTCGGATGAGGCCAGGCGAAATGCTGGCGGTGGATGTCGAAACCGGGCGCCTGCTCACCCCGACAGATATTGACAATGACCTCAAGAGCCGCCATCCCTACCGGCGCTGGCTGCGCGGCCATGTCCAGCGCTTGCGCTCGCTGTACAAGGACGAGCCGAGCGCTGAACCGCTGTCCGCCGATGCCCTGAACGCTTATCAAAAGCTGTTCGGGGTGACGTTTGAGGAGCGCGATCAGGTGTTGCGGGTGCTGGCCGAGGCTGGACAGGAAGCGATTGGCTCGATGGGCGACGATACCCCGTTTGCGGTGTTGTCCGGTCAGCCGCGCTCGCTGTATGACTATTTCCGTCAGCAGTTCGCCCAGGTCACCAACCCGCCGATTGATCCCCTGCGCGAGGCGGTGGTGATGTCGCTGGAAACCTGTCTGGGCGCGGAATGCAGCCTGTTCGAGGAAAGTTCCGACTACGCGCCGCGTCTGACCGTCAACTCGCCGGTGTTGACCGAGGGTCGCTTGCGGGCGTTGCTGAGCAATCCCGACGGCCGTTATCCGCACCGCCGGATCGAACTGCATTACCCGGTCAGCGACGGTTTGCAAACCGCAATCGAGTGGGTGTGCGATGAAGCGGTGGCCGCAGTGCGGGGCGGTGTGACCGTACTGGTGCTATCCGACCGCGCTATTACTCCCGATACCCTGCCGATTCACGCCCTGCTGGCGGTGGGTGCGGTGCATCATCGGCTGGTGCGCGACGGTTTGCGCTGTGAAACCAATCTGATCATCGAGACCGCCACCGCCCGCGATCCGCATCATTTCGCGGTGTTGCTGGGCTACGGCGCAACCCTGATTCATCCCTATCTGGCTTATGACTGCCTGCACGACTTGATTCGTAGCGGCGAAATCACCCGCCAGGATTACCCAAAGCTGGTCGAGAACTATCGCAAGGGCATTGATAAGGGGCTGTACAAAATCATCTCCAAGATGGGCATCTCCACCATCAACAGTTATCGCGGCGCGCAACTGTTCGAGATTGTCGGTCTGCATGACGAGGTAGTGAAGCTCTGCTTCAAGGACACTGTAAGCCGAATTCAGGGCGCGCGCTTCAGCGATCTGGAAGCGGAACAGGTGCAATTAGCCGAGCGCGCCTGGCGACGGCGGCGGCCGATTGAAACCGGTGGCCTGCTCAAATATATCCATGGCGGCGAATACCACGCCTATAACCCCGACGTGGTGGCGACGCTGCAACAGGCGGTCAACAGCGGTGAATACCGCGACTATCAGATTTACGCCAAGCAGGTGAACGAACGCCCGGTGGCGACCTTGCGCGATCTGTTCCGATTCAAACCAGCGAGCGGGCCGATTCCGCTGGATGAAGTAGAGCCGATGGCCGCCATTCTGCCGCGTTTCGATTCGGCTGGAATGTCGTTGGGCGCACTGTCGCCGGAAGCGCATGAAGCGCTGGCGACTGCCATGAACCGATTGGGCGGACGCTCTAACTCCGGCGAGGGCGGCGAAGACCCGGTGCGTTACGGCACCGAAAAGAGTTCCAAGATTAAGCAAGTGGCCTCCGGTCGCTTTGGCGTGACCCCGGCTTATCTGGTCAACGCCGAAGTGTTGCAGATCAAAGTCGCCCAAGGCGCTAAGCCCGGCGAAGGGGGGCAGTTGCCCGGCGACAAGGTCAATGCCATGATCGCCCGGTTGCGCTATTCCAAGCCGGGTGTAGCGCTGATCTCGCCGCCGCCGCATCACGACATTTATTCGATTGAAGACCTGGCGCAACTGATTTTCGACTTGAAACAGATCAATCCACAGGCGCTGGTGTCGGTCAAACTGGTGGCCGAAGCGGGCGTGGGCACGATTGCGGCGGGCGTCGCTAAAGCGTATGCCGACCTGATCACGATTTCTGGCTATGACGGCGGCACCGGCGCGTCGCCGCTCACCTCGGTCAAATACGCCGGCAGTCCGTGGGAATTAGGTCTCAGTGAAACTCATCAGACCCTGCGGATCAATAACTTGCGCGACAAGGTGCGATTGCAGACCGACGGCGGGTTGAAAACCGGCCTGGATGTGGTCAAGGCGGCGATGCTGGGCGCGGAGAGCTTCGGCTTTGGCACCGCGCCGATGGTGGCGTTGGGTTGTAAATATCTGCGGATCTGTCACCTCAACAACTGCGCCACCGGCGTCGCCACCCAAAACAACGTGCTGCGGCTGAATCACTTCAAGGGCACCGCCGAGAAAGTGATGAACTATTTCCGTTTCGTTGCCCAGGAAACGCGGGAGATCATGGCGAGTTTAGGTGTTCGCAAGTTCGAGGACTTGATCGGGCGCACCGACCTGCTGGAAATCCTGCCCGGCGCGACCGGCAAACACGGCGGTCTGGACCTGACGCCGATTCTTTCCGACGCCGGCCTGCTGCTGGAACGGCCACAGTTCTGCATCGAGCCGCGTAACGAGCCGTTCGACAAGGGCGATCTGGCTGAACAGATGGTGCGCGACGCCCTCCCCGCGATCACCGCTAAAACCGGCGGCGAATTTCAGTACGCGGTCAAAAATATCCATCGTTCCATCGGGGCGCGACTGTCCGGCGAAATCGCCCGCCGCCACGGCGATCTGGGGATGGAAACCGCGCCGATCAAACTGCGGCTGACCGGCACCGCAGGTCAGAGCTTTGGGGTGTGGAACGCAGGCGGGCTGCATCTTTATCTGGAAGGCGACGCTAACGATTACGTCGGCAAGGGCATGGCCGGCGGCAAGCTGGTGGTTTACCCGCCGAAAAACAGCCGGTTTGACGGCCATCGCACCGCGATCATTGGCAATACCTGCCTGTACGGCGCGACCGGCGGCACCTTGTATGCAGCGGGCACCGCAGGCGAACGGTTTGCAGTACGCAACTCCGGGGCCTTAACCATTGTGGAAGGCGTCGGCGATCACGGCTGCGAATACATGACCGGCGGCGTGGTGGTGGTACTCGGTGAAACCGGGGTCAACTTCGGCGCGGGCATGACCGGCGGCTTTGCCTTCGTGCTGGATGAAAACAATGCCTTCGTGGATCGCTACAACCACGAACTCATCGATATTCACCGCATCGCCACTGAAAACATGGAGCTGCAACGCAACTATCTGCTGGATTTGCTGGAGGACTACGTGGCCGAAACCGGCAGCGTCTGGGGCCAGGAGATTCTGGACGATTTTCGCTATTACGCCAGCCGGTTCTGGCTGGTGAAGCCGAAGGCGGCTGATCTCAAGTCGCTGCTGGTCGCGTTACGCGAAGCAGCATGATCAGCCTCCAAAGCCATAAATCCGGCTTCGTCAGCCCTTTTTTGATTGCTCCAGCCAGCCATTGAGTCTTAACCATGTCGAAAGCCAAACCGCTGTTGTTTCTCGATACGCCGCGCCAAGACCCGGAAAAAACCCCGGCCCGCGAGCGGGTTATCCAGTTCAAGGAAATTTATGGGCAGTTCGACGCCCCATCCGCTGCGGTGCAATCGGGCCGCTGTCTGCATTGCGGCAATCCCTATTGCGAATGGAAATGCCCGGTTCACAACTACATTCCCAACTGGTTGCAGTTAATTGACGAAGGCAACCTGTTTGAAGCCGCCGAGTTATCCCATCGCACCAATTCATTGCCGGAAGTGTGCGGGCGGATTTGTCCACAGGATCGCTTGTGCGAAGAAGCCTGTACCCTGAACGACGGCTTCGGCGCAGTGACGATTGGAGCTATAGAAAAATACATTACCGACGAGGCGCTAAGAGCAGGCTGGCGTCCTGATCTTTCTCATGTCACCCCGACTGGCAAGCGGGTGGCGATCATTGGCGCCGGACCGGCGGGTTTGGGCTGCGCTGACATCCTGGCGCGTAACGGCGTCAAGCCAGTGGTATTTGACCGCTATCCGCAGATTGGCGGGCTGCTGACCTTTGGCATTCCACCGTTCAAGCTGGAAAAGGAAGTCGTGCAAACCCGGCGCGAAATTATGGAAGGCATGGGCGTTGAGTTTGTGCTGAACACCGAGATTGGCCGCGATCTTTCCTTTCAAAGCCTGCTGGACGATTACGACGCGGTGTTTCTCGGCATGGGAACCTATGCCGCAATGAAGGGCGATTTCCCCGGTGAGGATTTGCCCAGCGTGTACGAGGCGCTGCCTTATCTGATTGCCAACGTCAATCGCTTGCTGGGGTTGGAGCGTGACCCGCACGATTTTATTGATATGAAGGGTCAGCGGGTGGTGATCCTGGGCGGCGGCGATACCGCAATGGATTGCAACCGCACCGCGATTCGGCAAGGCGCGGCCAGCGTGACCTGCGCCTACCGCCGCGACGAGGCCAACATGCCCGGCTCACGGCGTGAAGTCGCTAACGCCAAGGAAGAGGGAGTACAGTTTGTCTGGAACCGTCAGCCGGTTGCGATTGTGGGTGATGGTCGAGTAGAAGGCGTCAAAGTGTGCGCTACTCAACTCGGCGCGCCCGATGCCCGTGGGCGGCGCAGCCCGGAAATCGTGCCGGATTCCGAGGAGATTCTACCCGCCGACCGGGTGATCATTGCCTTTGGGTTCCGGCCCAACCCAGCGCCGTGGTTCGCCGCATTTGGCATCGCCGTGGACGCTGCTGGCCGAGTCAAAGCCTCACCCACCGACCGGCTTAAATTCCAGACCGGCAATCCCAAAGTGTTCGCTGGCGGCGATATGGTGCGCGGTTCCGATTTGGTAGTGACCGCCGTATTTGAGGGCCGGGAAGCTGCGGAGGGGATTCTGGACTACCTGGATGTTTCATGATTACCAATGTCAGATCAGCCACCTCCGTTTTAGCAAAAACCTGAATCCATGCTAACGCGGGAGATGCACTGATACGCCAGGCTCAAAGCGCGTGACTGCATTAGCCATGACTCTACGGTTAAGCAATCCAACATTTCGCGCCGGGCTTGCTACGCTTTAACAAGGAAAACCGTTAAGGAGTAAAACTATTGTGCGAACCGGCGTTGTCATTGACTCAGCTTGCGACCTGCCGCAATCCTATATTCAGAATCACAACCTCCACATCATGCCGATTAGCCTGCATTTCGGCTATGACCTGTTCCGGGATACTCGCGACCCGGAAGCCACCCAAGCCTTCTATCGCAAGTACCTCGCCGAAAAGACGCTGGATATCGAAACCGCTCCGTTTTCAGTGGAGCAGATCAAGACGTTATTCATGGAAGAGCTGGTGCTGAAATACGACCGGGTTCTCGTCATCACCATCGCCCAGACGCGCAGCCCAATCTACGAAAACGCCGAAGCGGCGTCCCGGATCATCCGCACCCAGTATCGGGAACAACGACAGCAAGCCGGCATGACGGGATCGTTTCAACTATCGGTGCTGGATAGCAAAACCCTGTTTACCGGAGAAGGAGTGCTGGTTCACGAAGCTATGCGCCTGCTCGAAGAAGAAGACATTCTGTTCGGCACGCTGCGCCCTCATATCGAGCAACTGAGCCAACACGTTCACGGCTATCTGGTTCCAGAAGACTTGTTTTATATCCGCTACCGTGCCAGTAAAAAGGGCGAGAAAACCATCGGCCTGCTGAAGTATCATTTCGGCGCCTTGTTCGACATCAAACCCATCATCCACTTTCACCGGGGTGAAAGTCAGGTGATTGACAAGGAGCGAGGCTTCGACCGCACTCTGATCAAACTGTTCGACATCGTTCGCCACGCTATCCAACAAGGTCTCGCAACCCCGATCATCAATACCAGTTATGCCGGCGATCTTGAGATTATCCGCCACAAGCGGGCCTTCATTGATTTCGAGCGCTACGCCAGAGATCATAAAATCGAAGTGCTGCTCTCGGTCATGAGTACTGCCGGCGGAATCAATGTCGGGCCGGGCGCATTCGCCCTAGCCTACATCGCCGGCCCCCCGCTGAACATTGTTGGCGGCACCAACTCTGCGAACGCTAAGCCAGCGCCCAATCCCTTGGCCAGTGCTATGGAAGAAGGGTCAATTTGACGGAATAGACGGAATAATAGAAGGCTTCAGGATTGACCCGGATTGCAAAAGGCGACGCAAAAGAGAGTGGCATACCCCGGTAGTACCGGGTGGGGGAGCTTGGGCAGTGCCGCTATCACGGCCTCGCAAAGTGGGCTAAACTGCCGAAAAAGCACCACAGCTACCGGGGAGTGTACCTGGACGCGAACACTGCTCCGGCACGACGAGGAACCGCTCCATGAACAATCCGGATTTGTTCAGCAAGCCTGAAGAATACCAATCCTTCTCTGTCGGCCAAATCATTTTCCACGAAGGCGACCTCGGCGACAGCCTGTACATTGTCGCTGAAGGTCAAGTGGATATTGTGATGAGTGGACAAACCCTCGAAACGGTGGGATCAGGCGGCATGTTGGGTGAGTTTGCACTGATCGATGACAAACCGCGCAGCGCCACTGCCATCGCTCGCACTGACTGCCTGCTCACACGGGTCAGCCGCCAACACTTCCTGACTCTCATCCAGCGAACTCCGCTGTTCGCCCTCCAGGTCATGCGAGTAATGGCCGACCGGCTGCGTCGCGCCAATGCCCGCCTCCAAGACTAGCGTCCACCCGGTTCCCCCAGAACCCGGATTCGCGTACTTCTCATGTGGAACTGCTGGTTTGATGCAGCCCGCCGTCCCTCACCGGGCAAGAGACGCTTCGGATCGGGCCGTGCGGCTTGGCAACTCGCGTTGCAGTGGCTGCCTCCAGGAAAACATGCATGATCGAAACTTCTGTTGCCCGTCAAAACATTCTGAACCTACCTAGCGCCTCGCTATTGAGCGACTACCCCGTCGCCACCGATGGCTACGACGAGATGTGTTCGTCGCCCGGAATGCTACGCCCCCACTGGCAGGATTTAATGCAATTCCTGGACGAAACCGGCGGTGAGGAACTGGATCGTCGTCACAGCGAAGTCCAGCGGTTGTTGCAGGAAGACGGCGTCACTTACAACGCCTATGACGACTCGCGTAACGCTCAGCGACACTGGCTGGTCGATCCTATCCCACTGTTGATGACCGGTGAGGAATGGAGCGGTCTCGCTGCCGGGATGGAACAACGATCCCGGTTGTTGAATGCGCTGATGGTGGATTTGTACGGACCCCGCACCACGATTCGCCAAGGCTGGTTGCCGCCAGAATTGATCTACGCTTACCCTGGCTTTCTCCATGCCTGTCACCAATCGCTTCCGACCGGCAGTCGCTGGCTGATTTTTCACGGCGTGGATCTCGCACGCGGCCCAGACGGGGTATTTCGGGTGTACTGCGACCGCAGCCAGTCGCCCTCTGGCGCCGGATACACGCTGGAGAACCGCATCATCCTGGCTCGGGCATTGCCGATGCTTTATCGCGATGCGCCGCTGCGCCGATTGGCGAGCTTCCTGGAGACCGAACGCGCCACTCTAGCGGGGTTAGCCCGTCATAACCCTGAAGATCCGCATGTGGTATTGCTGACGCCTGGCCCCAACAGCCCGGTTTATTTCGAGCACGCCTATCTAGCAAATTATTTGTCACTCAGCCTGGTGGAAGGCGAGGACTTAGTCGTGCGCGATGGCCGGGTCTGGCTGAAGACGCTGGGGGGATTGCGACCAGTGGATGTAATCCTGCGGCTGGTGTTTGACGCCTTTTGCGATCCGCTGGAACTGCGCGGCGACTCGCTGCTGGGCATCCCCGGCCTGTTGCAGGCAGCACGGGGCGGCCATGTCGCTATCGCTAATGCCATTGGCAGCGGTCTCGCCGAAAACCCCGGACTGGCGGCTTTCCTGCCCCTGCTGTGCCAGCAGTTACTAGGCGAGACGTTAATGCTGCCATCACTACCCACCTGGTGGTGCGGTGCTTCAGATGCGCGTGGTTATGTGTTGAACAACCTCGATCAATTGGTAGTTCGTTCGATCCTGCCCGGTCAACCCCATTGGGAAGTCGCCCGACTGGACGCGGCGGCTCGCGCCCAACTGGTGAATCGGATTCAGGCCACCCCTCACCTGTTCGTCGGCCAGGAATCGTTACCGCTTTCTACCGCGCCAGTACTCGAAGATGGGCGGCTGACACCGCGACCGGTGATGCTGCGCGGTTTTACGGTCGCTGACGGAGAGGGTTATCGGGTGATGCCGGGTGGCCTGGCGCGAGTCTCTTCGGGACTGGATACCCTGCAAACCGCACTGCAACAGGGCGGGATCAGCAAGGACTGGTGGGTACTCGCGCCGACGCCACAGAAACACGTCAGCTTGCTACGGCAAAGCTACGGCCCCATCTTTGTCACCCGCGATGGGGGCGACTTGCCTAGCCGGGTGGCGGATAATCTGTTCTGGCTGGGTCGCTACAGCGAGCGGCTGGACAGTACCGCACGGCTGTTGCGGGAAGCGTTCGGGCGACTGCTGGAATGGGAGCAGGACAACACCGATGAACGCTGTCTGGACGACCTGCTGGAAGCTCTGGAAATTCCAGTGCCCCCGGTGGCGGAATCACCGCGCGCCCGTTTTTTCACCCTGCGGCAAAAGCTGTTGAACCTGGTGGTGGAATCGGATCATTCCGGCAGCCTGCATACGATTTTTGGTGATATGTTGCGCACCGGGCGGGCAGTGCGCAACCATCTGGGCGATGATGGCTGGCGCTTGCTGAACCGGATTCAACAGCAAATTCAGCAACCGGTGCCAGGGTTGGGTGCCCGGCAGGCGCGGGAATTGCTCGAAGAAGATTTGATGCTGGTGACGGCGTTTTGCGGTCTGAATAACGAGACCATGCCGCACCATCAAGGCTGGCTGTTCTTCGATATCGGGCGTTATCTGGAGCGGGTGTTGCACACCATGACCCTGTTTAATCTTGCTTTCATCACCGCCCGTAATCCTGGGTTGCCCCTGTGGGAAGTGGTACTCACCATCACCGATAATCTGACCGCCTATCGGCGTCGCTACCGCTCCGCACTGCATCCGCGTGCAATCATCGATTTGCTGCTCTTTGATGAGGGCAATCCCCGCGCCATCGGCTATCAGTTGCAGCGGCTGCAACGCAACATCAGGCGCTTGCAGCGACCCAATAACAGTTCGCCCTATCGCAGCGCCGAGGAACGGCTGATCCTGGAGGCCACCACTATTTTGCAACTGGCCGACATCGAGGCACTGGCAACCCTGTCCCAGGACAGCACTCATTCCAGTGTCGAACTGGCCCGGCTGCTGGAAGCGCTCAACCGCCCGCTGCTGGCGCTATCCGATGCGCTGATCCATAGCCATTTCAGTCATGCCGAAGTCCCCCGGCAACTGATCACGATGCGGCCATGAAGTACACCATCACCCATCGCACCCTGTACCGCTACAGCAGTGGTGTAGCGTTGTGTCACAACGAAGCGCGGTTGTTGCCACGGGAAACTCCCTGGCAATTTTGCCAGCCCAGCCGGATCGAGATTCGACCGCGCCCGGCGCTCTCCGTCGAACGGTGGGATTTTTTCGGCAACCGGGCGCTGTACTTCGCCATCCAGGATATTCATCAGCGCTTGGTGGTGACGGTTGCCACCGAGGTGGAGATATTGAAGTCGCGCCCGTTCAACGCCTCCAGTCCATCGCCATCGTGGGAGCAGGTGATCGGGGTGTTGCAGAACGCGCAAGACCCCGACATTATCGAGGCTCGGCAATTCGTACTCGATTCACCGTTTGTGGTGGCTCAGGCCAAGTTCCGGCAATACGCCGAGCCGAGTTTTCCGCCGGGCCGCCCTCTGCTGGAAGCGGTTGCGGATTTGAACCGGCGGATCAATCGTGAATTTACCTACGACCCGCATTTCACCACGGTCGCTACTCCGCTCAACAAGGTTCTGATCGAGCGGCGCGGCGTCTGTCAGGATTTTGCTCATCTGGCGATTGCTTGTCTGCGGGCGTTGGGATTGGCGGCGCGCTATGTCAGCGGTTATCTGGAAACTTTGCCGCCACCCGGCCAACCCCGGCTGGTGGGGGCCGATGCGTCTCATGCCTGGCTGGCGGTGTATGTACCGGGCGCCGCCTGGGCGGAATTCGATCCGACCAATGGTTGTATGCCGGGAGAAAAGCACGTCACTTTGGCGTGGGGGCGAGATTACGGTGATGTCGCGCCATTGAAAGGGGTGATGACCGGGGGCGGTACCCACTCGCTGGATGTATCGGTGGATGTGGCCCCGGAGCCGGCGGTAAAACCAGCGGCCAACCCGACTTAGAAACCGAAACCGTTGTTCCTGAATCCTGCTTAAATCCGCCATGTGCCACGATTCCAGCGACCGCCTTGCTCCAACATCCCTTTATCGCCACACCGTCGGTTCCGGGCCGGAGATAGTACTGCTGCATGGCTGGGGCATGCACGCTGGCGTTTGGGAAGATGTAGCGAAATCGCTGCTGGAGGACTACCGGGTTACGGTGCTGGATCTGCCGGGTCACGGCTACAGCCGTCTGTCGGAAACCGGTCATACCCTGGCCGATTTATGCGCCGCCGTGAGCGCGGTCACGCCGCCCCAGGCGACTTGGGTGGGCTGGTCGCTGGGAGGGCTGGTGGCTCAGCAGGTCGCGATCACCGCGCCGGAGCGCGTCAACCGACTGGTACTGGTCAATAGCACGCCCTGCTTCATGCAGCGCCCGGACTGGCCGCACGGCATCGCTCCTCTGGTGCTGCGTCGCTTCGCCGAGGAACTGCGCCAGAACTACCGGGCTACGCTCAAGCGTTTTATCGCGCTGGAAGTCCATGGCAGCGAACACGCCACCGCCCAGTTACATCAACTCAAGACGATGCTATTCCAGCACGGCGAACCGGATGTCTCGGCGTTGGAAGACGGGCTGGCGATCCTGGAACAGGCCGATCTGCGTGCTGAACTGTCGCGTATCGTCTGCTCGACCCTGCTGCTGATGGGGCAGCGTGATCAACTGGTTCCTGCTGCTGCCGGCGCCGCGATCCAGCAATGGCTACCGAATGCGCGCCTGCACATTTTTCCCCGCGCCGGTCATGCGCCGTTCTTTTCCCACTTGCCGGAATTTCTGGCCGAACTCAGGGCATTTCTTGATGCGTGATGATCATGAAGCAGCACCCTTCGATTTGGATCGGAAACTATTGCGGCGGGCTTTGGAACGGGCGGCACTCGGCTATGACAAAGCCGCATTCCTGCATCGCGAGGTCGGCAACCGCCTGCTGGAGCGATTGAACCTGATTAAACGTCAGCCAGAGACGATTGTGGATGTCGGCTGCGGAACCGGTGCTATCACTGCGGCGCTGATGAAAAAATACCGGAAAGCACGGGTGATCGGGCTGGATTTAGCGCCAGCACTGGTGAAAAAGGCTTGCAAGCAGGCACCCTGGCTGCGCACTTTGCATGGTGCAGTGGCCGAGCCGGAAGCACTGCCGTTGCCGTCGGCCAGTTGCGATCTGGTCTTTTCCCATTTCGCCCTGCCCTGGTGCCTGGATCTTGACCGGGTGTTTGCCGAATTTCAGCGGGTACTCAAGCCGGGGGGGGGGTTGCTGTTCAGTACGCTGGGACCGGATACCCTGATCGAGTTACGGCGCAGTTGGGCAGCAGCCGACGGTTACAATCACATCAACGCCTTCCTTGATATGCATGACATCGGCGATGCATTGATGCGGGCGCGATTGGCCGAGCCGGTGATGGATGTCGAGCGGTTGACCCTGACCTATTCGAATGTAGGCGGACTGATGCGCGATCTCAAAGCGCTGGGTGCCGGCAACTTCACTTTTGGCCGCGCCCGTGGTCTGACCGGCAAAGGCCGGTTGCGGGCCATGCAGGCCGCCTACGAACTGTTCCGTCGCCCGGATGGTCTGCTGCCCGTCAGTTGCGAGGTGGTCTACGGCCATGCTTGGGGATCGATCCAGAATCGGTCCCGTCTACGCGGAGACGGTGCGGCGGTATTTCCGCTAGAGCAACTGCACCGCCATGGCCGGGAGAACCGTTGACTCGTACTATGGGCCGTATCGATCTGTTGTGCTGCAAATTCCCGGTGTAATCCTCGGATATTGACAAAACTTCATGGGCAGTCTATTTTTTTCTAAAATTATGAGTAGATTTTAGAGGTTGCGCCCTGCTGCATAGCGCACATCCCGAAGATCGCCTAATCACGAAAAACACAAAAGATATAAGTAAAACCAATTAGTTGAAAAGTTTTCTGGTTTTTTGTCTTTCGTGTACTTTGTGCTTTTTGCGTTAAATCTAATGTGATAGCCAACATAGCGTTGGTATTCCTAGATAACAATCAGGAGGAACACTATGACCACCAGTCGCATCGCGCAGGCAGGCGCTATCGCCACCGGCGGAGCGCTACTGGCGTGGAGCGCCGTTGCCCACGCTGATTTCGCCTTGAACATGACGCCGGGCGCCACCGCCATCAGCCACGAAGTCTACGGCCTGCACATGCTGATTTTCTGGATCTGCGTGGTCATCGGCGTAGTGGTGTTCGGGGTGATGTTCTGGTCTATTTACCATCACCGCAAATCACGCGGTGTGGTGCCGGCCCAGTTCCATGAAAGCACCCTGATCGAAATACTCTGGACCGTGGTGCCGATGTTGATTCTGATCATAATGGCGGTTCCAGCGACCAAGACCCTGATTCGCATGGCCGACGCTCGCGATGCTGAACTGACCATCAAGGTGACCGGTTACCAATGGCGCTGGCATTACCAGTATTTGAATGAAAATCTCGGCTTCTTTAGCACCTTGTCCACGCCGCAGGCACAAATCCACAACGATGCCGCCAAGGGTGAGCACTATCTGCTGGAAGTGGATCAGCGGTTGGTAGTGCCGGTCGGCAAGAAGATCCGGGTGCTGACCACCGCTTCCGACGTGATCCATTCCTGGTGGGTGCCGGCACTGGCTTTGAAGAAAGATGCCATTCCCGGCTTCATCAACGAGTCCTGGACACTGATTGACAAGCCCGGTATCTATCGTGGCCAGTGTGCTGAACTCTGCGGTAAGGATCACGGCTTTATGCCGATTGTGGTCGAAGCTGTGCCCGAGGCTGAATTCCAGCAATGGGTCGCAACGATGAAGGCAAGTAAATTGAATACTCTGACCGCCAGCGGAGGTAAAACCCTATGAGTACCGCAGCCGCACCTGCACTTGATGATCACGATCACGACCACCATGCCGGACCGTCCCCTGGTCTGATTCGCTGGCTGGTCACCACCAATCATAAAGACATTGGTACCTTGTACCTGCTGTTTTCGCTGACGATGTTCTTTGTTGGCGGGGCGATGGCGCTGGTCATCCGCGCTGAGTTGTTCCAACCGGGTTTGCAGATCGTCAACCCGCACTTCTTCAACCAGATGACCACCTTGCATGCGCTGGTGATGATCTTCGGCGCGGTTATGCCCGCCTTTGTCGGGCTGGCCAACTGGCTGCTGCCGATGATGATCGGCGCACCGGACATGGCGCTGCCACGGATGAACAACTGGTCCTTCTGGATCATGCCGTTTGCTTTCACCTTGCTGTTGTCCACCCTGTTCCAGGCGGGCGGCGGACCGGCTGGCGGTTGGACCCTGTACCCGCCGTTGGCGTTACAAACCGGTAATGCATTCCCCTTCGTAATCCTGGCTATCCACATGATGGGAATTTCCTCAATCATGGGTGCAATCAACGTCATTGCCACCATTCTCAACCTGCGTGCGCCCGGCATGACGCTGATGAAAATGCCGCTGTTCGTATGGACGTGGCTGATCACGGCATTTTTGCTGATCGCGGTGATGCCAGTGCTGGCCGGATCGGTCACTATGTTGCTCACCGACAAGTATTTCGGCACCAGCTTTTTCAATGCCGGCGGCGGCGGCGATCCGGTGATGTTCCAGCATATCTTCTGGTTCTTCGGCCATCCTGAGGTGTACATCATGATCCTGCCGGCGTTCGGGGTTGTTTCCCAGATCATCCCGACCTTCGCTCGCAAGCCGCTATTCGGTTATGCCTCAATGGTTTATGCCACCTCATCCATTGCGTTCCTGTCCTTTATTGTTTGGGGCCACCACATGTTCACCGTGGGGATGCCGCTGGCCGGCGAGCTGTTCTACATGTACGCCACCATGCTGATCGCGGTGCCGACCGGGGTGAAGGTGTTCAACTGGGTCTCAACCATGTGGCGCGGCGCGATGACCTTCGAGACGCCGATGCTGTTCGCCATTGCCTTCGTGATTCTATTCACCATCGGCGGTTTCTCCGGATTGATGCTGGCCATTGCGCCGGCTGACTTTCAGTATCAGGACACTTACTTCGTAGTGGCGCATTTCCACTATGTGCTGGTGCCGGGCGCAGTGTTCTCGATCATGGCGGCAGTTTACTACTGGCTGCCGAAGTGGACCGGCCACATGTACAACGAGCGGCTGGGCAAAATTCACTTCTGGCTGTCGGTGGTTGGGGTCAACGTGCTGTTCTTCCCGCAGCACTTTCTCGGTTTGGCCGGGATGCCGCGCCGCATTCCTGATTATGCCTTGCAGTTCACTGAGTTCAACATGATCTCTACCGTGGGCGCGTTCCTGTTTGGCTTCTCGCAACTGCTGTTCCTGTACAACGTGGTCCAGACCATTCGCGGCGGCGCAAAAGCCACTGATCAAGTATGGGAAGGCGCACATGGTCTGGAATGGACGCTACCATCGCCACCGCCTTATCACACCTTCACCACTGCACCTGAAGTGAAGTAACGAAGGGGCTGGAGAACACCCGTGGAAATCCAGGAAACGACTCCGATAAGTATAAGCGTTGCCAACCGTCGGCTGGTCAAACGCTTGCTGCTCATCACAGTAGCGATGTTCGGTTTTGGTTTCGCGATGGTGCCGATATACGACGTGCTGTGCGCGATCACCGGCCTGAATGGGAAAACCGGTGGTCGCGTTGCAGCGGTGGAGTCGAGCGCAGTGGACGAGGCGCGCACAATCACGGTGGAATTCATCGCCAGTCTGAATGTCGGCGCACCGTGGGAATTCACCCCCCAAGTCAACCGGATGCAGGTTCATCCTGGACAGTATTACCAAACCCATTATCTGGCTCGTAACCTGACCGGCCATGCGCTGGTTGGGCAAGCCATTCCAAGTGTGGCGCCGGGCTTGGCGGCCCAGCATTTTCAGAAGATCGAATGTTTCTGCTTCACCCGCCAAATCTTTCAGCCGGAGGAGGGGCGGGAGATGCCGGTCGTGTTCCGCATTGACCCCAATCTGCCGCCGGATGTACACACAGTCACACTGTCCTATACCTTTTTTAGAGTGGATGACGCAGGCGGCTGAGATCGCAACCGCTGATCATCACGATAACGACTGTCGAGGGAGGATTGATAGAGATGGCTCACGCACACGCACACCCGCAGGGTCTTAACGATCACAGCGCTGATCATTACTATGTGCCGCACCAAAGCTACTGGCCGATCATCGCTACCATCGGCTTATTCACCCTGATGCTGGGTGGAGCGACCGTGCTGAACGGGGGTAAAAGCACCCTGTTGCTGGTCGGTATCGCTATGATTTTTCTGATGATGTTTGGCTGGTTTGGCACCGTCATCCACGAGAGCCAGAAGGGTCTCTACAGCGACCAGATGGATCGTTCGTTCCGCTGGGGTATGGGCTGGTTTATCTTTTCCGAGGTGATGTTTTTCGCGGCGTTCTTTGGCGCGCTGTTCTACACCCGCCAATATTCAGTGCCTTGGCTGGGAGGGGAGACTGCACATGGGGTATTGACCCAAAATCTGCTTTGGCCCCAATACGAAGCCGCTTGGCCCACTAACGGCCCTGCCGAAATCGGCGGCTTTTTTGCTCCCATGCATGCATGGGGATTGCCCGCTATCAATACCCTGATTCTGCTCAGCAGCGGTGTGACCATCACTTGGGCACACTGGGGACTGGTCGAGGGTCAGCGTACTCAATTTTTGAAGGGTCTTGCTGCTACGGTTGCGCTTGGCGCGCTGTTCCTGAGCCTCCAGGCTCTCGAATATCATGAAGCATACCAAGATCTGAATTTGACCTTGAGCAGCGGCATCTACGGTTCTACCTTTTTTATGTTGACCGGTTTCCACGGTCTGCACGTCACTATCGGCGCGATCATTCTGGCAATCATTCTGCTACGCGGCTTGGCCGGTCATTTCACGCCGGAGCGCCATTTTGCCTTTGAGGCGGCGGCGTGGTACTGGCATTTCGTGGACGTAGTGTGGCTAGGGCTGTTCATCTTCGTCTACTGGATGTGAGAGCAGTACACGGTCAGAGGCCGTGCGGGTTGATCAATCCGGCAGCGTAAGCCAGCAGCAATAAGAGGAATAAACCTACCGATAGCGCGATGCGCACGGTAAGCGCTTTGACGGCGCGGGAGCCATGCCCTTGGTCACGGATCATGAATACCAACCCGGAACCTAGACTGGCGAGAATGAGCAGCAGGATAATAGCGACAATGGCTTTGATTAACATGAGCAGACTCCGGTGGGAACAAACAGTCGTCGTTAGTATAACCCGCACGGTTCAATACTGAATGCAGATCGGTGGCTGGATTTTCCGTCCGGGTTGGTCGTCCACCATCGCTCTGCTGTTGTTTCTGCCTATCCTGCTCTCGCTGGGATTCTGGCAGTTGGATCGGGGGCGACAGAAGGCTGAATGGCAAGCCGCTTTCGCTGATCAGTCCAATCAACCGCCGGTCACCCTGGCTGAAGTCACCCTCTCTGATTCTGCCGGCCGCTATCGGCGAGTCGTCGCTTCCGGGCGTTACGATGATGCCCATCAAGTATTGCTGGACAATCAATTGCGCAATGGCCAACCGGGCTATCACGTTTTAACCCCGTTGCGCTCATCCGATGGCAGCGCCATTCTGATTAATCGAGGTTGGGTAGCGCTAGGTGAATCGCGTCAAGTGTTACCCGTCCTTGCTGCACCTCCGGAACCGGTGACGATAACCGGCCGGTTGGCGCAACCGGCGCAACCCGGCTTGCGCCTGGGTGATGCCGCCGGCAGTGATCGGCGCTGGCCGCGAGTGGTGCCGTATGTGGATTACGACGTGCTGTCCACCATCATTGGTTATCCACTGCAACCGGCAGTGGTGCTGTTGGAGCCGGAAGCGGCTGGGGGCTATTGGCGCGACTGGCAACCCCGATTCGGTGGGTTTGGTCCGGAACGTCATCAAGGCTATGCCGTTCAATGGTTTTCCCTGGCGGTGGCGCTCGTGATCCTTTATCTCACTACCAACATGCACCGGTTACCGCGCCCAGAATGAGGATTTGATGAACGTTCATTCGATTTTGGCAAGACCGAGGCCATGCCGGTGATTTGGCGACAACGCCTGTTGCTGTTGTTCATCATCGCCTGTTTCGCGGTTCCGCTGGCAGCAGCTTGGTTATTGATCGGTCGCTGGCAACCCGGCAGTTCGGTTCAGCACGGCGAATTACTGAATCCGGCGCGACCACTAGCCAATTTTCGGTTGACCACACTCGACGATCAACTCTTGGATCGTTCGGTATTCGCGGGTTACTGGACGATGATTTACGCCGTTTCGACTACGGAATGCGCTGCACCTTGCCGCACTGCCCTGTACGACATGCGGCAGGTGCGGCTCGCCTTGGGCAAAGACATGGGCCGGGTAAAAACGCTTTTTCTCCTCAATGGTTCACCGGACGCTGGCTTGCGCCAATGGCTGGCGACTGAACACCCGGCGCTCACCGCTAGTATGGCTGATGTCGCAACCCAAGCCGAACTCAGTGGTGCATTTCATTCACCAGGAGCGATAGGAGCATGGATTTATCTGCTTGATCCGCTGGGTAATCTGTTGATGCGCTACCCGGTTACAGTCGAGCCACGCGGGATGCTGAAAGACCTGCAACGATTACTACGCCTGTCCAAAATTGGATGAGATGAACCGAATGCAGACGACAACTTTTTACCGGGTGGCTTGGGCCGCGTTGGCGCTGACCTTTGTGGTGGTGATTCTGGGTGCTTATGTACGGTTGTCGGATGCGGGTCTGGGTTGCCCGGATTGGCCCGGCTGTTATGGGCAACTGCTGGATGTGCCCGACCAAGCCGCTCAGATCGCCGAGGCCAATTCCGCCTATCCACACCGGCCCGTTGAACCCGCCAAGGCGTGGAAGGAAATGATTCACCGCTATTGCGCCGGGACGCTCGGTCTGTTGATTCTCGCGCTGGCGGTCCTGGCCTGGCGCGGCCGACGCCAAACTGATCAGCCGGTTACTCTGCCGCTGGTGCTACTGGGGCTGATTATTTTTCAATCCATGCTGGGGATGTGGACGGTGACTTGGCAATTGAAGCCAGTGGTGGTAATGGCGCATCTGCTGGGCGGGTTGACCACCTTGAGCTTGCTGGTCTGGCTGCTGCTCGGTCAGCATAACAATAGAAAATTGCTGGTCACCGTCGAGAGCCGGGCATTGCGCTCTTATGCGCTGCTTGGACTGGCGCTACTGGTCGGCCAGATCGCTTTGGGTGGCTGGACCAGCGCCAATTATGCCGCACTGGCCTGCCCGGACTTCCCCACATGCCAGAGTCAATGGTGGCCGCCGCTGGACTTCCGGGAAGCATTCACGCCGTGGCGAGGGTTGGGAAGGTCTTATGAAGGCGGAGTGTTGGCCAACGACGCCCGGGTGACCATCCATATCATGCACCGCATCGGCGCGCTCATCGTAGCGCTGTATCTGGGCTGGCTGAGCTGGCGGCTGGTTGCGACAACCCGCAATCGCACCCTGCAACTGGCCGGTGGCGCTATTGCTGTTCTACTGATCGTCCAACTCGGCTTGGGTATCGCCAATGTTATGCTGCACTTGCCACTGCCGGTAGCAGTCGCCCATACCGGCGGTGCAGCGTTGCTGCTACTATCGCTGGTAACGCTTAACCACCTGCTCCGACCCGAAGCCACCGTATGATGACTGCCACGATGCAGACCTTGCATGACCGTTTCCGCCGTCGTTGGCGCGACTATCTGGAACTGACCAAACCCAAGGTGGTTGCCCTGATTACCTTCACGGCTATTGTGGGTATGTTGCTGGCGACGCCGGGAATGGTGCCGTGGGAAATTTTGCTGTTCGGCTCACTGGGCATCGCGCTGATGGCCGGTTCCGCCGCTGCCATTAATCATCTGGTGGATCAGCGGGTGGACGCCCTGATGGCACGTACCTGCCGCCGGCCGTTGCCCAGTGGTCACCTGGAAACCGGGCAAGTGCTGGGCTTTGCGCTGGTGATCGGGGGACTGGGCTTTGTTTTGCTACTGACTTTTACTAACCCACTGACCGCCATACTGACTTTCACCGCGCTGATCGGTTATGCGGTGGTTTACACCCTGTTCCTCAAACGGGCAACGCCGCAAAATATTGTGATCGGTGGGGCAGCCGGCGCGGCGCCACCATTACTGGGCTGGATCGCAGTCACCGGTCACATCGATCCCGGAGCGCTGCTGCTGTTTCTTATTATCTATGTGTGGACCCCGCCGCATTTCTGGGCGCTGGCTATCCACCGCCGCCACGATTACGCTAATGCCAACATCCCGATGTTGCCGGTCACCCACGGCGTCGCTTTCACCCGCCTGCATATCCTGCTGTACACCATCCTGTTGTTCCTGATTACGTTGCTGCCATTTTTGACCGGCATGAGCGGCTGGATTTATCTGATCGGCGCGGTCGGCCTGGGTCTGCGTTTCCTGAGCTACGCCACCCGGTTGTATGCGACTGGCGATGACCGACTGGCGATGCCTGCCTTCAGCTTTTCCATCGTGTATCTGTTCGGGCTGTTCGCCGCGCTCATGCTCGATCATTACACCAGCGGCCCGCTTGCGTACCTGTGGCACCGCATGTCCTGATACCTGCGAAGGCATTCCCAAGTAAATCACTATTTTTTTCGATCTATTAGCTAATCCTGATTGAGAAAACCCGGAGAATATTAGTAGAATACGCCATCATCCAGCCCCGGCGTGTTTTCCAGTTCTATGTGTAACCATTGGAAAACACTCAAAAACTCCTAACCCCATGGCTTGTACTAAGGAGACTTGGATATGGCCCAAAGCTCAGCGTTGCCCGCCGAGCAGTACAATTACGACATCGTCCGCAAATTTACGATCATGGCGATGGTGTGGGCGGTTGTCGGTATGTCCGTTGGCGTCTACATTGCCTGCGAACTGGCTTGGCCGTTCCTGAATTTCGATATTGCCGCTCTGACTTTCGGACGGCTGCGCCCAGTTCACACTACATTGGTGATCTTCGGCTTCGGCGGCAGCGCACTGTTCGCCACCTCGTACTATATTGTGCAGCGCACGAGCCAAGCCCGGCTGGCGTTCCCTTGGGTGGCGGAGTTCACCTTCTGGGGTTGGAGCGGCGGCGTGGCGCTGGGTGCCATCACCTACATGCTGGGCTTATCCCAAGGTCGAGAATACGCCGAGTTTGAATGGCCGCTGGACATTGCGATTACTTTGGTCTGGGTCTCCTATTTCGCGGTGTATGTGGAAACTCTGCGCCGCCGCAGTCAGCCCCATATCTATGTCGCCAACTGGTTTTTCCTGGCGTTTATCGTGGCCGTCGCGCTGTTGCACATCTTCAACAATCTGGCGGTGCCGGTCAGCCTGACCAAATCCTATAGTTTGTTCGCTGGGGTGCAGGACGCAATGACCCAGTGGTGGTATGGCCATAATGCGGTAGGCTTCTTCCTGACTGCCGCCTTTCTCGGCATGATGTACTACTTCGTGCCCAAGCAGGCGGGCCGACCGGTCTATTCCTATCGACTGTCCATCATTCACTTCTGGGCGCTGATCTTCCTTTATATGTGGGCCGGTGGTCATCACCTGCACTGGACCTCGCTGCCTGATTGGGTGTCTACCTTGGCCGCGACCTTCTCGATCCTGCTGCTGATGCCTTCCTGGGGTGGGATGATCAACGGCATCATGACCCTGTCCGGTGCCTGGGACAAACTGCGTTCCGACCCGATCATGCTGTTTCTGATCACCTCGCTGTCGTTCTACGGCATGTCTACTTTTGAGGGTCCGTTGATGTCGCTGAAGAGCGTCAACGCCCTTTCGCACTACACCGACTGGACGATTGGTCATGTCCATTCCGGCGCGCTGGGCTGGGTGGCGCTGGTCAGCTTCGGTTCCTTCTATCACCTGATACCACGGCTGTACGACACCAAGATGTACAGCCAGGCCTTGATCTATGTCCACTTCTGGCTCGCCACTATCGGTATCGTGCTGTACATCACGGCGTTGTGGGTCGCTGGCATCGGCCAAGGACTGATGCTGCGCAGCTTCGACGACTACGGCAACCTGGCCTACACCTTCATCGAGACCGTCGAGTTCATGCACACTCCGTATATCTGGCGGGCGCTGGGCGGCGCTTTTTTCGTGAGCGGCGTTCTGGTCATGGTGTACAACATGGTGATGACGGTGCGGGCAGCTCGATATGAGCAGGCGGCTGTAGAAGCCAAGTTGACCGCCAAGCTGGCGAAAGCGTGAGCGGAGAACCCTAGCCATGCGACACGAACAAATCGAAACCAACTCCGCGCTGATGCTGCTGCTGATCCTGGTGGTCATCAGCATCGGCGGTCTGGTGGAAATCGTCCCGCTGTTTTACATCAACGAGACGGTCGAGAAAGTGGACGGCGTCCGCCCCTACACTCCGCTGGAACTCCGTGGCCGTGACATCTACATCCGCGAGGGTTGCTATCTCTGCCATTCCCAACAGATCCGTCCATTCCGCGACGAGTGGCTGCGCTACGGCCACTATTCATTGGCAGCGGAGTCGCAATACGACCATCCGTTCCAGTGGGGTTCCAAGCGCACCGGCCCCGATCTGGCGCGGGTGGGTGGCAAGTATTCCAACCAGTGGCATGTACAGCACCTGACATCTCCACGATCGGTGGTGCCGCAATCGATCATGCCCAACTATCCGTGGTTACTGGCAACCGATCTGGACACCTCGGATGTGGCCGACCGGATGCGCGCTCTACGGGCCACCGGCGTACCGTATTCCGTAACCCAGCAGGAATACGATGCCAACGTCAAGAAATTCGGCAAGGTTGTCGCCGATCAGCTCGACATCACTCAAGCTACTGATAATCTGCTGAAGCAGGCTCGTGACCAGAATTTTGATGGCATTCCCAGCCGGGTCACCGAAATGGAAGCGCTGGTTGCGTACTTGCAGATGCTCGGTACCTTGGTCGATTTCACCAAGTACGACGAAGGTTACTTCACCACGTTCCGCTAACAATCCGAACCGTGTCCCCCGCCTGGGGGACTGGATGGAGCTTCTGCCCGATGTTCGACTGGTTGATGTGGTTCACCCGCATGGATAATTCCAAGCCGCTGGCGCTGGCGCTGTTCTTTGGCGCCTTCTGCGGCATCCTGATTTATGTGTTCTCCGGCAAGCGCCGCAGCGAACGCTTGGAATCCTACAAATACATTCCATTGCTGGATGATCACCTACGGCAACCCGATACCGGGTCGGCGAGCGACCATTCCCAAACCCGCAAGGTGATGGATAATGAGTGACAATACGCTGAATACACAACAACAATCCGGTGCGGTTCAGACCACCGGCCATGCTTGGGACAGTGATCTTCAGGAATACAATAATCCGCTGCCGCGCTGGTGGCTGTGGTGTTTTTATGGAACTGCAATATTCTCGGTTCTGTACTGGTTCTTCTACCCTTCCTGGCCAGTGGGCAATAGCTGGATCAAGGGCTTCGGTACGGTGAGCTACACCATTACCGACAAAGCCACTGGCAAAGCGCAGGAGAGGGAATCCCGCTGGAACACTCGCGCCCTGCTGCTGGAAGATCTGGGAGATGCCGCCAACGACCCACAGCGCAAGGCGATGCTGGCCAAGGTGCAGACAGCCAGCTACGACCAGATTATCAAGGATCCCAAGATGATGGCTTTCGTGCGCTCGGTCGGGAAGGGCTTGTTTGGCGATAACTGCGCCGCCTGTCATGGCAGCGGCGGTGGCGGCGTAGCCGGTCTGTATCCCAACCTGACCGACGATGACTGGTTGTGGGGCGGCGGCATGGATAAGATTCAGGAAACGCTGGTGAACGGTCGCAAAGGCTTCATGCCGGCCTTTGGCGCGGTGCTCAAGCCGGAGCAACTGGATGACGTAGCCGAGTATGTACTGACCCTGTCGGACGAGGCCAAGTCCAGTGAAGCCTCCGAGCGCGGCAAGGCTATTTTTCAGGGCCAGGTCGGTGGTTGCTATTACTGCCACGGTGCCGATGCCAAGGGTGTTCAGTCACAAGGCGCAGCCAATCTGACCGATAAAATCTGGGCGATTGCCAATGTACCCGCGCAAAAAACCCTTCAGGATAAGAAGGCGGTACTCACGGCTTTTATTACCAACGGTGTGAACAACACCCGCATTATGCCGGCCTGGAAGGATCGCTTGTCGCCAACCGACATCAAGCTACTGGCGGTTTATGTCCATCAGTTGGGTGGCGCCAAGTAGGGCATTGTTCGGGTTATAGACGACTGGTTGCCGGTCTCTCACCCCCCGTGCAGGGGGGTGAAGCATTTATATCCATAGTGTTTATTCCTTGGTGCCTCGATCTTGCTTCAAACCCCGGCAAAGGGTCCGTTTGACCAATTGCAGTACCACGGGATTTTACAGACGGGTAACAAGATCGTTCGTGCCGTTTCATGCCAACCGGGTGGGCTATGTCCGAAGACAGCAATCCGCTTTATCAGAAGCGCATTCAAATCTATCCACGTTCGGTCAAGGGGCGCTTCCGCAATCTCAAGACCGGCCTCCTGGCTCTAGCCTATGCCGTTTACTTTTTATTGCCCTGGCTACGCTGGGAGCGACCCAACGCACCAGATCAGGCGGTGCTGTACGATCTGCCGGGGCGACACTTCTATATTTTTAACCTGACCATTCAGGTGCAAGATCTGTTTTGGCTGGCCGGCATGTTGATGATTGCAGCGATCCTGCTGTTTTTCGTGACTGGTCTGGCGGGTCGAGTCTGGTGCGGTTATTTCTGCTTCCAGACTTTGTGGACGGATTTGTACATGATGATCGAACACTGGGTGCAGGGTGAACGGCCCGCACGGATGCGATTGGATAAAGCGCCATGGAACCGTGAGAAACTAATTAAGAAAGGGATGACTTACGGGCTGTGGCTACTAGCGGCGTTCTGGACCGGGTTGAGCTTCACCCTGTACTGGGCTGATGCGCCGACCTTGGTGGTAGACATGCTGTTGGGGCGGGCGCCTCACGCCGCCTATTTCACCACTTTATTCTTGACCGCGACCACCTTCGTCATGGCCGGACTGGCGCGAGAGCAGGTCTGCACCTATATGTGCCCCTACGCTCGCTTTCAGAGCGCCATGTTCGACCATGACACCCTGATCATTTCCTATGACGAGCGGCGCGGTGAAGGCACCCAAAGTCGAACCAAGCTGGGCAAGGGTTTGAAAACCCGTGACGAGCGGCAAACGCAAGGCGTGGGCGATTGCATTGATTGCGGCTACTGCGTACAGGTTTGCCCAGTAGGCATTGATATTCGTAACGGTCTGCAATACCAATGCATCTCCTGCGCCCTGTGCATTGATGCCTGCGACACGATTATGGACAACCTGCAATGGCCGCGTGGCCTAATCCGCTATACCTCCGAAAAGGCGCTGAACGGGAAGAAAACGCAGTTGCTAAAGCCGAAGACCATTGGCTACGGGGTGATTCTGACCGCAGCGACCGCTGCTCTGATCTGGAGTGTCGTAACCCGTGCCCCCTATAACGGCACGGTGGAGCAAATCCGCCAGCCGCTCTATACCCAACTCTCGGATGGCGGCATTCGCAATAGTTATGAGATTAAGCTGAATAACAAACTGACAGCGCCGATGACGGTTGGCATTCGTATCGAAGACCTGCCGGGTGCGACCTTGGATATGGATGGCATGGAGCGAGTTGTGCTGGAACCGCAGGAGCGATTGAAGCTGTTGGCACGAGTTCAAATTCCGCCCGTTGATGCCAAAGACCCAGAGAGTAGCGGGGAGCATGAAAAGGATGAAAAGGATCGTAATCGGCGGCGCACAGTGACCTTCATCATTGAAGCCCTGGAAGGCATAACAGCTAAGCCTATTCGTCAGGAAGTGCCCTTTTATGTGCCGGACAGCGATTGATGAACGATCTGTTGCTTGGCCTCGCGTTGGGTGTTGGATTGATCCTGTTTATCAACCTTGGGCTGGTCCGCTTCGCGCGCATGAGCGCCAAGCAGGCAGCCGCTGGAGTAGCGCTGGCGACCGTGGGTCTCTATGTGCCCTACAGCATTGTCCGTTGGCCGGGTGGCGATGTCTTCGCGATTCATCTGGCGATCTACCTGCTGGCTTCGCTGGCTTGCGGAATGCTGCTGAATGCCCGGGCGGGCGGTAAAAGCCTGCACTGGGGGCCGGCGATCATCAGCGGCTTTTTCGTCGTCATAGCAGTATTAGGCGCGGTGTTTGTTTCGGTCGCCGAACGCGGTCTGACCCCATGGCTTGGGCGCTGGCTGTTGCCGGAGACGAGCGCTAAGCGCGAAGTGACATCGGTATTTCCGGGCGTGATCTCGCACAATTTTCAGAAGAAGGAGGCATTGTATAACGAGTATCTACAGCAGGTAGAACGCCAGCGGGAACGCGGCTGGCAGGTGCAGAAAGGCTGGTTACACGAACCGGTCGTCAACGAAGCTGTGGTATTCCGGGTGGCGGTTCAGACTCGTGAGGGCGAACCGGTATCCGGCGCAACCGTCGCTGGGCAATTTCTCCGGCCTTCGAGCAGCCAGCAGGATATCGCGTTCGCTCTGGTTGAAAGTACGCCCGGGGTGTATGAAAAGGAACTGAAATTGCCGCTGGCTGGTAATTGGAATCTGGTGTTGCGGATTCAAAAAGGCGAGGACGTCCATGAGGTTCGCGCTCTAACCCGCGTCTTGGATCGCTAGGCGGCGGTTTAGCAGGCGGAAATCCATTGACCTCCTCCCCGACCTGCAATCGTCGTCCCTGCAGAAATGACAACGGGAGTTTTTATCAGGACTTACAAAGTCAACGTGCTGTCGTGACCCATGTTGCGCTGAAACAGCATTACGCAACGTAGACGAGTCGGAAACATCGGCTAATAACAGTAATCCACCCTTTCGTGCGTGGAAGCAATAAGGCGAGCGCCCATCTACCGTTGCGTAAATCATGGTCTTTTATTCCATGACTCACTTCTTGCTTCATCGAGGCTGCCCAGGGGTACGGCTTGGTTTTCGCCACTCAACTCCCCACGGGTGGGGAGCTTTACGCCGATGAGGCGCACGCCCTCTCCACAAGCGTTACTTCCCGCCCAACTGGCGGTAGGTTCCTGAGAACGGCAACAATTTTTCAATGAAAGACCATGAAAGTCAACAACGTTTTCAATAGCTGCCAACCCCTATCCAACCCTGTCTATTGGGTAGTTGTTTGGTGATTCTGGGAGGGATTAGCCTGAACGATGCTAACTAATGATTCGATTGGCGCTCCCTAGGGGTTTCGAACCCCTGTTCCCGCCGTGAGAGGGCGGTGTCCTGGGCCACTAGACGAAGGGAGCGGAATGGCTGGCGTCTTGAAAGGAAAGATGTATTATACGCACGCTTCCGCTACGTACAAGAGTTGGCGAACGCTCCTTGGAATCCCGAAGCTTAAATACCCCACCCGTTATTATCCCTCGCCCCGATCACAACATCTCACGGGTCAATATCAGCCCCAACGCAGTCAAGGTTCTGTACCGGCTGCGCGAAGCTGGCTATCGGGCCTGTCTGGTCGGCGGCGGAGTGCGCGATCTATTGCTGGGTCGTGAACCGAAAGACTTCGACATCGCGACCGACGCCCGCCCCGAACAGGTTTACAAATTATTCCGCAACTGTCGCCTGATCGGTCGCCGGTTCCGGCTGGCGCATGTCCAGTTCGGCCAGGAGATTATCGAGGTTGCTACCTTTCGTGCCTACAGCGGCGAAGACAGTGAAGATAGCGACAGCCCCAGCGTGGAACGGGCCGACGATGGCCGCATCCTCAGCGACAATGTTTACGGCAGCATCGAGGAAGACGCCTGGCGGCGCGATTTCACTATCAACGCGCTCTATTACGACATCAACAATTTTGCGGTGCTGGATTACGTCGGCGGGATGGCCGACCTCAAGGCCGGATTGATCCGACTGATCGGCGACCCGGCGCAGCACTATCACGAAGACCCGGTGCGGCTATTGCGGGCGGTACGCTTCGCCGCAAAGCTGGGTTTTCGCTTCGATCCAGAAACGGAAGCACCCCTGCATCGGCTGGGGCACTTGCTGGATAAAATTCCACCCGCCCGACTGTGCGACGAAATCCTCAAGCTGTTTTTGGGTGGCAGCGCCCTCCAGACTTTCGAGCTGTTGCGCCATTACCGGTTGTTCGGCTGGCTGTTTCCCGCCACTGAGCGCTGCTTGGGTCATCAACAGCAGCATTATCCAAAAACGCTGCTGATCCGCGCCTTGTCCAGCACCGACGCCCGTCTGGCGAAAGGCCAGCCGATCAACCCGGCGTTCCTGTTTGCTGCGCTGCTGTGGGAACCGCTGCGGGAGCAGATGCGTCAACTGCAAGCGGCAGACGATTTGAATGAACATGACCTTTTGCAAACGGCTGCCGAAATCGTAGTCCAGACTCAAATCCGTCACGCTGCCCTGCCGCGTCGCTACAGCCTGCCAATGCGGGAAATTTGGGCTTTGCAGCAGCGCTTGATGGTGATCACCGGCAAACACCCGCAGCGCTTGTTGACCCATCCTCGGTTTCGCGCCGGCTATGATTTTCTGCTGCTGCGCGCTGATACCGATGAGCAGGCGGCGGAACTGGCCGACTGGTGGACCCGGTTTCTGGCGCTGGACGATGCTGGACGCATTCAAGCCACGCAACCGGAAGTCAAAGCCAAGAAGGGCAAAGCCCGCCGCCGTCGCAAACCACGCTCGCGCAAGACCGATCCGGCGGCTCCGCCGTCGCCCAAAACCTGAATTCAGGAACGAGTGGATGCAACCCCCCGCACGGGCTTACATCGGTATCGGCAGCAATCTGGATCACCCAGTGGATCAAGTACGGCGGGCGTTCGCGGCGCTGAACGCCATTCCCGCCAGCCGGTGCGTCGCGCAATCTCCGCTGTATCGCACTGCAGCGGTAGGTGGGCCGCCCAACCAGCCGGATTACCTCAACGCGGTCGCAGCCTTGGAGACGGCGCTCGCGCCAGAGGATCTGCTCACCGCGTTGCAGGCGATTGAAACCGCGCAGGGTCGGGTCCGAACCGTGCCTTGGGGGCCGCGCACTCTGGATCTGGATCTGCTTCTGTACGATCAGATCACCCGCGCTGATCCAGAGCTGACGCTGCCGCATCCCTGGTTGCACCAGCGGGCGTTCGTACTCTATCCGTTGCACGACATTGCTCCGATGCTGATGATTCCCGGTCGTGGTCCATTGACCCAGTGGCTGGCGCAATGCCCACCACTGAACATGGCCCGTCTGGACAGTCAAACACACGCACTACGATAATCCTGTCGGTTCATCCCCGATCTCCTTCCTTGACCCCGCCGCCTCACTCTGGCTGAGTGACCCGGCCCCAGGCAGAGTACACCATGTATCAAGAACAACCGATCCGAAAGCCGATCACGGTGACCACCTTGGCGAAGATGAAGCGCGCCGGGGAAAAATTCGCAGTCCTGACCGCCTACGACGCCAGCTTCGCGGCGCTGCTGGAAGCAGCAGGTGTGGAGGTGATTCTGGTGGGCGATTCGCTGGGCATGGTGATCCAGGGCCAGCGCACCACCGTGCCGGTCACTCTGGAGGACATGATCTATCACACCCGCATGGTGGCGCGGGGCTGTGGTACCGCGCTGCTGATGGCCGATATGCCGTTTGCCAGCTACACCACGGTGGATCAAGCGATCTACAGCGCTGCCCGATTGATGCAGGACGGGGGCGCTCATATCGTCAAGCTGGAAGGCGGCGGCTGGCTTGCCGAAACCGTGTATCAACTGAGCCGTCATGGGATTCCGGTTTGCGCCCATCTGGGGTTGCTGCCGCAATCGGTTCACAAGCTGGGCGGCTACAAGGTGCAGGGTCGCGAGGAAACCGCAGCCCGCCAGATTATGGATGAGGCGCTGGCGTTACAGGAAGCGGGCGCCGACGTAGCGCTGGTGGAATGTATTCCGGCGGAACTGGCGGCGCGCTTGACCGCAGCGTTGACCATTCCGTTGATCGGGATTGGCGCGGGCGCGGGCTGCGATGCCCAGGTATTGGTCAGTTACGACATGCTGGGGATCACCCCCGGTCACCGCCCGAAGTTCTCCAAGAATTTCCTGAGTGGTCACGACAGCCTGCAAGCCGCAGTGGAAGCCTATGTCCGCGCCGTCAAGAGCGGTGAATTTCCCGGTCCCGAACACTGCATCGCCTGATTTCCGAGGAGAATGCCTGATGCAAACCGTCCACGGGATTGCCGAATTGCGCACTCAAGTCATGGCGTGGCGCCGCGCCGGTGAGCGGGTAGCCCTGGTGCCGACCATGGGTAATCTCCATCGCGGCCATATCCACTTGGTCGAACGCGCCCGCGAGCAAGCACCGCGCACCGTCGCCAGTATCTTTGTCAACCCAACGCAGTTCGGCCCCAACGAAGATTATGCGGGCTATCCGCGCACCCTCGATGCGGACTGTCGCCAGTTGGAAGCGGCGGGACTGGATCTGCTGTTTGTGCCCAGCGTCACTGTTATTTATCCGCGCCCGCTGGAGGAAATGACCCAAGTCAGGGTGCCGGTTCTGTCCCAGGTTCTCTGCGGAGCCAGCCGCCCGATTCATTTTGGCGGGGTCGCCACCGTAGTGAGCAAGCTGTTGAATCTGGTGCAGCCCGACGTGGCGCTGTTTGGCGAAAAGGATTGGCAGCAGTTGGTGATCATCCAGCGGATGGCGGCTGATTTGGATATGCCGATTGAAATTATCGGGATACCGACGGTGCGGGAGAGCGACGGGTTGGCCATGAGTTCGCGCAATGGCTATCTGTCGGTTGAAGAGCGGGCGGTGGCGCCGACGCTGTATGCGACCTTGCAAGCGATGGTGGAACGATGGCGGGCGGGTGAGCGGGATTATGCGATGCTGGAACACGAAGCCAAGGCGCGACTGGCGGCGGCTGGATTTCGGCCCGATTATTTCGAGTTCCGTCGCGCCCGCGATTTGCAACACCCTACGCTGGAAGATACCGAACTGCGAATTTTCGCCGCAGCCTGGCTTGGTCGGGCGCGGCTGATTGACAATGTGCCGGTCGGACTGGCGTAGCAAATTCCCGGTTTTTTAATTCGACTTTCGCCGGAATGACAGATAGAAAAAGTCCTTGAACCATAGAAAAAAGGCTTGGAGTTTTCTCCAAGCCTTTCCCTTTTTCCTATGGAAAAGCAGGCGTGGCGGCGTCTGAACTCAGGCTTGAAGATCGCGAATGTGATGGGTCAGGCGGCTCTTGTGACGGGCCGCTTTATTCATGTGAATCACGCCCTTGCGCGCCATGCGATCAATGATGGGCACTGCGGTCTGGTATTCAGACTCGGCTTTCGATTTGTCGCCGGTCTGGATCGCCTTGATCACCCGCTTAATATAGGTGCGCAGCATGGAACGCATGCTGGCGTTGTGTTGACGGTGGGTTTCCGCCTGACGGGCGCGCTTCTTTGCTTGAACGGTGTTGGCCAATATCAATACTCCTTGCAAACAACACAATAGGATAAGTGTGGCTGCATTTGGGTTTCAAAAAAGGTCAGTAATATTAGTATTTTCCACTGTGCTGTCAATCCCTGGCAGTCAGGTCCGCTGACAGTCCAAGCCCATCCCGGCTATCATCCGCGCCTTCCGAACTGCGCCGCAGGATTGCACCCGCCATGAGCAAGGCCCTCCTTAAATCCACTGGCATTGTCAGCGGTATGACCCTGATTTCGCGGGTGCTGGGTTTCGTCCGCGATATGATCTACGCCCAGTTGTTCGGTGCGGGTGCAGGCACCGACGCCTTCTTCGTGGCCTTCCGCATCCCTAATTTCATGCGGCGGCTGTTTGCCGAGGGCGCTTTTTCCCAGGCGTTCGTGCCGGTATTTTCCCAGTATCAAACCCAGCGTCCGCACGAGGAACTGCATGAACTGGTGGATCAGGTTGCGGGCACCCTCGGCCTGATCCTGTTTGGAATCACCGCTATTGGGGTGCTGGCTGCGCCAGTGCTGGTGTGGATTTTCGCGCCCGGTTTCGCCGAAGCACCCGATAAACAGGCATTGACCACGGCGATGTTGCGGGTGACTTTTCCCTATCTGCTGTTTATTTCCCTAACGGCCCTCGCCGGAGGGGTGCTGAACAGTTGCGGCAAGTTCGCCATTCCGGCGCTAACCCCGGTGTTGCTGAATGTGTGCATGATTATCGCGGCGGTGTGGGTCGCGCCGCATTTCGAGCAACCGGCAATGGCGCTGGCTTGGGGCGTGTTCGCGGCGGGCGTTACCCAACTGCTGTTTCAGATTCCGTATCTCAAACAGCTCAAATTGTTGCCTCGTCCGCGCTGGGCCTGGCGTGCGCCCGGCGTCCAGCAGGTGTTGAAGCTGATGCTGCCAGCGTTGTTCGGCTCCTCGGTGGCGCAGGTCAATCTGTTGATTGATACCCTGCTGGCCTCGTTTCTGGTCACCGGCAGCGTGAGCTGGCTGTATTACTCCGACCGGCTGGTCGAATTTCCGCTTGGTCTGTTCGGGGTGGCGCTGGGCACGGTGATCCTGCCGAATCTGTCGCGCCACCACGCCGCCGATTCCCCGGAGCGCTTTTCGCAAACGCTGGACTGGGGTTTACGTTGGACCTTGCTGATCGGTCTACCGGCGACGGTGGCGCTGGTGATTCTGGCCGGGCCGATGCTGGCGGCGTTGTTTCAATATGGCAAGTTCGGCCCGGAGGACGTGCGCATGACAACCCGCAGTCTGATGGCGTTGGCGCTGGGCTTGCTGGCCTTTATGCTGGTCAAGGTGCTGGCGCCCGGTTTCTATGCCCGGCAGGACACCCGAACCCCGGTGCGCTACGGTCTGATCGCCATGGGCGCCAATACCGCCATGACCCTGATGTTGATCTGGCCGCTGGCTCATGCCGGGCTGGCGTTATCCACGTCGCTGGCGTCATTTCTGAACGCGGGAATGCTGTTCCGCAATCTGCGCCATAACGGGGTTTACCAGCCGGCCCGTGGCTGGCCGCGTTTTTTGTGGCAACTGGGCGCGGCCAATCTGGCGATGGGACTGTTGCTGTGGTGGGGAGTCGGCGATTTGGACATCTGGATTCACGCCAGCGCCAGGGAACGGTTATGGCATCTGTTCTGGCTGGTGATGGCGGGCGGCGGAAGTTATCTGCTGGCGATTTTGGCGGTAGGAATTCGGCCCCGGCATCTGCTGTTGCAGCATGAGAAATAGTGATGACTCCCAAGGAATTTATCAGCAAGTGGCAAGCCGCCGATCTCAAGGAGCGGTCAGCCGCCCAAGAGCATTTTCTTGATCTATGCCACTTGCTCGGCGAACCGACCCCCGCCGAAGCCGATCCCACCGGCGAGAGCTATTGTTTCGAGAAAGGCGTCTCCAAACTGAGCGGCGGCAAAGGCTGGGCGGATGTGTGGAAGCGCGGCTGTTTCGGCTGGGAGTACAAGGGCAAGCGCCATGACCTGAAAGCCGCTTATGTGCAGTTGCAACAATATGCGACAGCCCTGGAAAACCCGCCGTTGCTGGTGGTATGCGATCTGGAACGATTCTGCATTTACACCCACTGGACCAACACCGTACAGCGGATTTATCAGATTGCGCTGGATGATCTGCACGACGCCAACAAGCGGCAGATGCTTAAATGGGTGTTCAGCGACCCGGAACGGCTGAAACCGGGCGTGACCCGCCAGGCGCTCACCGAGGAAGCCGCCGAGCGATTTTCCAATCTGGCGCAAGGTTTACGCGCCAAAGGGCACGATCCGCAGGCCGTGGCCCATTTCATCAATCGGCTGGTGTTCTGCATGTTCGCGGAAGATGTCGGATTGCTGCCCAACCAGATGTTCACCCGGATGCTGCGCTACGCGCACACCCACCCCGCCGAGTCGGCGGACATGGCGCGAGATTTGTTCCGAGGGATGCGGTCGGGAGGCCGAATTGGTTTCGAGGATGTCGAGTGGTTCAACGGCGGGCTGTTCGATAGCGACGAGGCGCTACCGCTGGATAGTCCCGCTGTTCTGGAGGTGTTGAAGGCCGCCCGGCTGGATTGGAGCGAAATCGACCCGTCCATTTTCGGCACGTTATTTGAGCGCGGCCTGGATCCGGACAAGCGCAGCCAATTGGGGGCGCACTACACCGACCGCTACAAAATCATGTTGCTGGTGGAGCCGGTGATCGTCCGGCCCCTGCAAGCGGAATGGGAAGGGGTCAAGGCTCAAATCACCGAGCAGATGGATAAAGCCCGCGCTGCCAAAAGTCCAGCGACCGCGACCAGGCTGCGTAAATCCGCCCAGGATTTGCATAACGGCTTTCTCGAACGGCTGCGGCAGGTGCGAATCCTGGATCCCGCCTGCGGGTCGGGGAATTTTCTGTATCTGGCGCTGCAAACCCTCAAGGATTTTGAACATCACATCAACGTCGATGCTGAAGCGCTCGGTCTGGATCGGCAGTTTCCTTCGGTTGGGCCGGAGTGCGTCAAGGGGATCGAGATCAATCTCTACGCCGCCGAACTGACCCGAACCACGATTTGGATCGGGGAAATCCAATGGATGCGCCGCAACGGTTTCGATGTGTCCCGCCAGCCGATTTTGCGGCCTCTGGACACCATCGAGTGCCGGGACGCGGTGTTAAACCCGGACGGCAGCGAAGCCGCTTGGCCGGAGGCGGAATTTATCGTCGGCAACCCGCCGTTTTTGGGCGGTTCCAAGCTGTTGCGGGAATTGGGCGATGACTACGCCGCGCAATTGCGCCAGACCTATGCCGGACGAGTGCCCGGCGGCGCTGATCTGGTGTGCTACTGGTTCGAGAAAGCCCGCGCTCAATTGGAAAATGGGCACGCGCAACAAGTGGGACTGGTGGCGACCAACTCCATTCGCGGCGGGACCAATCGCAAGGTGCTGGAACGGATTCAGCGAACCGGTGCAATCACTCACGCTTGGAGTGATGAGCCGTGGATCAACGAAGGTGCAGCGGTGCGGGTGTCGCTGGTGGCGTTCGGGCGGATAGCGGAGGCGGCGATTCTTGACGGGCAACCCGTCGCGGAGATTTATGCCGACCTGACCGGGCGAGTGCTGACGGTTGGAAGTGGTACGGATTTAACCCAAACCAAACCACTCAGGGAAAATGCGGGCGTATCGTTCCAAGGCTCGCAGAAAATCGGCGCATTCGACATTCCCGGCGACTTGGCGCGGCAATGGCTACGGTTACCCAATCCACACGGACGCCCGAATAGCGATGTGCTCAAGCCCAGTTGGAATGGGCTGGATGTGACTCGCCGGCTCCGCGACGGCTGGATCGTTGATTTTGGCACTGCGGCGACCGAGCACGAGGCGATGCTGTATGAAGCGCCGTTTGAGTACGTTTTAAGGTTGGTTAAACCGGAGCGGGAACAAAATAATCGAGAGGCTTATCGCCGGTTCTGGTGGCGGCATGGCGAACCGAGAGTTGCAATGCGCGCCGCCCTGATGCCGCTGGCGCGTTGTATCGCCACGCCAGAAGTCGCCAAATATCGTGTTTTCGTCTGGTTGCCGACCAGCGTTTTGCCCGATAAGAAACTCATTGTTGTTGCCCGCGATGACGACACCACATTTGGAATTCTGCATTCGCAGATTCACCAACTCTGGTCACTGGCCTGCTGCACTTGGCATGGTGCGGGCAACGATCCTCGCTATACGCCCACTACCTGCTTCGAGACCTTCCCGTTCCCGGAAGGTGTCTTGACTGATCCAGACCCGGACGCCTGCTTTCCCAAGGTTGCCCAAGCCACCCACCAATTAAACGAGCTTCGGGAAAACTGGCTTAATCCCCCGGAGTGGATTCGGCGCGTGCCGGAAATCGTGCCCGGTTATCCCGACCGACTGTTGCCGGTGAACGATGAAGCCGCCGCCCTGCTCAAGAAGCGCACTTTGACCAATCTCTACAACGAACGTCCCACTTGGCTGGCGAACGCCCATCGGGATTTGGACGAAGCCGTCGTGGCGGCTTACGGCTGGCCGACCGATTTGAGTGATGAGGAAGTACTACGGCGGCTGTTGGAACTGAACCTGGCTCGTGCGGAAGGGCGCTGATGTCGCCCACAACTAACCTGCTCCATCCACTCCCCAACGACCTCACCGATGAAGTGTTCACTGAACTGATCCGGCAGGGCGCGGTGCGGATCGAACGGCCACGTTTCCCCCGCCGACTTCTGGTATGACCAGGACGAGAATGAATGGGTGTTGCTGCTCGTCGGCGAAGGAGAAATCGAATTTGCCGACGGCGAACGGGTTCGTCTGCGCCAAGGCGATACGCTCAACCTGCCAGCGCACACCCGCCACCGGGTGACGTTCACCTCGCGCCCCGCCGTCTGGCTGGCCGTGTTTTACCCGGATTTGCGCGAAAAGCCTCGGCCTTTAGGCCGGGGATGGAGCGCGCGGCGCTCGTAGAGCACCCACTTTTTGGTTAAAATGTTGCTCATGATCAAGACGTTCCAGTACCGCATCAAAGATTCCGGTTGCGCCGCCGAACTCACGGCTTTGGCACGGGCGTGCAATCAGGTGTGGAATTTCTGCAACGAGTCGCAAGACCACGCGCTGCGCTGGAATCAGCGCTGGCCGACGTATCAAGACCTGTGCAAACTCACCACGGGCAGCAGCAAGGAACTGGGTCTGCATTCGCAAACGGTGCAGGCGGTCTGCGAACAGTACGAAACCCGCCGTAAGCAATTCAAGAAGCGCAAATTGCGCTGGCGTGGGAAGCGGTCGCCGGGCTGGATTCCGTTCAAGGCGGTTGGCGTTCAAGTGATTGACGATACCGTGCGTTATGCCGGTCACACGTTCCGATTTTGGAACCGTCGCGAACTCCCCGGCCCGGTTAAATGTGGCAGTTTCAGTCAGGATTCCCGCCAACGCTGGTACGTCAATTTCGTCTGCGAAGTCCCAGAAGCCGAAGCGACTACTGGAACAAAGCATATTGGCATTGACTTGGGGCTGAAAACGCTGGCGACGTGTTCTGATGGACACAAGATTGAAGCGCCCCAGTGGTATCGCCGTCAGCAGAAACGCATTGCGGAGCATCAACGCAAGCGGCGTTCGCGCCACGCCCGGAATCTTCACGCCAAAATTGCGAATCGACGCAAAGATTTTCTGCATAAGGAATCGCATCGGTTGACTCAGGAATGCGAGTTGATCGTGATTGGAAATATCAGCAGTTCCAAATTGACGAAAGCGAACTTGGCGAAATCGGTAAACGACGCCGGTTGGTCTATGTTTCGGCACTTTCTTGACTATAAAGCGATTGCGCGGAAAGTGGTGTATCGAGAGGTGTCGGAACATCTCTCAACCCAAACCTGTTCCGGTTGCGGTTCGATGGGCGGCCCCAAAGGTCGAAAGGGTCTTGGGGTCAGAGAATGGGTGTGCGGCGAATGCCACGCGGTCCATGATCGCGATGTCAACGCGGCACTGAACATTCTCCGATTGGGGCATCAATCGCTGGCTCTGAAGTGAATCAGGAATCCCCGTCCTTTAGAGCCTGCCCCCGCGTAGGCGGGAGGCGGGGAGGATGTCAATGAAACGTTAGGCTCTGGCATCTTCCGGGGTAGTTACACAAAATCAGGGCTTTCACTTTCCGTCATTCCGGCATCAGCGGGAATCCAGTGATCAGTTAAGGAACTTGGATACCGGCTTCCGCAGGTATAACGCAAAATAGCTGCCGGGCAGAAGTCCTGTCAGATTATTGAGGTTGCGCAACTCCAAACGAAAGCCCTAGCAGGGTTAGCGACAGTTGAAGGAAATATAGACATACATTGATACTCATGGCAGAATAGCCGCTATGAAACTCAGTGTATGGGCTAAATCGCAAGGATTGTCGTACAAAACCGCTTGGCGGTTGTGGCGAGACGGCAAGCTGCCGATTCCATCGGAACAACTACTGACCGGGACGGTCATCGTGCATCCGCCGGTGACGGCGACCGAGAGCGGTGTGGCGCTGTACGCCCGCGTCTCCAGCGCCGACCAAAAGGCCGACCTGGAACGCCAGATAGCCCGGCTGGCGGTCTACGCTGCCGAAAACCGCTGGCGTGTGACCGAAATGGTCAAGGAAGTGGGTTCGGGTCTGAACGGCCACCGGCGCGGTTTAATGCGGCTGTTGCGGACGCCCACCGTGACGACCGTGGTGGTCGAGCACCGCGACCGGCTGATGCGGTTTGGGTTTGAATACGTCGAATCCGCACTCGCAGCGCAAGGTCGGAGGCTGATTGTTGTTGATGCCGCTGAAGTCACGGATGACCTCGTGCGCGACCTGACCGAGGTGTTGACCTCGATGTGCGCTCGGTTATATGGGCGGCGAGCGGCAGAAAGCCGGGCGAAACGGGCGCTGGAGGCGATGCAATGCGAACCGTCCTGACCCACCGGATTGAACTCAAGCCCAATAAACTTCAAGAGGCGCGGTTCCGGCAGTGCGTCGGCGCATCCCGGTTGGCCTACAACTGGGTGCTGGCGGAATGGCAACGGCAGTTTGAGGCGGGCGAAAAACCCAATGAAGCGGCCTTGCGTCGCCAATTCAACGCGATCAAGCCGGTCGAGTTTCCCTGGATTCTCGATCTGCCCAAATCCGTCCCGCAGCAAGCCATCAAGAATGTGGGCCGCGCCTATCAGCGCTTCTTTCAAAAACAATCCCAATTCCCGCGCTTCAAAAAACGCGGCATTCACGATTCCGCCCGGCTGGACAACGGCCCTGGCACCTTCGCTTTTGACGGTCAACGGATTCGATTACCGAAAATCGGTGGGGTGCGGCTGCGTGAAGAATTGCGATTGGACGGTAAGCCGTTGTCGGCCACCTTGAGCCGCGAAGCCGACCGCTGGTTCATTTCCATTCCCGTCGAGATGGACCGTCCCGAACCCGTCGGCGAAAGCCAAGCGACGGTCGGGATTGATCTCGGCATTTCCACGGCCATCACCTTGTCTACCGGAGAAAAGATCGACAGTCCTAAACCGCTGAAAAAGCATCTCCAGCGGATGAAACGGCGTTCCCGGCAGCATTCCCGCACGCAAAAAGGCAGCGCCAACCGGCGCAAATCGGCGGTCCAACTGGCGAAGATCCACGCCCGCATCGCCCATGTCCGGCAGGACTTCTTGCACAAAACGACCACCGAGTTGACGCAGCGCTTCGGTCTGATCGGCATCGAAGACCTGAACGTCAAAGGGATGATGGCGAACGCCACACGGTCTCGCGCGATCAGTGATATCGGCTTTTACGAGTTTCGCCGCCAGTTGGAGTACAAAACCGCGTTGTCGGGCGGCACGGTCGTGGTGGTGGATCGCTGGTTTCCGAGTAGCAAAACGTGCTCGGCGTGCGGCGGTTATCACGAATCCATGCCGCTGTCCGTTCGTGAATGGACCTGCGCCCACTGCGACGCGGAACACGACCGCGACGTGAACGCGGCGTTGAATATCCAGCGTGAAGCGCTGGCTACCGTCAGTTGGACGGGAAGTCACGCCTGTGGAGAGGAAGGCGCTGGCGTCGGTCGCAAGACCCCGGCGAAACCGGCCTCGTTGAAGCAAGAAATCACGCATGGATTATTTGTCTATGGTTGATGCAACGGAGAGCGGATCACCATGAAGCAGATAAAGCTAAAACGAATCCGGGTCATCGTGGCGCTGACGTTCCTGGTGTTGACTACGCTACTGTTTATGGATTTCGCGCAAATCGGAGAAGCGCCGGGGGCTAACGTAGTGCTGTACCCGCAATTTGTGCCGTCGCTGCTGAAATTCAGCCAGACTTTGGCGTGGGCGGGAACCGGTTTTCTGGCGGTGCTGGCGCTAACTTTGTTATTTGGCCGCGTATATTGTTCAGCGCTCTGTCCGCTCGGTGTGCTTCAGGACATCGTGATCCGCATTGCCGACAAGCTTCGCAAGCCGCGCAAGATCAAGTTCAAATACCAGAAGCCGCACGACGCGCTGCGCTACGCAGTGCTGGCGCTGACGGTAGGACTGTTCCTGAGCGGCAGCATTCTGGCGGTCGTTCTGCTGGATCCTTTTAGCAATTTTGGCCGGATCGTCGGCGATCTGCTGCGACCGCTCTATATTTTCGCCCACAATGGCGTGGGATCGCTGCTGGAAGCAGTGGGACTGCGCGGGCCGTTTCCATTGCATTGGAAAGCGCCGCTACTGACGACGCTGGTTTTTCCAGTGTTGTTCCTGATCGGGCTGGTCTGGTTGAGTGCGGCCAAGGGCCGACTGTTCTGCAACACACTCTGTCCTGTGGGTACGCTGCTGGGTCTGGTATCGCGCTTCGCGGTATTCAAAATCCGCATTCCCAAAGATGCCTGCATCCTTTGCGCCCAATGTTCGATCCATTGCAAAGCCGGTTGCATTCACTTGAAAACCAAGGAAGTGGATTTCAGCCGTTGCGTAGCCTGTTTCGACTGCATCGCAGTGTGTGAGGCCCAGGGCATCGGCTATGCCCGTTCAACGCCGGTGCTATCTCACCCCTCACCTTCACTCATCCCAACCTCTCACAAGGAGAGGAGAGTTTCGCGGCGAGCGTTGCTGCGGGTGGGTGCGACAGCGCTGGTTGGACTGGCGGGGCTGTCCCGATCCGGCAGCGGCGAAGCGACACCGTATAACCGGATTCCGACCGTGCAGGCCAATCGCAAGACTTGGCCGGTTGCACCACCCGGTGCTGGAAATCTGGCCCGCTTCAACGATCTATGCATCGCCTGTCATTTGTGCGTGAGCGCCTGTCCCTATGGTGTATTGCAGCCGGCGCTGCTGGAATACGGCCTGTCCGGGTTGCTACAACCTCGCCTGGATTTTGCCGCCGGCTATTGCAGCTACGAATGCAATCGTTGCGGCCAGATTTGCCCGACCGGCGCGATCCGTCCGCTGGATCTAACCGTCAAGCAAACGGTTCAACTCGGCGTGGCCCACTTCATCCGCATCAATTGCATGGTCCATACTGACCACATCGCTTGCGGTGTCTGCGAAGAAGCCTGTCCTACTCAGGCTGTTCACAGGGTTCCATATCACGATGGCCTGAGTATCCCGGAAGTACGGGAGGCGCTCTGCATTGGCTGCGGCGCTTGCGAGAATGCCTGTCCCACCCGACCCTACCGGGCGATTGATGTGGACGGTCGTCCGATTCAACAACGGGCTGCGCGGCCACTTTCAAAACCTCTCGTGGACATGGGGATGGGAACAACGCAATTTGCCGCAGGGCGAGGAAGAGGGCCAGTAGCAGGAATGTCGCCGCATGGCCCCGAGTTTACTGGACGTAATCGCTGATGAATTGCACTTATCAGCCGGTCCAAATTTTCGGAGCCACCTCTGAGTACCAAGATTTTGCAGCGGAGGCGCTCAGGCGTCGTGGACTTCAGAAGTGTGGGTGATTTTGGCGGTTTGGCCGAGCATGATCGAGGCCGAGCAGTACTTTTCCGCCGACAGTTGAATGGCGCGTTCGACGTGCTTGGCGCTCAGGTTTTTGCCCGTCAGGATGAAATGGACATGGATAGCGGTAAACACCTTGGGATCGCTATCAGCCCGTTCGGCTTCGAGTTGCACTTCACAGCCGCGTAGATCCTGCCGTGCTTTGCGCAGGATGTTGACGACATCAATCGCAGTGCAGCCGCCCATTCCCATCAGCAGCATTTCCATCGGGCGTGGCCCAAGATTATGCCCGCCCAATTCCGGCGGGCCATCCAGCACCACGGCATGTCCACTCGGAGATTGGGCCACATAGGTCATATCTTCCAGCCAGGTGACGCGGGTTTTCATCAGGGTCGCTCCTGAAAATGATGAAGGGACGCCTTCAAACGCCAAATAATTCCGCCAGTTTCGCGCCGGGGTCATCCGCCCGCATGAACGCCTCGCCCACCAGAAAAGCATGAACGCCATGTGCGCGCATCAGCGCCACATCCGCTGGGGTATGAATGCCGCTTTCAGTGACCACGACGCGATCCGGCGGAATCCGGGACAACAGATTCAGCGTCACGTCCAGCCGGGTTGCAAAGGTGCGCAAGTTGCGGTTGTTGATGCCGATGAGCGGCGCGTCAATCGCCAGCGCCCGTTCCAGCTCATCAGCATCGTGGATTTCCACCAGCACATCCATTTTCAAATCCGCCGCCAGTCGCGCCAAGTCCCGCAGCGCCGCGTCCTCCAGCGCCGCGACAATGAGCAGGATGCCATCGGCTCCGATCCGTCGCGCTTCATAGACTTGATACGGATCGATGATGAAATCCTTGCGCAGCGCCGGCAGTTCGCAAGCCGCCCGCGCTTCCTGCAAATAATCCTCATGACCTTGGAAAAAATCGCGGTCGGTGAGTACCGACAGGCACGCCGCACCGGCGGCGGCGTAGCTTCGCGCAATTTCCGCCGGCAGAAATGGATCGCGCAACAAGCCCTTGCTCGGCGAGGCTCGCTTGATTTCAGCAATGACCGCTGGTCGACCTAGAGCAATCGTCTGTTCCAGTCGATCCAGCAAAGGACGCGGCGGCGGCAGCTTCTCAACCCGTCGGATTAACTCTTGCAAGCTCAACCGGTTGCTGCGCTCGGCGATTTCTTCAACCTTGCGCGCAAGGATCTTTTTCAGAATATCGGGCGCGTCGCTCATGACGCCAGTTTCTGAGTGCAGCGCACGAAGTCGTCCAGCTTGGCTCGCGCCGCGCCGCTGGCGAGCGTTTCCTGCGCCAGCCGAATACCCTCGCCAATCGAGTCGCTGAGGTTAGCCGCATACAGCGCCGCGCCAGCGTTGAGCGCCACAATATCGCGGGGCGTGCCGGGTTCGTTATTCAATGCCGTCAATAACATCGCTTTTGATTGTTCGGCGGTTTCGACCTTGAGGCCGCGATTGGACATCATCGCCAACCCGAAATCTTCCGGGTGAATCTCGTACTCCACAATCTCGCCGTTTTTGAGTTCGCCCACCAGCGTCGCCGCGCCCAGCGAGATTTCATCCATGCCGTCCTTGCCCCACACTACCAGCACATGATGCGCGCCGAGCCGCTGCATCACCCGCACTTGGATACCGACCAGATCGGGATGAAAGACCCCCATCAACTGATTGGGCGCACCTGCCGGATTGGTCAACGGGCCGAGGATGTTAAAAATAGTGCGTATTCCCATCTCGCGGCGAACCGGCGCGACGTTTTTCATCGCCGAATGATGGTTGGGCGCGAACATGAAGCCGAGGCCAGTGGCTTGAATGCACTCAGCCACCTGTTCGGCTTGGAGATCGATCCGTGCGCCCAGCGCTTCCAGCACGTCGGCGCTGCCGGATTTGGATGAAACGCCGCGATTGCCATGCTTGGCGACGCGAGCGCCGGCAGCGGCGACGACAAACATGGCGGCGGTGGAGATATTAAAAGTGTGCGAGCCATCGCCGCCGGTGCCGACAATATCTACGAAATGCTCATGTGGCGGCGGAACCTGAACCTTGGTGGACAATTCACGCATCACCGTCGCGGCGGCGGTAATCTCGCCGATGGTTTCTTTCTTGACCCGCAGGCCGGCAAGAATCGCGGCGGTCATCACTGGGGAAATCTCGCCCGCCATGATCTGCCGCATCAGCGACAGCATTTCATCGTAGAAAATCTCGCGGTGTTCGATAGCGCGTTGCAGGGCTTCCTGCGGAGTGATGGACATCAGGCGGTTCTCCAGAGCGTTCAATGCCGGGTGAGGAAATTGCGCAGCAGGGCATGGCCGTGTTCCGTCAGGATCGATTCAGGATGAAACTGCACTCCTTCGACCGGTAGGGTTTTATGACGCACCCCCATGATTGCGTCGATCTCGCCGTTCGGGGTCTGGGTCCAGGCGGTGATCTCCAGACAGTCCGGCGCGGTGGCTTTCTCAATCACCAGCGAATGATAGCGCACCACGGTAAACGGGTTGGGCAGCCCGGTAAACACCCCTTGGCCGTGATGGTAAACCGCAGAGGTCTTGCCGTGCATCACCTGACCGGCGCGAACGATGTGGCCGCCGAAGGCTTGGCCGATACTCTGGTGACCGAGGCAGACACCGAACAATGGAATTTCACCGGCGAAGCGTGCAATCGCGGCCAGCGATATGCCCGCTTCAGTGGGGGTGCAGGGACCGGGAGATAACACAATGCGCTCCGGGCGCATTTCGGCAATTTCAGCAGGGGTGATTTGGTCATTGCGGACCACCTGTACGTCTTCGCCCAGCTCACCGAGATATTGCACCAGGTTGTAGGTGAAGGAATCGTAGTTATCGATCATCAGCAGCATGGCGCGGCTACCTCATTTTTTTAATTCAGGACTTTCGCTTTCCGTCATTCCGGCGAAAGCAGGAATCCAGTAATCGGTTAAAAACCGTGGCTACCGGTTTCCACTGGTATGACACAGGATGCCTGCCGGGCGAAAGTCCTGTCATTAAAATCTATTTCCAGTTACAGCGGTTTATACCCGCAATAATACCTGCTATTTCTGGGGATACCCGTAGTGCTAAAGGTTTGGGAACGATACCACGAACGCAAGGTGTGCGTTGACATACGGGTTTATACTTAATCGTCAGAATTTTTTACAGTCGAAAGCGGCATCGCCGCCAGCTTTGGACTAGCAAACATTAGCAACTTCCGCTGACACCGATGGCACTTAGACAAGGAACCATCCGCCACCCCGCACGGACTCATGGAAACCGTTGCGTTCCCTCTGCCGCGCCGCCCACTGGAAACCCGCCATGTCCGAACACTCGCACACCAACCGCTTGATTCACCAGACCAGTCCCTATCTGCGCCAACATGCGCACAACCCGGTGGACTGGTATCCCTGGGGTGCGGAAGCGCTGGAAAAAGCCCACTGCGAAGGCAAACCAATCCTGCTGTCCATCGGTTACTCAGCCTGCCACTGGTGCCACGTCATGGCGCATGAGTCGTTTGAGGACGAAGCTACCGCCCAAGTCATGAACAAGCTGTTCATCAACATCAAGGTGGATCGCGAGGAACGGCCCGACCTCGACAAAATTTACCAGACTGCTTTCCACATGCTGCATCAGCGATCCGGTGGCTGGCCGCTCACCCTGTTTCTGACCCACGACGATCAGATTCCCTTCGTTGGTGGCACTTATTTTCCCAAAACGCCCCGCTACGGAATGCCGGCTTTCGTCGAAATCCTGCAACGGGTCAATCACCATTACCACCAGCACGCGCCCGAACTCCGCCAGCAGAATCGGGCGTTGTTGGAGGCCCTGCGCGCCGAAGTCGCCACCCCATCCGCCGCCGCCGATACGGTGCTGACCGCAGCGCCGCTCCAGGTCGGATACCAGCAACTCATCCGCAGCTTCGATCCGGTGCATGGCGGTTTCGGCGGCGCCCCCAAATTCCCGCATCCCGTCAATCTGGAACGGCTGCTGCGGCATTGGGCTGGTAGCATCCAGCGCGGTGAACCGGACCCGCAGGCTGAAACCGCAGTGTCGCTCACTCTGCGCAAAATGGCGCTGGGCGGAATTTACGACCATCTGGGCGGCGGCTTTTGCCGCTACTCGGTGGATGCCGAATGGCAGATTCCCCACTTCGAGAAAATGCTGTACGACAACGGCCCGCTGCTGGCGCTTTACAGCCAGATCGGGCAACTGACTCAGGAACCGCTGTTCCACACGGTCGCAGCGGAAACCGGCGACTGGACGGTGCGAGAGATGCAAGCGCCGGACGGTGGCTATTACGCCACGCTGGACGCCGACTCCGAAGGCAAGGAAGGCACGTTCTACCTGTGGACCCCCGATCAGGTCCGCGCACTATTGAACAGCACTGAGGAATATCTCGCCTTCGCCGTCTGTTACGGACTGGAACAGCCGCCCAATTTTGAAAACCACGCCTGGCATTTGCGGGTCACTGCCGAGGCTTCCGAACTGGCTCGCCGGTTGAGTGTCCCCCCGGTGCAAGTCGCCGAGTGGCTGAGATCGGCTCGGCAGAGGCTGTTCGAGGCTCGCTCGCAACGGATCTGGCCGGGTCGCGACGAGAAGATTCTCACTGCCTGGAATGGGCTGATGATTCGAGGCATGGCGATAGCGGGCCGCCATCTGGACCGAGCGGACTTGGTGGCTTCGGCGGAACGCGCCCTCGATTTTATCCGCGCCCAGTTATGGAAAAATGGCCGTTTGCTGGCGGTTTACAAGGACGGGCAGTCGCGGCTGAATGCCTATCTGGATGACTACGCTTTCCTGATAGACGGCATTCTGGAACTGCTGCAATGTCGCTGGCGGGATGGTGATCTGGATTTCGCCCTGACGCTGGCCGAGGTGTTGCTCGATCAATTCGAGGATCGCGAGGCGGGCGGCTTTTATTTCACCACCAGCGATCATGAAGCGCTGATTCAGCGGCCCAAACCGGTACACGACGACGCCCTGCCGTCCGGCAATGGCGTCGCGGCGCAAGTGCTGTTAAAACTGGGGCATCTCACCGGGCGGATGGCGTATCTGGAAGCGGCGGAACGAACCCTGCGCTGGGCCTGGCCGGCGCTCCAGCAGATTCCCACCGCCTGTAACTCGCTGTTGATGGCGCTGGAAGACTACCTGGATCCCGTGCAGATCATCGTGCTGCGAGGCAGTGAGGCGGCAGCGCTGGAAGCATGGCGGGATCGTTGCGCCAGATCCTACGCGCCGCACCGACTGACATTGGCCATTCCCACCGATGCCCGCGTGCCAACTGGACTGCTGGCCGAGCGACGAGTGAGTGCTGCGCCGGTGACGGCTTATCTCTGTAGCGGGTTAAAATGTCTGCCGCCGATCACGACACTGGCCGATCTGGACGCTGAACTGGCTCGATCCGGGGCGACCATTCCCTGAACCGAGAGGACGGGATGGAGACTCAGGCTGAAATCGAAGGATTGATGCGGTAGGTTTGGATCGTGTCCATTTAAGGATTGCTTCACCGTATCCACGCAATGAACTACCATAATTAAGTTTAGCGACGCCGTTCGCAACGAACCGGGGCCTGTTGCTCAGGGTGAAAGGAGACCTTCCCCATCCGTGCGCGAACACTCTACCTTGACGCCCCTGCGACAATTCGCTGTCCTAAAGCAAAGGTTTTCTGTCAAACCATTCCCAAACCCTGGAGAGGGCAATACCACCATGACCATGCATCTTTACTTCTCGCTCATCCCCGAAGCGCTGATCGCGTCCATGCTCACCCCGGAACAATTCGGTCAGTACTACGCCACCGGCCACAAATACAAGTCCAAGGGACAAGCGATCTTTTTCGAGGTTGATCCCGCGTTCCGTCACGAATTTTTCAATATCGATGAGGGACTGACCCGTTGCACCGCACACCCGGATGGGACGCCAAAAAACTCGGTCTACATTTCGGTCTACCGGGTGCTGGAACACATTCCGGTCAGCGCATTGGGCAAGCTTTACCTGACCACCGCCTACGGCCATACCCTGGGTCTTGAGCCGGGCAAGATTACGCCACGGGAAGGGCCGGGCCTGCACATGTATCAGGATCTGGCCCCGGTGAACAGCCTGGTGGTCAGTGCGCTCGATGCAGTGGACTACTATACCGGCGTCACCGAGCAGCCGGCCAAATTCATCCGCTTCCCCGGTCTCTGTTTCGTCGAATTGGGTTTGGGTGCGCTGGCGACGGACCCCGAAAACGGGGCGCTGGGTGATCTCCCCTACTCGTTTATCCACCACCTGCGCGAGGCTCTGCTGGAAGTGGACCCCAATTCCAAGCAAAGCAAGCTGGTGCATCGGGTGCATTCACTGGAATTCCCGTACCGGATGGTCAAGAGGGGTTTTTACATGGGTAATGGCCCCGACCTGGCGTTCTATCCGATGCCTTCGCACGAAGTGCTGCGTCGGGAACATAATCAGTGGTGGCGTTCGGCCAATCTGTAAACCGCACTTCCGCCACCGGCAACCTCCGGTGGCGACCCTTTCACTGGGCGGCAGCGCTTCGGATATTCTGAATTTTGCTGCCGTTCACTGTCAGGCGCGGCGAATGCGGTCAGTGGCTGAAATCGTCGTCTAACCCGGCCTGTAATTCCCGCCCAACCAGCGCCGCTCGCCAGCCATGACGCAGCGGCGAATCCTCACCGATCAGTAGCCGTTCCACATCTTCTCGATTTGCGACCGACCGAAGTGGAATGTTGTATTGATTCGCCCGCGCTGCGATCAGTGTCAGTAGAACATCCACTTGCGCCGCCTGATCCGAGGTGAGAATTGGCCGGCGCGACGAAGTTGGCCATTGCTCCGGCGGTTCGGCGCGGGCAGCAGCAATCCGCGCCAGCAGCATTTCGCCCTTTCGTTGTACCGTTGCCGACGGCAACCCACGAATGCGTTGCAGATCCTCCATCGTTTTCGGCATCTGCCGGGTCAGTTCGATGAGAACAGCGTCGTCCAAAATCCAGCGGCGTGGCCGGTCATGGGTGCTGGCCTGTTCCTCACGCCAAGCCGCCAATTCCCGCAATACCGCCCGCTGTACGCCATGCAACCGGGAATGCTGCCGAATTCGCCGCCAGCTCTCCCAGGGTTGCAAGCGATAACGGTCAGGATGGCAAAGCCTCTGGAAATCCTCAGCCAGCGCATCCAGCCAGCCGCGCTCCTCCAGCGCTGTACGCTGCTGTCGGTACAGTTCCGGCAGATAGCGCACATCATCGGCCGCATAACGCAGCCATTCCGGCTCCAATGGCCGGCGGCGCCAGTCAGCACGGGTATGGGCCTTGTCCAACTCCACGCCGAGCATTCGCCGGACCAGAGAGGCATAGCCGATTTGATCTCCCTGCCCCAGCACCAGCGCCGCCAGTTGCGTATCGAACACCGGTGCCGGCACCGCACCGCGCAGATGAAAGAAGATTTCCAGATCCTGTTGCCCAGCGTGCAGCAGCTTGGTTATCGTCGGGTCGTAGAGCCGTTCCAGCAATGGGTCCAGCGACGGCAGCGCCATCAGATCGATGTTCGCCACCCGGTCGGCGCTGGCGACCTGGATCAGGCCGGGTTGCGGATAGTAGGTTTGTTCGCGGATGAATTCAGTATCCAGCGCCAGCCACGGTGTGCCTTGCAGACTGGTACAGAAAGCCACCAGCGCCGGTTGATCCAAGATGTAGAGATCGCTCACTCGCGCCGCCAGACGCCAGACTGACCCCCCGATTTCTCCAGCAAGCCAATATTGGTCAGAATCATGCCGCGATCCACCGATTTGCACATGTCGTAGACGGTCAGCAGCGCCACCTGCACGGCGGTCAGCGCTTCCATTTCCACCCCGGTGCGGCCAAAAGTTTCCACCGTAGCCCGACAGCGGACCGCGCTCTGTTCCGGCAGCGGTTGCAAATCGACCGCGATCCGGGTCAATGCCAGCGGATGACAAAGAGGAATAAGGTCGGCGGTGCACTTGGCGCCCATGATGCCGGCGATGCGCGCCACGCCGAGAACGTCGCCCTTGAAATGCAAACCGGCCACGATCCGTTCGAGCGTGGCCGGCTGCATCTGAATCCAACCTTCGGCGACTGCCACCCGGTGAGTGACTTCCTTGTCACCCACATCCACCATGTGGACCTCGCCGGCGGCGTTGAAGTGGCTTAGTTCAGCCACAGCCCCTACTTCATCGCCACCAACAGCGGCACGATCAGCAGGGCGACGATGTTGATGATTTTAATCAGCGGGTTGACCGCTGGGCCAGCGGTGTCCTTGTAGGGGTCGCCGACCGTGTCGCCGGTGACTGCGGCCTTGTGCGCCTCGGAACCCTTGCCGCCAAAATTACCATCCTCAATATACTTCTTGGCGTTATCCCAGGCGCCGCCGCCAGCGGTCATGGAAATAGCCACGAACAGACCGGTGACAATGGTGCCCATCAGCAGGCCACCCAACGCCTTCGGCCCGGCGTTTTCACCCGGCAGCAGCCACGCCATGCCGAACGCCACCACGATAGGCGCCAGCACCGGCAACAGCGACGGCACAATCATTTCCTTGATCGCCGATTTGGTCAGCAGGTCCACCGCCAGTGAATAGTCGGGCTTGGTAGTCCCTTCCATGATCCCGGGGATTTCCCGGAACTGCCGGCGCACCTCGACCACCACGCTGCCCGCAGCGCGACCAACCGCTTCCATCGCCATCGCCCCGAACAAAAACGGGATCATGCCGCCGATAAACAGGCCGATGATCACCACCGGGTCCGTCAGGGAAAAATCGACGTTGACATTGGCGACTTTCAGCTTGTGTTCGAAATCGGCGAACAGCACCAACGCCGCGAGCGCCGCTGAACCGATGGCGTAGCCCTTGGTAACCGCCTTGGTGGTGTTGCCTACTGCATCCAGCGGGTCGGTGATACGGCGAATTTTCTCGTCCATCTCCGCCATTTCCGCAATGCCGCCGGCATTGTCGGTAATCGGGCCGTAGGCGTCCAGGGCGACGATAATGCCGGCCATCGACAGCATGGAGGTAGCCGCGATAGCGATGCCGTACAGCCCAGCCCAGTGAAAGGACAGACCGATGCTCAGGCAGACCGCCAGTACCGGCAATGCCGTCGCCTTCATCGAGACGGCCAGCCCGGCAATGATGTTGGTGGCGTGACCGGTGGTGCAGGCTTCCGCGAGTTTTTGCACCGGGCTGAACTCGGTGGCGGTGTAGTACTCGGTGACGACCACCATCGCTGCGGTCAAACCCAGTCCCACCAGCGCCGAACCCCAAAGACCCCAAAAATGCTGGCTACCCATCAGCACGAAGATAACCGGTAGAAAGGCCACGGCGGAAATTCCCCCAGCCACCGCCAGACCGCGATACAGCGCGTTCATGATTTTTTCGCCTTCCCGGGCCTTGACGAAACTACAGCCGATGATCGAGGCGATGATCGACACGCCGCCCATCAGCAGCGGCAGGACAATAGCGTTCTGGACGAGGTCTGCGCCAAACACTTGCACGCTCAGACTGCCCACCAGCATGGTGGCAATGATGGTAACCGCGTAGGTCTCGAACAGATCCGCCGCCATTCCGGCGCAGTCGCCGACGTTGTCACCGACGTTATCGGCGATCACCGCCGGGTTGCGCGGGTCGTCCTCAGGAATACCCGCTTCGACCTTACCGACCAAATCAGCGCCGACATCCGCGCCCTTGGTGAAGATACCGCCGCCGAGACGGGCAAAGATCGAGATCAGCGAGCTGCCAAAGGCCAGTCCAACCAGTGGGCCGAGATCGGGAGCGGCGCCGGCAAACAGGTACAGCAGTATGTAGTAGCCAGCTACGCCGAGCAAACCGAGGCCGACTACCAGCATCCCGGTAATGGCGCCGCCGCGAAAAGCGACTTCCAGCGCCGCATTCAAACCGTTATGGGCAGCTTGAGCGGTACGGACGTTAGCGCGCACTGAGACGTACATGCCGATATAGCCGGCGGCACCTGAACAGATTGCACCGACTACGAAGCCGATGGCGGACAGCGCGCCCAAGGTGAAAAAGATCACCACGCCGATGATGACACCTACCACTGCAATAGTGGTGTACTGCCGGTTCAGGTAGGCGCGGGCACCCTCCTGAATGGCGGCAGCGATTTCCTGCATCCGGGCATTGCCAGCGTCTTTGGATAACACCCACTGGATTGACTGGACCCCGTAAACCAGGGCGCCCACGGCGCAAAGTAACGCGATGATCAAGCTGATCGCTACCATGGCGTGAACCCTCCCGAGAGTAGATCAATGGACTGCATAGTTCCTCCTCGTTCTGCTCGTTGTCGTTGATAAAGACGGGTTTGCTCGGCGGACGTGGCGCACACTGATGGGCAGCAACGCGCCATGCCGGAGATCCTGCGGGAAAGATTTGGATCTGGCGTGCCGCACGTTCCTAAAGGATAGGCGATGCTAGCGCCAAGACAATCTCGGTCGTCAAATCGAATGTCTGGAGACATCGGCAAGGTCTGAAAATAACCGTTTGGTTCACGAACGGCTGTTGTTATGGCGCTCCACGCTCAGCAAGATCTCGGTCTTGGCTTCCTCCAGGCCACCCCAGCCGTCAAGCTGAACCCAGGTGCCGGAATCGAGATCCTTGTAATGCTGGAAAAAATGGGCGATCTGGTTCAGTTGTGACTGCGGCATCTGCTCGACCGACTCGATCTGATCGTACAGGGGGCACTCCTTCTTGATTGGCACCGCCAGCACCTTGGCGTCGCCGCCCTGCTCGTCAGTCATCCTCAGTACGCCCAGAGGCCGACAGCGCACCACGCAGCCGCTGATGACCGGCAGCGGAGCCACCACCATCACATCCAATGGATCGCCGTCCTCACCCAGAGTGTGCGGGATATAGCCATAGTTGCAAGGATAGTGCATCGCGGCGGTCATAAAGCGATCCACGAACAACGCACCGGTCTCCTTATCCACTTCGTACTTGACCGGATCCGAATGCGCCGGGATTTCGATGATGGCATTGAATTCATCGGGGAGATTGTGACCGGCGTCCACTCTGTCCAGAATCATGGTGTTGACCTTTCGTGCGGCGGTTGATGGATGAAAGAATGCCTATACTACAACAAGGCCGAATGCTTGACAGCCACAGTCGCGAGTCGCGAGTGGGTATCCTCCCACCGGGATCGCTTCCCGGCGCGGATCCAGTGGATGAACAAGACAGATTCGACCCTCACCGGATTTCCAGCCGAACTCCCTATTGTTGTTCCTGCCAAAATTACGAGAGTGAAGTCACTATGAGAATCGTTCTGCTAGGCGCCCCTGGCTCCGGCAAGGGAACCCAAACCGATGCCATCATTGCCCGTTATGGGGTCACTACGGTCGCCACCGGTGATCTATTGCGCGCCGAAGTGGCTGCTGGCACCGAGCTGGGCCTGCGGGCCAAACCGCACATGGACGCCGGCAATCTGGTGCCGTTCGACATCGTGCTGGGTATGATCGAACATGGGCTGCAAACCCTTGCCAAGACGAATCCCAAGGGTTTCATGATGGACGGATTCCCGCGCGATCTGGCGCAGGCTGAAGCTCTGGACGAAATTCTGGATCGGATCAGCCAGCCGCTCGATCTGGTGCTGTTTTTCGAGGTGGATTACGAGGAGATCGTCAAACGGCTGCTGGGACGCGGTCGCGCTGATGATAACGAAGCGACAATTCGTAACCGACTACGGGTGTTCGAGGAGAAAACCGCGCCGCTGATTGAGTACTACACCCGCAAGGGCCTGCTACGCAACATCAAGGGCACGGGTACCGTCGAGGAAATCGGGCAGCGGGTGCAAGCCGTACTCGACGAAATTGCCTGATCCGGGCATGACTTCCCTCGCCCCGACGCTTTCCCTGTGATGGGAAAGCGCCGGGGCGATGTTTTTGGTGGCAGCGCTCTCAAACCCGCACTAACGGTTTGGCGAAACAGCGGCACTCTAGCTGCCGGCGGGAGTCATGACGGGAGTTTCTAATTCTCCCCCCGCAAGCAACGGGGGAGATCCAGGCGTGGTCGGGTTCTGAAAAACAGCTTGGTTGACAAGTACCATAGCTTTTCGGTAGGTTGAAAAAATACCGCCGCAAAATCTGTTATAAATTTCCAAGGAAGCCGTTGACTTGACTGCCGCGCAACGTCGTAACTGGCTACTGGTCGCGTTGATGTTCGCTGTGCCGTTCCAGGCACTGGCGGCGTTGATGCCTTCCTGGTTGCCGCACAGTCATGCCTCTTCATCGGTCACCGTCCCCGCTCATGATCATTTGATGCACCTGCACCCGGATGGGGTGAAGGTACATTCGGTCGTGGTGGTCGCCCCTCACTCGCCCGATACCACCCCTGCCGACTCTAACGGCACGCTGCTCGACGAGAGTAACGGCGATTGGGGTATGGTCTACGCGCTATCCGGCGTACCGCCCATGCTGGCTTATGATCCGCAGGCCGAACCGCCCGGCCAAGTCGTATTTCTTCTGCCTCCTCTCACCCCTGATCCGCCCCAGCGCCCTCCCCGCGCCTGAATCCCCACCCGATTGCCGTCCCGTGGTTATTCGCCGTGGCGATGCCGATAGCATCCGCCAGCGGTAGGTAATCCGTAACGTTCACGTCAGCGTGAGGGTGTCATGCGCTTATTGATTAGCCTGTTAGCCGGTTGCGTTGCCGTTGCGGCGAACGCAGCCAGTTTCAAGGACATTCTGGAGCAAACCTGGCTCCGTTATCCCTCATCCCAAGCGGTCGCGGCGCGGCAGGACGAAGCGGCGGCCAAAGGCGCCATCGCCTCCGGTTGGCTGGCGGCGCCGCCAGTCCTCGGCGCCCAGGTCACCTCGGATCGATTGACCGAGAACCGGGGGTTTCAGGAACTGGAGGCGGAACTGGCGTTGCCGCTGTGGTGGCCGGGCGAGCGGACGGCGCGCACCGCGCTGGCTCATCGGGAAAGCGAAAGTGTGACGGCAGCCAGTCAGGCATTACGGTTGGAACTGGCCGGCAAGCTGCGCGAAGCCGCCTGGGCGGTCAAGCTCGCTGAAGCGGAACACCGGTTGGCGCAGCAGCAGGAAAGCGACGCCGCACGACTCAAGCAGGATGTGAGCCGACGGGTCAAGGCGGGCGCACTCGGCAGCGCCGATGCGCTGCTGGCTCGCGATGAAGCGGTTACTGCTCGTCAGGCAACCCTGGAAAAAGCGATTGAATTGCAGGAGGCCCGATTGGCGTATCGCCAACTCACCGGCACCGACGAACTCCCCTCGCCGCTGGAAGAAGCTGTCGCCAGCGCGCCCGACGAACATCCCGAACGCCAAGCGGCGCACGCCGCTGCTGCCGCCGCCGAAGGCAAGGTGCGGCTGGCGGGCAAAGCCCTGAACGAACGACCGGCGCTGCTCCTGGGCGCTAAATACGACCGCGCCGAATACGGCCAGGACGGCGAGACATCCCTGCGCATCGGCATCGCCATCCCGTTGGGCGGAGACCGGTTCCGACGGCCCGAGGTAGCTGCGGCCCAGGCCGAACTGAATGAAGCCGCCGCCACCCAGGCGCTGGCCGATGACCGGCTCCCGCTGGCCGTCGCCACCGCGCAGACCCAGTTGACCCATGAAACCGAACGCTTGGCCGCCGCCCGCGAACGGCAAGCCATCGCCCGTGAACATTTGGAACTCCTCCAGAAAAGCTTTGATCTGGGCTTTCTCGATTTGCCGACCCTGCTCAGAACCCGCAGCAGCGCCGCCGCTGCCGAACTCGACTTTACCCGCCAGCAGTTGCGCGTCGCTCGCGCCCGCGCTCGCCTGAACCAAGCGCAAGGAGTCTTGCCATGAAGCGCTATCAGCGTCTGCTCGGACTGTTTGGATTGCTCGGACTGTTGTGGGTATTGCCAGGGCTGGTCTTCGCGCATGGTGGGGAGGATCACGGCGACGCCAAGATCGCTGCTGCCGCGCCCTCCGCTCGCCCCCGTTTGGAAGCCAGCAGCCCGGACTTTCAAATCGTCGCGATCCTGCATGATCGAACCTTGGATCTCTATCTCGACCGCTACGCTACCAATGAACCGGTTCTCAACGCCCGAATCACGGTAGAAAGCGATGGACAATCGCGGCCTGCTGTTGCGAGTGCCGACGGCGCGTATCGAGTGCACGATATCGCCGCCTGGACCACGCCGGGCGCTCACGAGCTGATCGTGACCGTGGACGCGGAAGGCGTTAGCGATATTCTCATCGGCAATCTGGTGATCCCATCCCCGCCTGCCATTGCTCCAGCATCGATCTCCGGCGGGTGGCGACGATGGTTGGAATGGCTCGGCGCAGGCGCGGTCGGACTGCTGCTCGGATTGCTGCTGGGGCGGGGCGGCCCGGCGACTGCCGTCGCGCTGTTACCCCTATTGCTGGGGTTGAGCTTGCCCAGCCCACCGGCGTTGGCGCATGGCGGCGAAGACCACAGCGCCGACCCGCCAGCGGCGATCCTGCCCACCAGCGGCGAGCGGGCGCAACGATTCCCCGACGGCAGCCTGTTCGTCCCCAAGCCGGTGCAACGGGTGCTCGGTTTGCGCACCACCTTGACCACGCGGCAGGAACTGCCGCGCACCGTGGAATTGAATGGGCATCTCGTCGCTGATCCCAACCAAAGCGGTCGGGTGCAAGCCACGCAGACCGGGCGCATCACGCCGACCAGCGATGGCTTACCGTATCTGGGGCAGGCGGTGAACGCCGATCAGGTACTCGGCTATGTGATTCCGGTGGCCGCGAGTATCGAAACTGCCGGCCAAAGAGCATTGTTGGCCGAGCTGGACAGCCAGCTTGATCTGGCCACGCGGCGGCTGAACCGGTTGCAACAACTGGCCGGCAGCGTGGCGGCCAAGGACATCGAGGAAGCCCGCACCGAACTCAATGGCTTGCGCCAGCGCCGGCCAGTTGAGATCGGAAGAGCACACGTCTGAACTCCAGTCACG